>JAZSFD010000072.1:0-11486 GCA_045532035.1 Eubacteriales bacterium | reverse complement strand
CAGCTTAATCAAGCTGCCCAAGATTGAATGTATTGTCTTAATTGTATACCAAAATAAGAAAGGATACTCCATCATGCCGAGAAAGAAGAAAATTCCTCGCAATGATTTGGGTATCCCAGAATACGAAATGGAATCTTTGGCACGGATACTGTTGCCTGTTATGCAGGAGTATCTTGCATCAGAAGAAGGAAAGCGTGATTATGCAGAATGGAAAGCGCGCAATAAAGACGGCGCACAGAACGCCACCAATAAGGAAACAACCGAATGAACTGAGTTAACGATATAAGACTGAGGGATACCCACAATCACAAAGCCGCAGATGAAAATTCATCTGCGGCTTTGTGACTATTTATTTTTCTTTGTATCTATTGACAAGGAAAAAATTAGGGGATATAATATAATTAAGTCAAGAAAAAGGGGGTTGTGTTTAAATTATGTCTTTTAAGTGCTGAGGGAGGGTGCTACACAGTTATGCCACCCGATAATACCTCATTCTCGTAATGATGATATATTGGAAGGCTACTCGTACTCCACCGTTTTGCGCGAGAAATTAAATAAAATTCGAAGTCGAGTCCAATGATAACAAAGCCTTATCGTGTCTGCTATTTGCAGGCGAAGCAGTCTTTTGCGTGCTACGATAGGTTTTGTGTAAATATACAGTTTACATTTCCAGTGTAGCAGCAGTTTAGATTGCTACACTGGATTTTTTATGTCCATTTAAAAGGTCGCATTTACCCCTTAATTTTATGCGACAAAACAATTATTTAAAATTAGGAGGCTGTTATTATGGCAAACGAAATGACCGTTTATAAGGCAATAACAACTGCGGGACAAGCAATTGTCTCCATGGCTCAATCTGTTAAAATTAACAGATCCGTACGAAAGCAAGATGCAGCTGTTTTCCAAGAACAATTGCGCTACATTAAAGCAGCTTGTAGAGCAAAAGGTTACGGAGAACTGACGAGACTTAGTGTTGACGAAATGGAAAAAACTCTTCAGAGAATTACTCAGAAGAATTTTTCTGGCGAAATGCTTGATATGTCTATGGATCTCCTTAAAATGCAGTATCAAGCATTGCGTCAGAATATTCAAAACTACACGATGGACTAAGTGGGTGAGCATAGTGACAATTATTTTATTGATTTTACTTGCTGTTTTAGTGTTTCTTGTGTGGACTGAAGCTATTCCTTTAAGAAAATGGTTTTACGCTTTTCGCATAAAAGTGATTGGAATAAAATCACGTTTCCTTGTTGAGCTTTTAGATGGCTTAGACAAGGCAGAAAAGTGGATTGACCGTCTATAAAAAATGACAAAAACCATTGGTATCTACCTTATGTGGATACCAATGGTTTTCCTTTAATTTAAAAAATTATCGAACTCCGACATAAAGCAAAATAGCCCGAACATCTTATCAACGGCAAAGCGGTTCAAGTTGTTAAAAGTTATGTATGGACTATAAGAGATACTTTTGAGCTTTTGCAGGAGGGATTTGAACCCTTGTGTTATTCATATGTGGGATACAATAACTTCCCATCTTTGAAAAATATCTCATTCAAATCTTTGGCCATAATAGGCACAGCAATATCTCTAAGAGAACAGCCTAAATCCAACTTGATTGCTTTTTCATCGTTTGAAACAAAAGATATTCTAAATTCCTTTTGATAACTAAATCTTTGCTTTTTAATAAACGGATGCCAGTCTATCAAGCCTTTTTGTTGCTCTTGGGGCAAATAATTAACAAAACCTAATCCCCATTTCTCATACATACTATTACTAGTGATTGCTTTTATAACTCTTTCAAAGAATTCTTGACGATTCAAGACGAGTATTCCGTACTGTCCAAATTCCTTTTCCATTTCTACCGGAAAGGGGTCGATTGTTTGATTAGCAATGTTGAGAAACAAGGTGTACATTGATATTATTTTACGTCGGCGGTTGATTGCAGCAGAATACTCCCACACAGTTCCTCTTTTATAAGCTTCAGGATTGTCTTTGTAATCACGAACAACCATTGCGTAAGCATCTCCAATCTTTTCAAGATTGGCTGCTACTAGCAAAGGATTCTCATAATCTACTATAAACGTATTTCCTTCGTCAGAATCTCCGCGTCCCTGATCATCACATTGCGCAAAGAAATCTGCAGTATTAAAAAACAATTTTCCATTCAAAAAATCTTCTTGATAAGTACCCGATGTAGTGAATTTCATCAGCATATATCCATCGAATTTGTTATATTCTTTTGGCAATCCAATATCCATATAATATATTCTCCTCTTCATTTATAAAAGTCTATATATAAATTCATTAATTTTCACGACTTTAGTTTTATAACCGTATACTTGGTAAATAAATTTTGCCTTTTCATAACATTTTTTATCCTCAGTAATTAAATATTCACCTGAAGAAGCGTAGCATATCAATTTCAAATCTCTTACCATATTATCCAATTTGTTCTTAGAATTCATCTTCTCTTGAAACAAAGGATGCATGTCTAATAATGCATAGGATAACGAGAGCGCTTCAAGCGGGTTGGGTTCAGAGTTTTGATAATTCATGCTCAACCATGAATCGACAACATTTTTCCAAACCAAGCCCAATTCTTCTTTAGTTTGAATAGCTATTGATTCAAAAAATGGTGTTGAACATTCGATTAAATGACGACCATAAGGCTCAATGGTATCACAAGAGCATAAATCTTTATGAATTTTTTCTACATACGATCTCATTTTTCTATACACATCGGGATCATCGAAAAAGGTTACGAATATTTCGCTTAACCATTCATAAAACGAAATTGGTGAAAGGATTCCTCCTGTTCGATCCAATAAAGGTCTTATTGGGTGATCCCTGTCCAATTTTTCCATATCAACAATGCTGATGGAGAGTGGTTTAGGCGTTAACTTTATAGAAGGGGGGTCTTCTTTGAGGAGAATATTGAAATATTCTTTTGCGGAGTATTTAGCAAGTGTTTCCATAGTTCTATCTGGAAGTAGTCCAACACCTTCGCTTATATCTATTAAAAAATCCAAATCGCTATAAGCTTTATCTTCAGATCCCTGCTTTACGCTTTGTTTCAGATCTCTTAGATGAGATTCGCAAAAAGGAAAATAATACTTTTTACTTAATCTTTTTATATTATCCTTCATAATGCAGTCCTCGTCTTTTCTCGAACGAGGATTTTTCAGATATTTAATTACATTCCAATCTAAAATTATATATTTTTTGGGTGGCACATTAGTATATTGAAATTGGTTATCGCTCACTATATTCCTCTTCTCTATATAAACTTTTCTTATCTTAATAGAAATATTTTTGTGTTTTTTATTATACCATGAATTTATGAAAGGTGATACACAAAATTACAAAGCCGCAGACGAAATTCGCCTGCGGCTTTGCTATGCACATTAACCGTCGAAGTTTTCATACTCCGACAAAAAGCAAAATAGCCCGAACATCTTACCAACGGTAAAGAGGTTCAAGCTATTAAGACTTGGTGCAGGCGACAGGACTTGAACCTGCACGTCGCTGACACTGGTTCCTAAGACCAGCGCGTCTGCCATTCCGCCACGCCTGCATTTTCAGTCAGCCTTAATATCATACCACAAAAGTTATTCAAAGTCAACCGAAAATGCCGTTATTTTTTTGTTTTACGGTATTCGCGGGGAGAAAGAGCGGTTTCGTTCTTGAAAACCCGCCTGAAATAGCAATCATCGGAAAAGCCCGAAAGGCGTGCAACCTCGTCGGTGGGGTACATATCCGACAAAATAAGCTCTTTGGCGTGCTCGATCTTGAGGTGATTTATATATTTGATGGGCGAAACATGATAGATATCTCCGAAAAGCTTGCGAAAATATGTGGCACTCATGTCAGAAATGCGCGCCAGCTCCTCGACACTTAGCTCTTTTTCAAGATATGATGAATGAATATATTCAACCGCATCTTTCAGCTTTTGTTTTTTTTCACTCGGTTGATATTCGGCACAGATGAGAGAAAGAATGTCATAGAACAGCGAGCGGCATTTCAAGCGTTTATCAATACTTTTCGATCTCCAGTATTTTTCTGAAAGTACAAAAAGATTTTCAAGCTTTCCTCGGTTTTCAGCTTTGAAAACAAAAGGCTTTTCGTCAATATTTTCGACAAGATCAAAATTTATTGCGATACATCCTTTTTGCTCGTGTATTTTTTCGACACGATAAGAAGAGCCTTTCGGAAGATAAACCACCGAGCCCTCAAGACTTTGATAACTGCCAAAGCGTTCGAAGTTGAAAATGCAATCATCCGAGCGGTAAAACACAAGACCGTGAAAAGGGCGGTCGGTGTGCACCGATTTCCCGGTGCCCGGTGCCACATAGCAGATATTGTTGATGAAAGACAGCGAATATTCTTGCTTTTTAAAAAAGATCATGGCCACACCTCAGACAGCATTTTTCCAATTGTAGCACATTTTTTCATTCTTCAATACAAATCCGAAAAAAGCACAGAAGTTGAGGCTTTTTTGTTTCGAAATGTCCTGTTTTTTCTCTTTGTCTCTTGCGCTTATGTGTTTGTCGGGATATAATTAAGAAAAAACCAAAAGGAGCGCCGTATGGAATTCGGAAAATTTTGGGAAAGAAAAGCACGACTTGAAAAACAGTATAAAAACATAAATTGGGTTGCAGGCTCAGGCCTTTCAAGAGAAGAGCTTCTCCCCCGTGCAGAAGAAATTTTTGACAGTCTGCGTGAAGTGTCGATGTCAAAAGCCCGCGCCGAGGTGTTGAAATATATCCTCGAAAACGGACGCATCGCGGTTGAAAAAGAAGACATTTTCCACGAAAAGCTTGATTCTGCGAAGATATTTGCCCATCTGACCTGGGTCACAAGCGAACGGGTTATGAAAAACGAGCTTGGAGCAGAATATGAAGACAGAGAGCTCGGGCAGAAATACGGTTCATATGCCGCAAATCCCGATTTCGGACACATTTCTCCAAACACAAAAAGACTTTTCGAGTTGGGTTTCGGTGGACTTCTTGAAAGGGTGAGAAATGAAAGAGCCGGAAAAGCTACCCTTTCACAAAAGCAAAAGGATTTTTATGACGCCTGCGAAACAACTCTTGGCGCCGTTATCGCATTCATAAAAAGATATTCAAAAGCGGTTGCATCAGTTGACCATGATGCAGCGCGCTGCCTTGAGAATATTTCCGAAAACCCGCCTGTCAACACTTATGAAGCACTGGCACTTCTTGTCATATATTTTTCTGTGCATGAGTTTATCTACGGCGCCCGTGTGAGAACACTGGGAAGAATGGATGTGCTTCTTTATGATTTTTACAAAAACGATATTGAAAGCGGAAGATTCTCCGAAGAGCAGATACGCGAGCTTTACTGTTATTTCCTGACAAAGCTCTGGTCGATGAAGGTGCCTTTTGATCTGCCCATGATGATCGGCGGGCTTGACTGCGATTGGAACGAGGTCACAAACGAGCTTTCATATCTTATTGTTGATGTCTATGATTCTCTTGATATTCACAGCCCGAAGATCCATGTGCGCGTTTCCGAAAAGACTCCCGAAAGCTTTGTGAAGCGTGTGCTTTCCTGTATCAGAGGCGGCAACAGCAGCTTTGTTTTTGTCAATGACAAGGTCACTGTTGAGTCGCTCAAAAGAGTGGGCATCAGCGAAAAGGAAGCCTTTGATTATGTGCTTATCGGTTGTTATGAGCCTGCCGTATGGGGAGTTGAAATGCCCTGCACCGGCAACGGCTCCGTCAATCTTGCCAAAGCTGTCGAGCTTGCCATGAATGGCGGTTATGATATGCAAAGCGGCGAAAAGCTTGGTGTTGACACCCCTGAGATTTGCGATTTTGAAAGCTTCAAAAATGCCGTCAAGTCGCAGATAGCGAATCTTTGTGACAGGACTATTGCTTTTATCAGCCGTGTGGAACAGCATTATCCGAAGATATATGCCGATCCCATTCTTTCTTCAATGTATGACAAAAGCGTTGCCGAAGGAATCGATCTTTATGAAAAAGGTTCGGCAAAATATAACAACAGCGCTTTCCAGATCATGGGAATTGCAACACTTACAGATTCTCTTTGCGCGGTCAAAAAGATCGTTTTTGACGAAAAGAGGCTGAGCTTTGAAGAATTTTGCAAGGTCATGAAGAACAACTGGCAGGGCGAAGAAAAACTGAGACTTATTTGCTCAAATATGAAAGAAAAATACGGAAACGGAAACGCCGTTGCCGACAGTGTCGCAAAGGAAATGGCAGATTTCTCCGCTTCCTGCGTTATTGGCCGCGAAAATGGCAGGGGCGGTGTTTTCAAACCCGGACTTTTTTCGATCGATCACTGCTATACCGTTGGTGCAAAGACCGCTGCCACTCCCGACGGAAGACTTGCAGGTGAACCGATAAGCAAGAATCTTTGTGCAGTTGTAGGCAAGGACAAAAGCGGTGTGACATCTCTCATCAACTCGGTGTCCGGGATGGACCTTTCGGCATTCCCCAACGGCTCGGTGCTTGATGTTGTGCTCCATCCGTCGGCAGTATCGGGGGATGATGGACTTTGCGGAATGTATTCGCTTCTGAAAAGCTATTTTGACTGCGGCGGTTCTTCGCTTCACGGAAATGTTTTTGATGCAAGCGTTTTGCGGGACGCCCAGAAAATGCCTGAAAAATATTCCACGCTCCAGGTGCGAGTTTGTGGCTGGAACGCATACTTTGTCAACCTCTCCAAGGCTGACCAGGATGATTTCATAAAACAGGCGGAAAATTTCTGATTTTTGTATAAATTTGCCTGAAATATATCTTTTTCCTTGACAAAACTGTAATATAAAGTATAATATAACTATACCCAAAGCAAAATCTAAAAGTGAAAGGATAAAGAATTATGGCAAAGTTTGTAGTAAAAGAAACAGCAACAGGCGTAAAGTTTGACCTTAAGGCAAACAACGGTCAGGTTATTGCAACCTCCGAGGTTTATTCGAGCGAAGATGCTTGCATGAACGGCATCGAAAGCGTAAAGAAGAACTGTGTGGGCGAGATCGAAGACCAGACTGTTGAAAACTTCGAAACAGTAAAGCACCCCAAGTTTGAAATTTATGAGGACAAGGCAGGCGAATTCCGCTTCCGTCTCAAGGCAAAGAATGGCGAAGTTATCGCAACCTCCGAAGGCTACAAGGCTAAGGCAAGCTGCATCAACGGCATCGAAAGCGTTAAGGAAAACGCTCCCGACGCTGAGATTGAAAAGGCGTAAATTGTTTTAGAAAACCGGGTGGAAACACCCGGTTTTTTGTTGAAATGTCAAAATAAAAAGGTTCCTCCGCTGTGAGGAACCTTTTTTGCTAGTTTGTGATTAGCCGAGAGATTTTGCAAGATCCATAAGAGCCTTAGCTCCTTCGTAGCAATCATTGCAGAAATCAGCGGATTCGCCTTCATAAGTAAGTGTCTTTACAGGAACATTTTCTTTTCCGCAAATTCCGCAGTCGCCTGTTTTGCCGCCGCAAGCTGCGAGAGTTGCCGCAAGAGATACACAAACAAGTGCAAGAGCAATAATCTTCTTCATGGTAATTCTCCTTAAAATTATGTATTAAAACCAAGCGTGCAAAACAATATTTGTCGTACACTCTTAACTTTAGTGATATTATATCATTATTTCATGGATTATTCAATGATGAGTTGCAAAACGCCGGATATTTTAACAATTTATTTACAAAAAACGACCAAATGCAACGATTTACAAACAAACTCCCATAAACCTCAAAGAAGAAAAGCAAGCTTTTCTGGAATCGTTGTGTAGTCGTCTATCTTGACAAAATTGTAATCGGCAAGATATACAGACTCATCGTTTCCTCCTGCGCCGTAATCGTCACCGACATAAACCACCTGTGAGTGGGAAATGCCGTGTTCTTCGCAGTAAAGAGAGAGGGCATATGCCTTGTCATAGGGCTTGGGTGCCATGTCAAAGGAGGAAGAACCGCCCACAAAAACCACATAATCGGGAAAGCTTTCTTTCACTTCGTCATATATGGCGCGGCGCTTTTTTCTGTCCGGGTCAAAGGCAAGTTTGTCAGAAAGAGCAGCTTTTGTGCCGAGTATCGGAAAAGTTATGCACCCGGAGGGATGATATTCCACATTTTCACCGGTAAACTGTGTAAAGCCGAATTTTTCACGCAAAAAAGTTATGTTTTTTTCGGTTTTTTCGCGGTCAATGGGAAAGGCTTCGTCTCGCACGGTATCAATGCCTGCTGCTTCTTTGTTGTATTTTGCATACTGCATTCCGTAGTTTCCGATGATGTCGATGGGGAAATGCTCCATTTGCTCGAAGATTCTGCGGCAGGTACCGGCGCCGACCATCAGCAGGCGGTATTTTTCCGAAAGCTTTTTAAGTACAGTCCTGTTTTCGACAGAAAGCTTGGATTTGTGCTGTGTCAGTGTTCCGTCAAGATCGAAAGCCACAAGCTTTATGTTTTTTGCATCAATCATTTTTGCCTTCTCCTCAGTCAAAATAGCAGAAATCCAACCAAAGAACAGAGTATCTGTCCTTGAGGTCCTTGGCATAGTGTATGGCGTCTGCTATCTTTTCTTTGCCATAAAGCCTTTCAAAATCGTCAAAGTTCATACCCGCGGCGTTTATCATGCCAAGAAATTCCTCGGGAGTTGGGGAGTCGGAGAGGATGTTTTTTATCTCTGCCCATTTTGAAATGACCTTTTCACTGTCATCCTTCTCATACCATCCGAGCTTGTTCTGCAAAGCGATAACTCCGTCGGCGGAGGTGGAATAGACCCGTTTTATCTCTTTTTCCCAAAGCTTGCGGTCAAAGATTTTTTTGTGTGGGAATGATGAAAGAAGCTTTTCTCTGACCTTTGCGGTCTCGACTGCAGGAAACACAACATCAATGCCGTGGGAGAAGTATTCTTTGTTTTCCAGAATACCTGTAATTTCAAAAAAGTGGGAAAGATGATGCTCGCTTCCCGAGGCGGGACGGGAGCAATCGACATAGCTCATGGCAATCCCCACCGTCACAAGTGCCTCCATCAAAGCTCCGACGGTCTCTTCATCGCGCAAATTTACGCCCGAGGCAAGGCTTTTGACCCTTTCTGCGCACGAATAGGTGAGATTGTATACTTTTTCGCAGAAGTATTCACCGTTTATCAGAGCGGAAAGGCGCCAATCATTGAGACAGGAATACTTTCCGATGATGTCGCCATAGCCTGCCCGTATCATATCGACAGGAGCCTTTGCAAGGACTTCTGTGTCAGCGATTATCGCCTTTGGAGGACGGGCGTTGAGGGTAACCTTCATGCCGCCAAGAATAAGTGCCGCACCCACCGAGGCGTAACCGTCCATTGAAGGCGCCGTGGCAATGATGTAGTAGGGAAGATCTTTCCTGAAGCTTACATGCTTGCAAAGATCGTTGATGACTCCGGAGCCTGTGCCGATGATCAGGTCGCATTTTTCGGGAAGAGCCTTTTCAATCTCTGCGATCTTTTCTTCGTTCGGAATCACAACATCTCCATTTTCTTTGAGAACAAGGTTCTTTTTCACCTTTGTGCCCAGAATGTCAAAAGCGTTCTTTGCGCAGGCAATCCAGGTGTTTTCGTCAGAAACGAGAAGTATGTCCCCAAAATCTTTGCAAAGTACGGGAAGTTCATCAAGGGCACCGCGGCGAATAACCACATGGTCTATCGGGCAATTATGCTCTTTGCCGCAGGAACAGTTTTGAAACTCCTTGTGCATTTCATTTATGTTCATCGTCGGATTCCTTTCGTGTCAGACTTGTCGATTATATATTATCTTTTTCGCTATCTGCTGTCAACCATCGGCGGGAAGGATGGAAAATGTGCAAGGAATATGCCACCACCTGCCTGAAATCAAAAATCACATTTTTTATCATTTGTCCACGCTTTTCGATATCTGCCTTTATTTTATTACAACTCATGTTTTTATGCAACAACATTTTTGCACCTCACAGGTCATTCACAATTATCGTTTCAACAATTTTATTAAGCTTTTTTGCATATCTGACAGTGAAAGAGGTACCTTTTGATCTGCCGTCCCAAATAGCAAGAATTCTGTCTGCCATTTGCACAAGCTCCATATTTCGCCTGATCGGAGCAGACCTTCCGTAGAGCTTATATTGCGGACGAAGTATAATTTTTGAAAGGCGCATCCGATCGGCATATTCTTCGGCAAGGCGATCTATTCCTGCCGCACCTCCAATTAACAATTTCATTTCTACCTTTCCTTATGTTTTGCAATGAAATTCTTATAAAATACATAAGTTTTACTATTATTATAAACTTTACTATATTTTATCATATAATACTTCGTTTGTAAATAAGATATAATATCTATTAAAGGAGTTTACGGAGCAAACTCGGCATCCGCCTGTCTGACGCGAAGAAAATATGTGCGTGAATGGCGGATATATGACAAACGGAGGTGATATAAGTGTTGCCAAGTCAGTACAAAATGAATCTGATGAAAATAGGACTCAAAATATCATATTACAGAAAGCTGCAGGGGATGACCCAGGAGGAGCTTGCCGAAGCCTGTGAGCTTTCGGCGGGATATATTTCTCAGCTGGAAGCGCCGAATTGCTATTTTTGTCCGTCGCTCAAGACACTGTTTATTATTTCTGAGGTACTTAATGTGCCGCTCTCAAAGCTTGTGGACATCGAAGACTGAAAGATGAAAGCTCCGCTGCAGAAACTGCGACGGAGTTTTTTGATGTTGATATTTTCTTTCGTTTTTGTTATAATTCAGATAGTAAACGATTAATGCGGCGGTGGAAAATGGACATTATAGAATGCAAAAACAGAAAGCCCTGTCCCGACAAGCTGATAGCTTACGGTTTTCACAATGTTGGAAATGGGTTTGAATATACTGTCGGCATCGCGTCGGGACAGCTTGAACTAAAAATAATACTTGACGGTGACGGCAGGCTTTTTTCTCATATTTCTGACATCGCCTTCGGCGATGAATATGTTCTTCACAAGGTGTCCGATGCAAGCGGTTCCTTTGTGGGACAGGTGCGTGCCGAATACGAAAGGATTGTCGAGGATATTTTTGAAAAATGCTTTGACGGAGGAGCTTTTTCAAGAGGACGGCTCTTCGATATCAGGAAATATATTCTCGAAAAATATAAAGATGAGTTCGAATTTCCCTGGGAGGATGAAAACGCTGTCGTGAGACGGAGCTACAACGGCAAATGGTATGCTGTTTTCATTTCGGTAACCGCGCGAAAGCTTGGTATTTTGTCCGACCGAAAGGTCACCGTCATGAATGTCAAGATGAAGCCCTGTGACATTGACGATATCGTCGATAACATCAGCTTTTTCCCTGCCTACCACATGAACAAGAAGCATTGGATATCAGTGCTTGTAGATTCTCCTGCCGAAACCGAAACGATCTTTAAGATCATCGATGACAGTTACAGCCTTGTAAAATAAAAAAGTCCCGAAAACCGTAATATCGGTTTTCGGGACACAGACTACTGACAAACCCAC
>JAZSFD010000103.1:0-32666 GCA_045532035.1 Eubacteriales bacterium | reverse complement strand
CATTATGCCATCGATGGCTTTGAAATACCCATTGATGTTGTCGTCAACGGCTGCATCATCAAAACCCCCGTCGATGCTTTTCTTGAGACCGAAAACAATACGACCTATGTTCCGGTGCGTGCCATAGCCGAAGCCTTGGGAGCTGCGGTCTCCTGGGACGATGAAACAAAAACCGCCACTGTCACAAAAGGAGAAAACGAAGTTTCATTTTCGATATATGACGAAGAAAATACGGCGGTGCTTTATCTTGACACCACTTTCATTCCCGTCCGCGCCGTTTCGGAAAAGCTCGGCTGTTATGTGACCTGGGACGATTATTACTATCAGGTGTGGATTTCGGCACCCGAGGTGACAGTGCCCGAGGAATACATTGACTACACTTACTATAACGATGAAATTCTCATCGTGGCACAGGTGCTTCATTGCGAATGCCGCTATTCGTCCTTTGACGGAAAGATCGCCGTGGCAAATGTCATCACAAACCGTGTGGCAAGTCCCCTTTTCCCCGATAATGTTTTTGAGGTCATCTATGACCGCCGAGGAGGCAGCGTTCAGTTTACCATCGCCTACAACGGCAAGCTTGACAATACTCCCACGGGAGAATGTATTCTTGCAGCAAAATGCGCCCTTAACGGCACTGTTGTCGCAAAAGATTGCCTGTTTTATCAGACCAAAAAGCTGACAGGTTCGTGGATGGACAAAAACCGAGAGGTTGCCATGTGTGTCGGCGGCAACAAATTTTTCTATTAAGGAGGAGCTCGAATGGCAAAGCTGGAAAGAACTCTGAAATGTGATTTTGATATGCTTCTGCATGATATTGATGACGGCATACGCGAAAGCATTTCGGCAAGCCTTGAGGAAACTGCCGATTATGACATTCCCGGCGGCCGTGTGGCAATGCGCGTTTATGAGCGTTACAGCTATTTCGGCGGTAACCGCGTAAGTCTTACGGTGCTTGCGATAAAACAGGGAGACACCGTTCGGGTCTGCGGTGCAAGCTCGGGCGGAAGTCAGGGCGTCTTTTTCAAGGTCAACACCGTTGGAGAGAAGAGCTTTCTCGGCAAGCTTTCACAGGTGCTTGACCGATACCCTCAAATCTGAGTCTGCATATTCGGCAAATTTTCCGCATAAAACCGCAAAATAGGTGCATATATGCAATAAATATACAAATTGATGATTTTTTTCGAATATTTATGCAAATCCCCCTTGACAAACGCAGCAATTAAGTGTATAATTATGCAAGTCAAAAGAAATGTAATTATTTTCAAAGGAGATATATAAAAATGGAAAAGAAAGACATAAAAAAGATCGTCCTCGCCTATTCCGGCGGACTTGACACCTCCATCATCATTCCGTGGCTCAAGGAAAACTACAACAACCCCGAAATCATAGCGGTGTCCGGCAATGTAGGTCAGGCCGACGAGCTTGAAGGCCTTGAAGAAAAGGCTATCAAGACAGGTGCCTCCAAGATCTATGTTGAAGATCTTACAGAAGAATTTGTTGACGAGATCGTCGTTCCCTCCGTCAAAGCAGGCGCTGTCTATGAAGATTATCTTCTCGGAACAGCTCTCGCCCGCCCCATCATCGGTAAGAGACTTGCTGAAATTGCCATAGCCGAAGGCGCTGACGCCATCTGCCACGGCTGTACAGGTAAAGGAAACGACCAGGTTCGTTTCGAGCTTGCCATCCAGGCTTTCGCTCCCGGTATGCACATCATTGCCCCCTGGCGTGAATGGGACATCAAGTCCCGCGACGAGGAGATCGATTATGCCGAAGCGCACAACGTTCCTCTTAAGATAAACCGTGAGACCAACTATTCGAAGGATAAGAATATGTGGCATCTCTCCCATGAAGGACTTGACCTTGAAGACACCGGCAACGAGCCGATGTACGAAAAGGAAGGCTTCCTTGAAATGGGCGTTTCTCCCCTCCAGGCTCCCGACACCCCCGAATATGTTACTCTTGATTTTGAAAAGGGTGTTCCCGTTGCCATCAACGGCGAAAAGATGAGCGCAAAGAACATCATCCTCAAGCTCAACGAGATCGGCGGCAGAAACGGCGTTGGTATCATCGATATCGTCGAAAACCGTCTTGTCGGCATGAAGTGCCGTGGCGTTTATGAAACTCCCGGCGGATCAATCCTCTATTTCGCTCACAACTATCTTGAGACCATCTGTCTTGACAAGATGACATATCACAAGAAGCAGGAGCTTGCTCTCACCTTTGCAGAGCTTGTTTACAACGCTCAGTGGTACACACCTCTGCGCGAGGCTCTTTCTGCCTTTGTTGACAAAACCCAGGAAACCGTTACAGGCTCTGTCAAGCTCAAGCTTTATAAGGGCAACATCATCAAGGCAGGTGTTTGGAGCGACTACAGCCTCTATTCCGAAGAAATCGCAACCTTCGGCGAAAGCGACTACAATCAGGCTGACGCTGCAGGCTTCATCAACCTCTATGGTCTTCCTATCAAGGTTAAGGCTATCGTTGACGCAAAGAACAAGAAGTAATTATCAAAAAAGAGGTTGTCCGTTTGGGCGACCTCTTTTTGTGATAAAATCAAGGAGAATATTATGAAGAAAATATCCTTCCTTATGGCACTGTTTTTCCTTTTTACTGCCTGTGCTCCGCAGACTTTCCCCGAAGAGGCACCTGCCGATCATAACACTTCGACCGAAAACAATATCATCGAAAACGAAGCAGAGGACACAGGGGATATCCCCACCGATGCAGAGCCTGCTATTCCCGACGAAACAGAAGCATTACCCGAAACTTCGGAGGAAAACACAGCCGACGGTGACGATTTGACAGAGCTTGAGTCTCTCCCTGAAGTCATACCTGATGAGAAAGACACGGTTTTCATCTTGCAGGTCGGCGGGACAGATATTTCTTACGCCGCCTTTTCCTATTATCTAAACAAAGCGCGTACTGCATATCCTTTCTCCACACCGGAAATGTGGGAGGAAACAGCTCTTTTGGAGATACGCTGCGATGTGGCAACAGAGCTTCTTGCGGCAATGAATTCGGTGGAAATGAGCGAAGAATACAAAAAAGAATTTGTCGACGAAGTAATTCTCAACACCGTCAACACCTACAACGGCGTTGACAGCATTTCCTATTCAGAAGCACTTTCTGTCTTCAATATGACAGATATGCTTTTCAGACAGCTCCAGGAAAACTCCGTTTTGCAAACGCTGATATATAACGAATGCTTCTCCCCCGAAAGCGGTGCGGAATATACTTTGGAAGAAAATATCCTTTCGCACATCCATGAGAACTACATCCGCATAAAGCACATTCTTGTTTCGACCGCTGACCTTAACGACGAGGGAAAAGCTGCGGCAAAGAAAAAGGCAGAGGAAATTCTCACCCTTGTAAGACAAGGCGAGCCTTTTGAGGAGCTGGTTTCGGTATACAGTGATGATTCTATGGATCCTTATGTGGGCTATTACATCACTCACAATGATACCGTCATCGAGCTTGAGGAAAGAGGCTTTGAGATGGCAGTCGGCGCAATTTCCGATCTGGTCGAAAGCCCTTACGGCTATCATATCATAAAAAAATATCCGCTCGACGACGAATATGTTCTGTCAAGCGGAAGCATCAGAGCATCGGCGGAAAAAGACCTTTGCGAAAAGGCTTTCTATGATAAGCTTTATGAAACGGCATCTGCACTTGGAGTCGTATATTACGACAATTACGGTCAGGTGCGCTCCGAGCTTTTGCAATAATCAAAAAACACAAAGAGCTGCAGTCCTACGCTGCAGCTCTTTGTGTCGTGAAAAATGTAAGCCATGTAAAGTACAGTTATAATTTGTGTTTTTTGGCGACTTTGTTGCTAAAAAACACTCCTATATGAGGCGTTTTCGGTGAGAAAACGTCTCATGAGGGGGAGCCCACGAGGGGGAACAAGTTCCCCCTCGTGAAGCGTGAAACGCTAAGAGAGCTGCAGTCCTACGCTGCAGCTCTTTTACTACCGTTTGAAACATTTTGGGATTTGACGACTGTTGCACGTTATTTCAGGACAATCTCGAGATATATTGACAATAAACGTATACGTTCTGTATTTTTTTAGCTTCGACTCCGTCGTCTGCCTGAATCACAGGCTGGGTTTCAGAACGAGTTATATATAATTTGAACACGATTGCGTCCTGTCCGGGTCTCATGTTGCGGATATGCTTATACGCAAAGTCCCTTTTGGGAATGCCCAGATAATCATACATTACCGTTTCGATATCGCCGTTGCTGAAGCAACGGAGGATGTGCTCATCGTCATATGTTTCAAGAATCTGTGCCGTTTCCTCGAGAGACAAATTATGGCACTTGAAAACGCCCTCATTAAGGACTGACATCATACTGCTGTTGTCGAGGAGCAACAGCGGAAGCTGGTCGTTCATGGGCATTACCTCCTTGTATCGAGCTTTGAAACCAGTAGAGGTCTTCCTCTCTGTACTTTCATTATACGCATTTTTTTGGATTTGTCAACAAGGAAAATGTGAAAAAAGCAGAAATTAACATGATTTTGCGCAATTTCTGCGTTTTAATCATATTTTAAGATGCGTTTTTGTGCTATTTGCATAAATAAAGTTTATTCTTCGCCCTTTTCAACCAATTTTTCGTATTGTGCGACAAAAGATGCCGCAAGCTTCAGAGGATCTTCATCCTTTTCAAGCTTGATGTTGTAGCAAGGATTCAGTCCCATCGAAAGCAAAACTCTTCCCTTGAAATACAGAGCAAGGCTTACCGCTTTGGATTTTTCAACCTTGGTCGGATATATAATCAGCTTGTTTTCGCGCTGCTCAAGCTTGACAATGCCGCAATCCTCGCATCTTGCGCGCAAGAGCGATATTTCACAAAGATTTTCTGCCTCTTTCGGGATGTTGCCGAAGCGGTCAAGCATCTCGTCGCGCACCTCATCGATCTCAGCGCGGGTGCGGGCGGCGGCAATCTTTTTGTACATTTCAATTCTTCCGCCGGGGGTTCTGATATATTTTTCAGGAATATAGCCGTTGATGCGAAGATCTATCGTCGCCTCGGCTTCCTTTTTGGGGATGATTCCCTTTTCCTCAAGAACAGCCTCCTCAAGAATTCGGATATAAAGCTCATATCCCACAGCCTCCATATGCCCCGACTGCTCAGCACCCAAAAGATTTCCCGCACCGCGTATTTCAAGATCACGCATGGCAATGCGGAAGCCCGAGCCGAACTCGGTAAATTCACGCAAGGCTTCAAGGCGCTTTGATGCGATCTCTGTAAGCTCTGCCGATCGGCGCCAGGTAATATAGGCGTAAGCTCTGCGATTTGATCTTCCGATTCGTCCGCGGATCTGATGAAGCTGAGAAAGTCCCAGGCGTTCGGCGTCTTCTATAATGAGTGTGTTGGCATTGGGCACATCAACTCCCATTTCGATGATAGTGGTGCAGACAAGAATATCTATCTCGCCTGCCACAAGAGCCGACCAGATATCCGAAAGCTCCTCCTTTGTCATCTGACCGTGAGCACAGGCAATAACCGCGTCGGGCAGTTTTTCGCGCAATCTTGCTGCAGTCTGTTCGATTCCCTCAACGCGGTTGCGCAGATAAAAGACCTGTCCCGCGCGGCGAAGTTCTTTTTTTATCGCCTCAAGAATGAGAAAATCGTCATGCTCAAGGACATATGTCTGTACGGGATATCTGTCGGTGGGAGCTTCTTCGAGAACAGACATATCGCGGATGCCTGCCATTGCCATATTGAGGGTACGTGGAATGGGAGTTGCGGTGAGAGTTAAAACATCGATATTCTGCGACATCTCCTTCAGACGCTCCTTGTGTGCCACACCAAAGCGTTGTTCCTCGTCAACCACAAGAAGCCCGAGATCCTTGAATTTTATATTTTTCCCCAGAAGCTTGTGCGTTCCGATGACAATATCGGTCTCACCTGTCGAAAGTCTTTTCACAATTGCCGCCGCTTCTTTTGGCTTGCAGAAGCGGGATAACATTTCTATTTTGAAAGGAAAGCCTTTCATACGGGACATAACCGTCTGAAAATGCTGCATGGCAAGGATAGTGGTAGGCACAAGAATTGCCGCCTGCTTTCCCTCAATGGCACATTTGAATACGGCACGAAGCGCCACCTCGGTCTTGCCAAAGCCCACATCGCCGCAAAGGAGTCTGTCCATCGGATGCGGTTTTTCCATGTCCGCCTTTATCTCATTTATGGCGCAAAGCTGACCGTCGGTTTCCTCAAATTCAAAGCCCTGCTCGAATTCCTTCTGCCATTCGGTGTCAGCCGAAAAAGCATAGCCGGGCAAACGGGCGCGCTGGGCATAAAGCTGAATGAGCTGTTTCGCCATATCTTTGGCGGCTTTTTTTGCCTTTGCCTTGGTTTTTTGCCAATCTTTTGTCGACATACTTGAAAGGCGCACAGCCTCTCCCGAGCCTGCATATTTTGAAACTCTGTCAAGCTGTCCGACGGGGATATACAAAGCATCGCTTCCTGCATACTGAAGCATAATATAATCGCGGGTAACGCCATCGACGGTGAGCGTTTTCAAGCCTTCATACCGCGCAATTCCGTGGACCGAATGTACCACATAATCGCCGACGGTAAGATCCTGATAGGAAAGTATCTTTTGTCCTGCGCTTTTTGAGGTGCTTCTCCTTTGTGTTCTGAGAGTTCCTTTTGAAAGAAGAGATCTTTCTCCCTCGGTCACAAGGGCAAAGCCCGAATGGACAAGCTCAAAGCCCAAAAGCTTGCAATTGCGCAGGAAATCTCCGTCATGAACACAAAAGCAAACATTTCCGACATTCTTTGCCTCGTTCACTCCCGCCACCGTCGAAACTATGCTGTGCAGTCCCTTTGCCGCCAGCATTTCCGAAACCTCCTTTGCAGAGCGCTCGTTTTCGGTGAGTATAACTGTCTTGTAGGAAAGAGAATTGTAATTCTCGATGTCATCAAAAAGCACATCAAAATTCTTTCCAAAGGGTACAGTCTGCTTTGAAACAAAATTGTATATTCCCGAAAGCTGTGAATCGACGCGGGAAGCAAAAAAACTTGTGATGACAGAGGGAAATTTCGAAAGCTTTTCGGCAAGAAAGCTCTCGTCAAGCATAAAATCCGTACATTGTGGTGAAAGCTCGCCTGCCGTGATAAAAGAAAGTACCGTTTCGTTCATCTGCCAGAGGGTGCTTTTTATTCTTTCAAGCACTTTGGGATGATCAACAACAAAAAGACATCCCGAAAGATGCGACAAGAGGCAGGTTCTTTCGTCAGAAAGAAGAGGAATATATTTGTCAATATTCACAAGGGTCAGCTCTTCAAGCCTCTCCCCCTCTGTTTTCAGCTTGTCAAGCGCTGTTTCAAGAGATAGAACTTCAAGCTTGTCGCCGCCTTTTTTTGCCTTTGCTATGCGCTTTTCAAGCGTTCCGACAAGCTCGCTGTGCGCTGCAAGGCATTTTTCCTGCTGAGATTTTGTCAGCATTATCTCTCTTGAGGGAGTGATTTCAAAAACCGTAACATTTTCGAGCCTTCTCTGGGTCAGAATGTCAAAATATCCGCAGGCATCGATCTCGTCGCCAAAAAACTCAACTCGCACCGGATATTCGGCATCAGGCGGAAAGACATCCACAATATCTCCACGGTGGGAAAACTGTCCCTTGCCCTCAACCGTGTCTGTCTCGGAATAGCCGTAAAGGCAGAGCTTTTCAAGAAGTTCTGCGATGGGATATTCGTCGCCCTGGGAAAGCACGATCTTATCCGAAAGATTCTCTGCAGGCGGCAAAAGCGACAGCGCCGCCTCGGGAACCGCGATGACGATTTTTGCCTGTCCCTCGGAAATTTTTCTCAATATTTCAAGCCGCTCATATTCGGTGTCATGCGAAAAAGCCTCGATGTTGTGAAAAACAAAATCGCGCATCGGGAAAAGATATACCCCGTCGATCATCGATGACAGAAGATCGCGCATATATGCCGCGCTTTTTTCATCCGGAGCAATTATCATAGAGGTGCCCGAAAAATCGGATACTTCCGAAAAACATTCTCCCACCGATGCCGCAAGGGCACAAAAAGGTGTGTCCGAAAGACCTGTCACAAAGGCAGGCGGTTGCTTGAAGTTTTTGATTTTATAGTCCGAAAGGGAGGATATCAGCTTTTTGTATTCACTCTCTCCTTTTATGGCATTTGAAAGCATATGTGCAGTTGGATTTTTAAGATATGCCATTTTTGTTTTACCGCCTTTCCTTAAAATATTTTCGTCATGCTTCCTTTACCGCTTTTCCGCAGATATGCTCGGGGCAAAGCTCAAGAAGAAGTGTTTCGGAGGCAAAGCTTTCGATTTCTTTTTCGATATATTCTTCGTCCTGTGTAAATTTATAACAAAGCCTGCGGGTTATATCGATTATTCTTTCGCTGTCTTCTATTATATTCATTCTGCCGAAAAGGATGACGCTTTTTATGTTGAGCGCCCAGTCATCGTCACTTTTTGTGCCGCCGTCATAAACGCAGAAAGATACCTTATCGTTCCTTTTCAGTGCATCAAGACGATGGCCTTTTTTGCCGCAGTGGAAATATACCCTGCCGTCCCGTTCATCATAAAAATGATTCATGGGCATTCCGTAAGGATAGCCTTCGTCTCCGATGACCGAAAGCACTCCGCGCTTTTCGCTTTTGAGTATGCGGATGCATTCGTCATCCGAAAGCTTTTTGTTTTTTCTTGTCAACTCTCTGAACATCGCGTCTCCTTTGATGCAACCAAGACAAGACCCGGATTTTCAAACCCGAGCCTTGTCTTTTTATTATACTGCTTTGTTGCGAAATAATCAGATATTAAGAGTTCTCTCGCGGATCTCCTTTGTGATGTGTTCGATAAACTCATCAACAGAGACAGCACCCTTGTCGCCTTCCTTGCGGCTTCTTACGGCAACGGCATTCTGTGCCATTTCCTTTTCGCCGATTACGAGCATATAGGGAACCTTTTCAAGCTGAGCTTCGCGGATCTTGTAGCCGATCTTTTCGTTTCTTGTGTCAAGCTCACAACGAACGCCATAGGAACGGAGCTTTTTATAGACCTCCTGTGCATATTCATGCTGGCTTTCGCTGATAGGAAGAATCTTTGCCTGAGTGGGCGCAAGCCATGTGGGGAAGGCACCGGCATATTTTTCGATAAGAAGCGCAAGAGTTCTTTCATAGCAACCGATGGAGGTTCTGTGGATGATATAAGGATTCTTCTTTGTGCCGTCGCGGTCGGTATATTCCATGCCGAACTTTTCGGCAAGCATCTGGTCGATCTGGATGGTGATAAGAGTGTCTTCCTTGCCGTGGACATTTTTGATCTGAATGTCAAGCTTGGGGCCGTAGAAGGCAGCCTCGCCGACACCGATCTTGTATTCGATGCCAATGTTATCAAGGATGTTCTTCATGATGCCCTGAGCTTCGTTCCACTGTTCCTCGGTGCCGATATACTTTTCGCGGTTGTCGGGATCCCACTGAGAGAAGCGGTAGGAAACATCCTCATAAAGTCCGATGGTCTTGAGCATGAAGATGCAGAGCTCAAGACATCTCTTGAATTCGTCTTCAAGCTGTTCGGGAGTACACATAAGGTGACCCTCGGAGATAGTGAACTGACGGACACGGATAAGGCCGTGCATTTCGCCCGAATCCTCATTTCTGAAGAGGGTCGAGGTCTCGGCAAGTCTCATGGGCAGATCGCGGTAGGAGCGGGCTCTGTTGGGATATGCCTGATACTGGAAAGGACAGGTCATCGGACGCAGAGCAAAGCATTCCTTGCCGTCCTCCTCGTCACCCATAACAAACATTCCGTCCTTGTAGTGATCCCAGTGTCCCGAGATCTTATAAAGATCGGATTTTGCCATAAGAGGGGTCTTTGTGCGGTCCCAGCCCCAGTCAGCTTCGATGTCTTCCACAAAGCGCTGGAGAGTCTGGAGGATCTGTGTACCCTTGGGAAGCATGATGGGAAGACCCTGACCGATATAATCAACTGTTGTAAAGATTTCAAGCTCACGGCCGAGCTTGTTGTGGTCGCGCTTCTTTGCCTCTTCGATGCGGGCAAGGTGCTCGTCAAGAAGAGCCTGCTTGGGGAAAGCGGTGCCGTAGATTCTCTGAAGCATCTTGTTCTTCGAGTCACCTCTCCAATATGCACCTGTGCAGGAGGTGAGCTTGACAGCCTTGAGCTTGCCTGTGGAGGCAAGATGTGCACCCGCACAAAGATCGGTGAATTCACCCTGGGAATAGAACGAGATCTCTTCGCCGTCGGGAAGCTCCTCGATGAGCTCTACCTTGTAGCTTTCGCCCTTTTCGTTCATGAGAGCGACAGCCTCAGCCTTGGGAAGCACAAAGCGGGTGATGGCAAGATCTTCCTTGATGATCTTCTTCATCTCTGCCTCAAGCTTTGCAAGATTGTCGGCAGTGATTGAAACCTCAGAATCGATGTCATAATAAAAACCGTTGTCAATGGCAGGACCGATGGTAAGCTTTGCGGCCGGGAAAAGACGCTTTACCGCCTGTGCAAGCACATGGGATGCGGTGTGATTATAGACCTTTTTTCCGTCCTCCGAGTCGAAGGTAAGAAGCTCGACTTCACAGTCAGAGTCGATGACAGTCGAAAGCTCTGTCACCTTTCCGTCGATCTTTGCGGCAAGAGCAACTCTTGCAAGACCGGCGCTTATTTTTTCGGCAAGCTCGAGAGCAGTACCGCCCTCAAATTCAAAAACAGTGCCGTCCTTAAGTTTGATGTTAAGCATTTTTAACGCTTCCTTTCTATACCTGAAAATTTTTACAAAAAAACAAAAAGACCCCGCAGAAATCTCTTTCCGCGGGGCGCAAAACGCGCTGTTCCACCCGTTTTCGGCGTTTTTTAACGCCCTTGTTCCGGTGCCTTAACGCGGCAAACGTCGGGGCATTTCCTCCCCGAGGCAAAAAAGCGGTAAGTCAAAACCCTTTCCGTAAGCACCTCTCACCGAATGGTGCTCTCTCTTGACGGCGAAATTGTGACCCATGTCTTTTTTATGGCCTTTGAATTATTATAAATCCGCTTTCCCGTTTTGTCAAGCGATTTTTCAAAAAAACTTACACGCGGGCAATATTGGTAATATCATTCTCGCAAAGAGCAAGAATGTCGAAAATCTTGTCACGGACGGGATATTTATCAAGAGATCCGTGGCTGTGGGCATCGCTTCCGAAGATGAATTTGCAGTCCGCTATACTATCCGCCTCAAAAAAAGTCAAGCTCTTTACTCCTTTCGACCTTTTTCTCACAAAGCGCATTTTATAATACAGGTACAGGATAGAAAAAATACCAAAAATTACCAAAAGAACGGAAGTGAAGAAATGCCCTCTCTGTTATCTGTCAAAACCGATGAGGTCAAAAAAGACCCTTCGGCAACAAAAAGCACAAGACCCGACAAAACCCGGATTAGCCACGAAAAAAAGAGCACAAAAACCTCTGCTTTCCTGTCAGCGGCATTTCACGCCCTTTTCGGCTTCATCCTTGGGTGTGCAAGACTGCCTTACGGCATATATCCCTGCGGAACAGCGCTCATTTTTGCCTCGGGACGAAACTGCTTTTTCTCCTATTTCGGCGCAAGCCTTGCGTGTGTCACCTATCCTTACGGTATCGCACCCGCCTTTGCCGTGAACACCATTGCTTTTTTTGCAAGAGCCTTGTTAAGCTCATATGACTTCAATGAAAAACCTCGCAGAAAGCTTCTTCTGTCGTCTCTTTTGTCTGTTCTGTGTGCATTTGTAACAGCGGTAGTCGGTGTTTTAGAAAAGGAATATGTGCTGACAGCAGTATCTTATGCCATCTGTCTTCCTGCCGTCACCTACGCTTTATGCTCTGTCGCCTCTTTTCCCAAAAGCGACAGCGTCACTGTAAACGGCTCGTTTTGTACCGTATGCTTTGTTGCGGTCTTTGCCGTTTCTTACATGAGCTTTCCGTTATTCTCAACCGCAGTTTTTTTATCGGTGTTTTTGACGCTGTTTTCCGCTCTGCGCGGTGGCTCTGTTCATGGGCTTCTTGTGGGGCTTATCTGCGGAATTGCCTGTTCAGGCATGAATTTAAGTGCAGTTCTTGCGTTCCCTTTGGGAATTGCAGGCTTTGTGACGGGACTGTGCGACAAACGAAAAAGGGGTCAGGCGGTCTTTTGCTTTGTTTCTCTTTTTACCGTTCTTACATTTTTGTTTTCGACAAACGATATCAGAAGCTGTCTTTCGGGAGCGATTGCGGGAGGTGTTGTGTTCATTCCTGTTTCGGCGACTCTTCCGAAAATATTTGAAAGTTCCCGTCCGCTTTTTTCACCAATTCTCAAGGATAATGCGAAATATGAAAAGCTTTCTCATGCCTTTTCATCCATCTCGGACATGGTCTACAACGTTTCGGACAAGCTGAAATATCCCTCCGAGCAGGAGATCCGTGAGCAGGTGCAAAAGACCTTCGACAGCATTTGCGTGGGATGCTCAATGTATGAAAGCTGTTACAGCAAAAAGCTTTATAAATCAGAAAACGCCGAAGATATCATCTGCGAGCGACTCTTATCTGGAGGGCTTAAAAAGAGCGATCTTCCGGAAAAATACGCCGACAGCTGTATAAAGCTTTCAGAGATAGTCGAAAAGCTTAATGACAGCTACACCCATCTTATAAACGATCATTTCCGCGACAACAAAACAGAAATCCTCGCATCGGAGTACAGCAGTATGGCAAGACTTATAAAATATACTTCTCAAAAAGAAAAAACCGACATGACCCCCGACCCGCTTCTTGAAGAAAAAGCCCGCCACGCCCTTGCGGCGATAGGTGTCAGATTTTCATCTGTGAGCGCCTACGGTAAGAGGTCAAAGATCATCGATGTACACGGGGTCATCATTGACAGATTCCCCTGCACCTCCCATGAGCTTTCGGAATATCTCAGTGAAAAGTGCGGCTATTTCTTCGGAGAGCCCGAATATATCGGTCACGGTGACGGCATGATCATGAGGATCAGGCGTGCCCGCAAGATCAGGCTTGAATATGCCCGATGCGCCTGCGCTAAGGGCGGTTGCGGAGTAAACGGTGACAGTGTGAATTTTTTTGAAAGCGACGAGGATTATTTCTACGCTCTCATTTCCGACGGTATGGGAAGCGGACGGAGTGCCGCTCTCACCTCAAGACTGACCTCCATTTTTCTTGAAAAGCTTCTCACCACCGGCACCCACAAAAATGTCACCCTCGAGATGCTCAACAATCTTCTCCTTTCAAAGAACGACGAGAGTTTTGCCACGGTTGATCTTCTTGAAATCGATCTTCTTTCGGGGGATGCCGCCTTTATCAAGGCAGGTGCCGCCCCTGCATACATTCTCCGCGCCTCGAAGCTTTACAAGATAGCCTCCTTTACTCCGCCTGCCGGAATCGTCCGTTCCTTTTGCGCTGAAAGCACAAAATTTGTTCTTGAAAAGGGCGATACCGTCCTTATGCTGTCCGATGGCATAGTCCAGTCCTCCGACGATGCTCCCTGGCTATGCGAAATGTTGGCGCAGGATGCGGGGGACGATCCGTCACGCCTTTGCGACAGGATCCTTTCAAAGGCAAAAAATATAAATCTGCGCGAGGATGATATGACCTGCGCGGCGGTGAGAGTTGTCTGAGAACATTCATCTCAAATGGGTGAATACCTCATATCCGCGTTCTATTTTTCCCAGTTTATCTGTGTCGCAAAGAGACAGCGCGTTCGAGGAGATCTTGGAAAATCCGAATCTGTGTCTTATTTTGTCTACCGTCGAATCAATGACATCTTTTTTTCCGGAATCCTCGGGAAAAAGTGACATCTGACAAAATCCGTCGGAGGGAGAAAGGTCGATGGCACAAACTCCTATCGAGCGCAAAGGAGTTTTTGATATGTCAATGCTCCGTGCCAAAAGCATACAGGAAAAAGCAAGCATATCCCGCGCACTGCTGGTATAAAAGCCCAAAGGCATCTGCCGCTCGAAAGAATGAAGATCGGTGCTTCGAAAGTGCATTTTTATCCCGCGGCATTTCAGCTTTTCGGCGCGCAGACGCGTGCAGACCGTATCGCAAAGCGACGAAAGGATAAGTTTTGCTTCGAGAAAGCTTTCGATATCTTTCGGCGGTGTTGTGGAATTCCCCAAAGATTTCGCAGCGGGAACATCCCCGAAATATGCCACCTGCGACATATCCTCGCCGCGGCAGAATTCCCTTAAAGTGAGTCCGTTTTTTCCAAGTATTGCTTTGAGAAAAAACGGATCCTTTTTTGCCACCTGACCTATTGTTGTGATGCCATAGCTGCGAAGTGTCCGGTATGTGCTTTTTCCTGCGTAAAGTATCTCGGACACGGGAAGTTTTGAAATTATACTTTCGTATTCGGCAGGGGAAAAGACGGTGGTGGCATCGGGCTTTTTGTGGTCCGAGCCGAGCTTTGCAAAAACCTTGTTGTCAGAAACCCCAACAGAGGCTGTAATGCCAAGCTCTTTTTTGATTGCACATCTTATCTCATCGGCAACCCTTGCACCATCGGCTATTGTCTTTATGTCGCGGCAGTCCGAAAGCTCTATCCATGCCTCGTCCATGCCGAAGGGCTCGACCTTATCGGTGTAGCGAAGATATATCTCCCGTGCCGCACGGGAATATTTCATATAAAGTTCATAGTGTGCAGACAATATCACAAGCGCCGGACATTTTTTCAAAGCATCCGATATGGTCTCCCCTGTCTGTATCCCATAGAATTTTGCCTTCTCGTTTTTTGCCAGCACAATACCATGGCGAAGCTGCCTGTTGCCGCAGACAGCCACCGGCTTCCCGAAAAGCGTTTTGTCGGGAGAATTTGCGCATTCCACCGACGCGAAAAAATTGTTGAGGTCGGCGTGGAGTACGATTCTTCCTGCATTTTTTCCCTTGCCGGAAGCATAGCTGTTGTCTGTTATATCTTTCTCAGAAATCATTTTATTCCTCCGTTGCTGAATTTATAGCGAAATAATGTTCGAAATAATATTAACACACAAACGAACATTTGTCAAGAATAAACGTTCTGAAAATTGAAATATTTTTATTTTTGATTGGAATTTTCTATATTTTTTTGATTTTTATACAACTTTTGTTCGCGAGTCTCAAACTCAAGTTCTTGTTTTGGGGGATTTGCTTTTTATACAAAATCAGATTTTTTTGAAAAATCACGGCAAAAATTCATAAAAGACAATTGACAAAGCAGCTCAAAAGTATTATTCTTATAAGGTAAAAAGCAATAGGAGTGATATAAATGATAAAAATCGGACTTTACGGCTACGGAAATCTTGCGCGCGGTGCCGAATGTGCCATACGCCAGAACAACGACATGATCCTTTCATGCGTTTTTACCCGCCGCGATCCCGCAAGCGTCAAAACCGTTTTCGGAAATACTCCCGTCTACCACGCGGATACAGTTCTTGAACACAAGGATGAAATAGATGTTCTCATTATGTGCGGCGGAAGCGCCACAGACCTTCCCGTCCAGACTCCCGCCATGGCAGAGCATTTCAATGTAATAGACAGCTTTGACACCCACAAAAACATCCCCGAGCATTTTGCAAATGTTGACAAGACCGCAAAGTCGGGCGGCAAGATCGCTGTCATCTCTGTGGGATGGGATCCCGGTATGTTCTCGCTAAACCGTCTTTATGCCGGTTGTATCCTCAAGGACGGCGCCGACTATACCTTCTGGGGCAAGGGCGTAAGCCAGGGACACTCGGACGCCATAAGACGCATCGACGGAGTTCTTGATGCAAAACAATATACGATCCCTGTAGAGGAGGCTCTTGAGGCTGTCCGCAGCGGAGAGGCTCCCTCCCTTTCGGCGCGTCAGAAGCACACCCGCGAATGCTTTGTTGTGGCAGAAGAGGGCGCTGATAAGGCACGCATCGAAAAAGAGATCGTCACCATGAAAAATTATTTTGACGAATATGACACAACAGTCCATTTCATAAGCATGGAAGAGCTCAAACGCGACCATGCAGGTATTCCCCACGGCGGTTTTGTCATCCGCAGCGGCAAAACGGGAAAAGAGCTTGAAAACACCCATGTCATCGAATACAGCCTGAAGCTTGATTCCAATCCCGAATTTACCGCAAGCGTTCTTGTGGCATATGCAAGAGCCGCATACCGCATGAATTCCGAGGGAATGAGCGGTTGCAAGACTGTTTTTGACATTCCGCCTGCCTATCTTTCGGACAAATCGCACGACGAGATCATCAAAAATCTTCTCTGATATCAAAAAATACCACCCAAGCGGGTGGTATTTTTGCCTTATATCGTCATTCTTGTTCATAAAGAGCATTGAACAAAAGCTTGAAGGTGCTGTCGTTCTGATTGCGAAATTCGGGGTTGAAGCTGTAAAGAAGAATCTCACCTTTTCCCTCGACGGCACGCAGGACACAGGGGGTGCCGAGAAGATATTCTTCTCCGCGGACATAGCCGTTGACAAAGGTTTTTTCACCGTCAAGTCTTGCTATTACACGTATCTTACCATCACGGTCGGTGGGAGAAAGGACAGGCCCGTTGTTGTGGGTGAGGTTGAATTTTTTCGGCATTCCGCGGGTAAGTCGGTCATCGGAGATCTCGGCTTTCAGCACCGAGCCGTTGGTAGACACCACCGACAAAGGCTTTGATTCAATGCGGATGCCAAGTCCAAAGATGCGGTTGACATAAGAGCAGGACTTTTCCCACGCCACAAGTCTTCCGCCGTCATTTACAAACTTTTTCAAAGCATTTGCTCCGGCGCTTCCAAGCCCCGCATGATGCTCGATGGGCTTTTTCATATCCCTCACATCTCCCGCCGAAAGCGAACCCTCGTCATCCCCCGGGATTATTAGAACATCGATACCCTCAGGCACTCCGTTTTCTCTTATTTCCTTGTCAAGCACGATCTCGAAATCAAAGGAATACATTTTGAGAAGACTTCTCGTAAAGCCCTCCTCATTCCAGGTGGCGCTCTTTTTCAAAAGCCCTATGCGTGCTCTGCGCACGGGTCTTCCGTCATTTTGGGTAAAATCTCCCACATCGTTTCTGAAAAGCTTTTTGCCTCTTTCAAGCAGAAGATTTGCGTGTTTGTAACTCAAGTTTTCGCAAGCCGCAAGAGGAAGAGCTATCTCGTCCTCCGCACCGTCATAGCCAAAAGGCGACATGATGCAGTCTACCCGTCGATCGGGTGCAAAGCTTTCGAGAAGCGAGGGGTCTATATCTTCGCCGCAGGTCACGACCTCAACCCCCATGCAAAGACTGACACAGACATTTGCCGAATCGGATATCCTCTGCGAACCGTCGGGACGGAGTCTTGAGGGAATGATGGTGTATGGATTTTTGTGAAGATATGCCTTCACCGCCGCATATTTCGGCTGTGCCGCAGGAACGATGACCGTGCCCTTCGGGAAATATGCACTCACCGCACGGAACATTTCTTTTGCGGCATACATTTTGATGCCCTGAAGCTTCAGAAGCTTCAAAAGCACCTCGCACGCCGAACTGTCATGCTGGTCGGGAAGGATTATATAGAACTTTTCTGCACTATTTCTTCCTCTCTCGATCTGTACGATCGCCTTTTGCGCCATACCCGAAAGGGTTTCCCTGCGATGCAACGCCACATATTCGAGAAGCGCCATCGAAGCAATGTACATCTGACTGACAATATCGCAAAGATGCCATTCTCCTCCCTGCCATGGGGCGGGACAATGGACGCTCGGCTTCAGATAACAGCCGCCAAGAAGTTCTTTTCCGATGGTGACAGGAGTTGCAATGCTGATATCTGCACTTTCGGTGAGCATTCCGGTGGTGTTATGGATCTTGGCAAATTCGGAGTAGGAGGAGATATTGAAGCCGTCGAAGAAATCTCCGCCCGTAACAACACCACATCTTCCTGCCTGCGACAAAGCAGTTGCCATATAAGCGCCGTAAAGTCCCGCTTCTCTTATGACAAGAGGACAGATGGGTTCAAAATACGGGTCGGTGTTGGGAGAAATCGTCATGCGGTCTTCCCATGGGCACTGATGATGGTGATCCTGAAACACCTGCGGATGCCATCGACGCACAAGCACATCGTTTATGTGCTGTAACTCGCGGACTATCTCGCGGATGCCGTCGCGGTTGTTTGAATGACCTGCCCAGTTATGGCGCAGATAGGGCGAGACCATGCCCTCATATTCGGTGCCAAGATATTTGTTGTAATAATCGGTAAATACTATTTCTCCGTCGGGTTCGCTGCAGGGAGCGATAATAAAGATAACATTGTCAAGAATGTTCCTTATCTTTTTGGAATCGGAGGTGACAAGCTCATGAAGCATGATGGGCACCATCTGAGGGCCTCCGACTTCGTTGGAATGGAGCCCATATTGCTGCACACAAACAGCTTTTCCGCTGTCGCAAAGCTTCGAGATCTCATCCTCAGAAAGTCCCTCGGGATCGGCAAGCTTTTCAGAAATCAGACGGTATTTTTCAAGATTTTTTATGTTTTCGGGAGAGGATACATAAATGAAAATAAAGCGGTTTCCTTCGCTGGAAAGTCCCACTTCCTCTATCGCCATTCTGTCAGAGACGGCGTTAAGCGCATCGTAGTATTCGCAAAGCTTTTCCCAACGGATCATTTTTCTGTCATCACCGGGAAGAAAACCGAAAAATTCCTTCGGAGACGGTATTTTCAAAGACACAAAAATCAACTCCCTCATGTTTCTCAATAAATTATATTTCACCTGCCAAAAGGTGTCAATTATGAAAGTTCACAAAACCGGGGTTTGTTTTTGGTCAAAATGAACAAACCAAAATAACGCCTGTTTTTTCGCGATCAAATAATGCTAAAAAAGGACAAAATCTCTCTTTACAATCACCGTTTGACAAGCTATAATTATATTATTATACTGGTGTAGAATTGCACCGCAATGAAAGGACGAGCTTTTTATGAATATCATCGTATGCGTAAAGCAAGTTCCCGGCACAAACAAGGTGGCGGTAGATCCCGTCACAGGCGTTCTTATCCGCGACGGAGTAGACAGCAAAATAAATCCTTATGATCTTTTCGCCCTTGAGGAGGGATTTGCCCTTGCCGAAAAGTGCGAAGGAGAGGTAAAAACCCTTTCTATGGGGCCTCCCATGGCAATTGACGCTCTCAAGGAAACCATCTACATGGGTGCAAGTGAGTCTGTTCTTCTTTCGGACAGAAAATTCGGCGGCGCAGATGTGGCCGCCACAAGCTACGCGCTTGCTCTCGGTGTCGGCAAAATGGGGAAATATGATCTTATCATCTGCGGGAAGCAGACCACTGACGGGGACACGGCTCAGGTAGGTCCCGAGCTTGCCGAAAGATTGGGCATCGAGCACATCGCCAATGTCACAAAGATTCTTGAATGCGACGGAAAGACGATAACCGTCGTTTGCGATCTTGACAAGGTATATCAGACGGCGCGCCTTTCGCTCCCCTGTCTTATCACTGTTGAAAAAGACGCCAACACACCTCGTCTCCCGTCTTACAACCGTAAAAAAAGCATGAACTGCGAAGAGCTTATAAAGGTCTATTCTGTTGCCGACATTCCCGAGGCGGATGAAAAAAAGCTCGGTCTTTCAGGCTCTCCGACACAGGTCGAAAAAATATTCCCGCCTGAAAAGAATACAGACAGAAAAATGCTTGAGGGAAATTCAGCCGAGCTTTCGGACAGCCTTTTTGCGCTGCTGAAAGAGCGTAAATTCGTATAAGGAGGATGCCGAAATGGGACTTATCATACATAACGAAAAAATTGACCTTGCAACAGCCTCAAAGCTTGTTGACATCTGCCCTTTCAAGGCTCTTTCTTACGATGACGGAAAGCTTTCGGTCAACGCCGCCTGCAAGGCGTGCAAGCTTTGTGTCAAAAAAGGCCCCTCAGGTGCTGTCACCTGGGAGGATGAAGAAAAAAAGGAAACTGTCGACAAATCCCTCTGGCGCGGTGTTTGCGTTTTCTGCGAAATTGCCGACAGAAAGCTCCATCCCGTAACCCTTGAGCTTCTCGGGAAAGCCCGCGAGCTTGCCGACAGCATTTCTCACCCTGTCTATGGAATACTCATCGGTTCGGATATCGACGAATATGCACAAGAGCTCACCCATTACGGCGCAGACAAGGTTTTCATATATGACGATCCTGCCTTTGCCGAATTCAGAATTTCTCCATATACCGCGGCATTTTATGACTTCATCGAAAAAATAAAGCCATCGTCGATGCTTGTGGGCGCCACAAACATGGGCCGTTCGCTGGCACCAAGAGTTGCGGCGCGCTGCGGTGCGGGACTTACTGCTGACTGTACTGTACTTAAGATGAAAGAAAACACCGATCTTGTCCAGATCCGTCCCGCCTTTGGCGGAAACATCATGGCGCAGATCGTCACTCCCAATGCGCGTCCCCAATTCTGCACCGTAAGATACAAGATATTCCCGGTTCCTTCCCGTTCGGAAACCTCCTGCGGCGAGGTCGTGAAAATGGATGTCACCGACAGCATGAAAAAGTCGGACACGCAAATTCTTTCGGTCACCGAAAAGCCCCGCGAAATCGACATTTCGGATGCCGATGTTATAGTCGCCTGCGGAAGAGGCTTTTCAAAAGAAGGCGATCTTGAGATGGCGCGCGAGCTTGCAGAGCTTCTCGGTGGACAGCTTTCCGGCACCCGTCCGCTTATCGAATCGGGCTGGCTCTCCCCCAAGCGTCAGATCGGTCTTTCGGGAAGAACAGTGAAACCAAAGCTTATTATCTGTCTGGGAATTTCAGGCTCTGTTCAGTTTGCCGCAGGTATGAAAGGTTCAGATCTTATCGTCGCCGTCAACAAAGCGTCCGACGCATCGATCTTTGATATATGTCATGTGGGGCTTGTGGGCGATCTTTATGAGATCGTACCTGCACTCATCGAAAAGATAAAAGGAGGCAAGGCAAATGTATAACCGAGTATCGCAAAAAGATATTGACGCTCTCATCTCTTTTTTGTCTGCCGACAGAGTTCTCTTTGGCGACGCCATCAGTCATGATTACAGCCACGACGAGCTGGGCGGAATTTCCCATATGCCCGAAGTGCTTGTGAAAGCCAACTCCACCGATGAAGTGTCAAAAGTCATGGAGTATGCAAGCCACAACAAAATCCCCGTGGTCGTTCGCGGCAGCGGAACAGGTCTTGTGGGAGCATCTGTTGCCCTCCATGGCGGTATCATGCTTGAAACGACAGGCATGAACAAGATCCTTGAGCTTGACGAAGAAAATCTCACTGTCACGGTACAGCCGGGTGTGCTTCTGATGGAGCTTGCGGCTTTCTGTGAAGAGCATGATTTTCTCTATCCCCCCGATCCCGGCGAAAAAAGTGCCACCATCGGTGGAAACATCAGCACAAACGCAGGCGGTATGCGCGCCGTGAAATACGGTGTCACCCGTGATTATGTGCGCGGTCTCACGGTGGTTCTTCCCTCAGGTGAGATAATGCATCTCGGAGGAAAAACCGTAAAGAACAGCTCGGGTTATTCTCTCAAGGACCTCATTGTAGGCTCGGAGGGCACTCTTGCCGTCATCACTGAGGCAGTGCTCAAGCTTGTGCCTCTGCCAAAAATCACAGTTTCGCTTCTCATTCCCTATGATTCGATAGAAAAAGCCATAGGCACTGTGCCCAAGCTCATAAAAAGCCGTGCATCGCTTACCGCCATTGAATTTATGGAACAGGGAACCATACTTTTCAGTGAGGAATATCTTGGCAAGAACTTCCCCGACAAGAAATCCCCCGCATATCTTATCCTCACAGTCGACGGAAACGACAAAAAGGTTGTTGAAGATGAGATAGACAAGGTAGCCTCCCTTTGCATTGAAAACGGTGCGAAAGATGCCCTCATCGTCGATACCGACGAGCGCAAGACCTCTGTCTGGTCAGCGCGCGGTGCTTTTCTTGAAGCAATCAAGGCATCGACCACCGAAATGGACGAATGTGATGTGGTCGTTCCGAGAAACAAGGTGGCGGAATTTGTGCTTTACACCCACGAGGTGTCAAAAAAGCTTGGTGTGAGAATTCCCTCCTTCGGTCACGCCGGCGACGGAAATCTTCATGTTTATGTCTGCCGCGACGAGCTTGGTGAAAAGGCATGGAAAGAAACGCTTGACAAAGCCTTTGAGCTTCTCTATTCAAAGGCCCGCGAGCTTTGCGGACTTGTTTCGGGAGAGCACGGCATCGGTTATGCAAAAAAAGACTTCCTGCGCGAGGATTACAGCGAAGGTCAGCTTGAACTGATGCGCGGCATAAAGAAAGCTTTTGACCCCGACAACATACTCAATCCCGGAAAAATATTCTGATCAGCCGCTCGATAAGGTATATGACGGGTACAAAAGCAACAAAATGCCCAGAGCAAACTATTAAATAACCATGGCATCCCTTGCGAAAAAACGAATCGCAGGGGATGCTTTTGTTTTGTTGACACGGCAAATTTAATGTGATATAATTGTATTGGTTTAATTGATTTGCGACATATCAAAGGAGAAACACCATGGAAAACACCGACATTTTTGCAAAACACGGGCTCACCCCCAAAAACGGCAAGCTGACAGCAGAACAGACAGGAAAAGTGAAAGGGCTTGGATTTTTGCGTGACAAGCGTTATGACGACATTTTCAATGTCCGCGTCATCACCCGCAACGGAAAGATAACCACCGACGAAAGTCGTCACATAGCACAGGCTGCCGATCTTTTCGGCAGCGGCGAGATTGCCATGACCACCCGCCAGACTGTCGAGATTCAGGGGGTTCCTTATGACAACATTCCCGCTCTCATCGAATTTCTTTCGAAAGGCGGGCTTGAACCCGGCGGAACAGGCCCGAAAATACGACCCGTTGTTTCCTGCAAGGGTACGACCTGCGTTTTCGGTCTTATCGATACATACGCTCTCAGCCGCAAGATCCACGACAGATTTTATGTAGGATATCACAATGTGACCCTTCCTCACAAGTTCAAAATCGCCGTCGGCGGCTGTCCCAACAGCTGTGTGAAGCCCGACCTCAACGACCTTGGAATCGTAGGTCAGAAAATTTTCACGACAGACACCGAAAAATGCCGCTGCTGTGCAAAATGCTCCGTCGAAGGCGCCTGCCCCATGAAGGCGGCAAGCCTTTCGGACGGCAAGATCGTCATAGACGAATCAGTTTGCAACAAATGCGGCAGATGCGTCGGAAAGTGTCCCTTCGGTGCAATTTCGGATGCCGGTGAAGGATATAAGCTCTGCATCGGCGGAAGATGGGGCAAAAAGACTGCCGTCGGACGCCCTCTTTCAAAGATTTTTGTCAGTGAAGAAGAAATCCTTTCCGCCATTGAGCGTGCAATCATTCTCTTCAGAGACGAGGGAATCAAGGGCGAAAGATTTGCCGACACAATTGAAAGACTCGGTTTTGAATATGTGCAGAACAAGATCATCGGTTAAGTTTTCCATTCTGCTTTTGTCTGTGATCACACTCTTTTGCTCATGCACAAAGGTTTCAGACAATGCGAAAAAAACGGCTGACAGCGTAAGCTTTTGCGATGCTCTGGGACGCGCAGTTTCGGTGGAAAAAGGAACTTATCGCGCCGCGTGCCTGACAGGAAGCTTTGCGGATGTATGGACTCTTTCGGGAGGACAAGTTTGTGCTTGTGCCGACGATGCCTTTGACGATTTCGGGCTCGAAAAAGACGGAGTCACAAATCTCGGCAAAACAAAAAATCCCGATCTTGAAATTCTGATTTCAAGCGCTCCCGAGCTTGTTATTGCAAGCGCTGACACGGCGGCAAATGTCGAAATGTGCGACATTCTTGAGGACATGAATCTCAATGTCATATATTTTGATGTTGACAGCTTTGATGATTATCTTTATATGCTTGATATCTGCACCGACATTACCGGAAGAAAAGATCTTTTCCAAAAAAACGGACTTGATGTCAAAGAAAGCATCGAAAAGACAAAGGAGAAATTTTCTCTTAAAAACATCCCCGAAGAAGAAAAGACCTATCTTTTTTTTAGAGCCTCGGCGGGATATATACGCGCCAAAGGAAGCTACGGCACAGTGCTCGGCGAAATGCTGTCGGAGCTTGGATTTATAAATATCGCCGACAGCGACACGACCTTGCTCGAAAATCTGAGTATTGAGAGCATCATGAAAGCCGACCCTTACAGAATTTTCATCGTTCAGGTCGGAGACAATGATAAGGCAGTAGCTGAAAATATCAAAAAAATGATGGAGGAAGCTCCCGCGTGGCACAGTCTTTCGGCAGTAAAGGAAGACCGACTTTTCCATATGGACAAAAGACTTTTCAACCTGAAGCCCAACGCGTTATGGGGTATTGCTTATGAAACCCTCTGCAAAACTCTTGCACAGTGAAAAAAAGACAATAGTATTATTTTTTGCCGCCGCGGCATTTTTGATAATTGCTGCGGCTTTCAGTCTTTTGTGCGGAAGCGTTGCTATCTCAGTTACCGATATTATGAACTCTATAGCCCACGGCACTCAAAGTGTCGGAGAGCGCATTTTTGTTTATTCAAGATTACCGAGAACTCTCGGAAGCATTCTTGTGGGTGCTTCCCTTTCGGTTTCGGGCGCCGTCATCCAGAATGTTCTTGCCAACAAGCTTGCCTCCCCCGGCATCATCGGTGTAAATTCAGGCGCCGGACTTGCAGTGACCATATGCGCTGTTTTCGGAATATATGGCGGATGGCAGCTGTCTTTCTTCTCTTTTTTGGGAGCTCTTGCGGCAGTGGCGATAATCAGCTTCGGCTCGATCAAATGGGGCTCGTCAAAATCAACTGTTATACTCATGGGGGTTGCTCTGAGCAGTGTACTTTCGGCAATATCCGATGCAGTTATCGAATTTTTCCCCGATATTGCAGTCATGAGCGCCGATTTCAAGATCGGTGATCTTTCGGCAGTATCCTTCAAAAAGCTTATTCCTGCGTTCTTGGCAGTAACACTCTGCCTTTTACTTCTCTTTCTTTTATCAAACGAACTTGATGTGCTTGCCTTGGGCGACGAAACAGCATCGGAGCTTGGACTTAACACAAAGCTTTTCCGCATACTTTTCCTTATTATTGCGGCACTTCTTGCAGGCTGTGCCGTGAGTGTTGCGGGACTTGTTTCGTTTGTGGGACTTATGGTCCCCCACGCAGTAAGAAAGCTGGGAACCACAAGAGCGCGGTCGCTTCTGCCTCTTTGCGCCCTTTTCGGCGGAGCCTTTGTGACCGCCTGCGACACAGCGGCAAGAACATTTTTCTCACCCTACGAGATTCCTGTCGGCATAATCCTTGCCTTTGTGGGTGCGCCGAGCTTTGTGTTTATACTCATAAAAGGAAAGGAGAGATGATATGCCCATAACCTTATCAAGCATCTCCTCGGGATATCAAAAAAAAGTCATCCTTTCCGACTTTTCGGCAAGCTTTGAAAAAGGATGCATCACCGCGGTCATCGGTCCGAACGGTTGCGGAAAAAGCACCCTTTTGAAAACGATTACGGGGCTTTTGCCTCTTTTTTCGGGCAACATCTCAATCGACGGAGAAGCCCTCCGCTCTTCCTGCTCGCGTGCAAAAAAAATCGCCTGCCTTTCCCAAGGCAGGAAAACTCCCGACATGACGGTTTTAGAAACAGTGCTTTGCGGCAGATTCCCACATCTTTCATTTCCGAGAGTATATTCGGAAAAAGACAAGCTCTTTGCTCGTAAGTGTTTGCAAAAGCTGAACCTTGAAGAGCTTGCCGACCGCCGACTTTCCACCCTTTCGGGAGGTATGCGCCAAAAGGTATATATCTCCATGGCGCTCTGTCAGGACACCGACTATATTCTCCTTGACGAGCCGACAACTTATCTTGATGTTTCAAACGCCTTTGAGCTTTTTGAAATTCTCCGCCCCCTTGCCGACAGCGGCCGCGGAATTGTGATCGTGCTTCACGATCTTTTAACGGCGCTCAGCTGTTCCGACCGCGTGCTTGTCATGAATAACGGAAAAAACATAGTTCTTGACAGCCCCGAAAAAGTTGTCTCCTCGGGAATAATAAAAGAAGTTTTCGGAATCGGCATTCAAAAATCAGAAATTTGCGGCAATGCCACATATTTTTATGAAAGGACAACACAAAATGGCTGAGTATTTTCCGATCTTCCGCCGCGCAGCCGATACGACCATTCTCATCATCGGCAACAATTCCACCGCCGGCGAAAAACTAAAAAAGCTTTCTGCATATCCTTTCAACATCTTTCTTCATGCGCAAAAAGCCGACGACCCACAAACACTTTTGGAAAACACCTCTCCCGACATCGTCATCCTTGCCGACAAAGCTCTTTGTGATGCCGAAAAGCTTTTTGAATTGTGTTCTTCCCGCCACATTGAGCTCAACACGGTGGACGACATCAAAAACAGCACCTTTATTTTTCCGTCGCTGATAAGTGCAGAACCTCTTTCGGTGGCAATATCCACCGACGGCAAATGCCCTGCCGCCTCTGTGAAGGTGCGCACAATCATTGAAGAAGCTCTTCCCGACAAAACAGACGATATCATAAAACAGCTGTCAGCTCTTCGCGAAAAGCTTGATGCGTCCTGCAGAAGTCAGCTCATGAAAAAACTGTGTGACGCCGCCTTTGAAAAGGGATATCCTTTGACGCAGGACGAGATCTTGTCGATCGTTCAACCAGAAGCATTTAAGGATTGAAGCTTCGTCTGTAAGAGGACGGAGACATTCCGATATTTATACTGAAAGACATAAGCAAAAAGCGGCAACCCCAAAGGGCTGCCGCAATTTTTATTTACTTTTTGGGAATAAGGATAAATACAGGTGCTTCGTCGCTGAGCTGCTTATTGAGGAGCATGGGTGCATCAAGACCCGCACTTGCCGCCCGACCTCTGAGTCCGCCGAGGGTCATGCCCTCGTCCTGAACATAGATATGGCAGCTGAAATCTTCCTTTGCAGATTCGGCCATATTTATAAGATAACCTGCACAGCGGTCGATGATGTTATATTTGCTGCTGAGATTGCTGCTTTCCACCTCAAGTGTGTAGGTAGCATAAAGCATGGAACTTGTGGGACGCTTTGTTACGATGGTTCCCCAACCATAACCGCCGTTGCGCATCACATTGTAATTTGCGGCATAGTTGTGAAGCGAGCCCTTCTTGGTGGGCTGAGTCAACCAGCATTCGATTCCCCAATGGACATATTCCATAAGGTTACCTGTGTATTCGATGTTCTTCATATTGAGGTCTTTGCCCTGATGGGTGATGGCTGTGTCATAGATCTGCCACATCCAGTTGTCTCTGACATAATAACCATCGCAGTCGCCGTAAAGCTCAACAGCGTTTCCGTACTGTGTGGTGGTCTCACCATAAGAACCGAGAAGCGAACCGCCAAGCCACGAGAATTCGCAGTTTGTTACAACAACATTGTTGCCCGAGCCAAGTCCGATACCGTGAGAACCGGTGTGCTTGACATGGAGATTATCGAATACGACATCGGATGCTGCGCCGTCAAAAACGTCAAGTCTTGTACCAATCTCAATATCCTTGAATCTTGATCCGGGATTACCTGCGGTGCTGCAGAGATAGAGAGTCGTGTCACACGAGAAGAATTCGAGGTCTTCGGAAAGCTCGATATACGAGGAGATGTTCTTTCCAAAGATGCGGTTTTTGCCGTAAAGATCGTCATAGTTTCCGTGGGCATCGTCTGCATGGTCAAAGGTGATGATACCGACATTGTAAATCCCTTCGGTGAGCTTATAAACATTCTTGATGTCGGTTTCTTCCCAAAGGGAAGGATCGGCATAGTTCTTCTTGGAGCCGGAGATCACAGGCTTGTCTCCCTCGCCGTATGCGCCGTAGGTAAGACCTGTATTTACTGTCACCTGTCCGCGGTATGTACCGCCGCGCTCAAAGAGAATGACAGTTCCTTTGCCGGGAAAACGAAGCTTCTGATAAAGCCCTGCGATGGTCTTGACAGCAGTTTCGGGAGTTTTTCCGTTATTAGCGTCATCGCCGTTCTTTTCGGAAACATAGTATGTGTTCTTGCCAAATCTTTCGGGATAGATCTCGGCGGTGTTGGGGGTAGAAAGAATATCTTTCTTCATCTGTTCGGAGACAGTGTCAATTCCGCGGCGGATAGCATCACCCGAAAGATTTTTAGATTGATTGTGCAGAGCTGTTATATAATCCTTTGTGCTCGTGCCCTCAAGAACATATTCTTTTTCGCCGGACTTGAGAGCCCATGTTCCGTCGGCTTTGGAGGTGGCAGAGGCGATGATCTGACCCTTTGCCCAATGGTCGTCAATGTCGGAAAATCTTGCTTCTCCCTGACCGTTCCATTCTCTGCCGATCATTCTGTTGATGACAGTGACAGCCTCGGCTCTTGTTATCTTGTGGTTGGGCTTGAAGGTGCCGTCTTCATAACCTGTGACGATGCCCTTTGAAACAGCAAACATAACTGCTTCAAAATAGTTTGCGTTCGATTTGATATCCAAAAGATAGGTCAGCTTCATGCTGTCTGCAGCTTTGTCTGCGACAGCATAAATGAGCTGGACAAACTGAGCTCGGGTGATCATTTCGGAGGGAAGAAGCTTTCCGCCGAAGATATCCTCAAGTGCGCCGATATTTTCAAGTGTTGTTACCGCGTTATAATACCAATCCCCGGGTTTCACATCCTCATAAGAGGTGGTACCGCCGGCAAGCTTGCCTGTGGGATCGACAAGTGATGCCACGATCTTGCAGGCTTCGGCTCTTGTGATGTTGTTCTGGGGCTTGAAGGTGCCGTCCTCATAACCGTTGATGTAGGAGCTTTCATAGTTTGAAAAATCAACTGCCACTTCAAAAAAAGGCACATATGCGTCATCCTGTCCGAGCAGGAACTGATATGTATCACCGGGACGGTAGTCCTTTTCGGTCTTTACACTCTGCCATCCCTTGAATTTGTGATTCTCGGGAACAGCAGCCGAAAATTCGGGCATGGTAACAGTTTCAAGATCCTTGACCTTCAAGGTCTTGAAAGGCTTTTCGCCCTTTTCATAAGCGTCAGTCGAAGAATAGAAATCGACATTTCTCTCGGAAATGCCCGAGTCGGCATCGGGGTCCCAGCTCTGGATGGTAATGTCACCAATATAAAGAATGTCGTTTTTGCCCATATCTCCCTTGAGAGGGAAGAGCTTCATCTGATGGAGATAATACTCCGAGCGCTTTGTCATGGTAGCCTTTGTTGTGCCAACATAATCATTCACAGGAAGAACGAGCTTGTCCCATTTGTTGGCAACCATGCCGTTTCTCGATTCAATGCGGGTACCCCAACTAAATTCATTAACATCAGTAGTATTTTTTGCCGCGCAAATTTTTCCCTGGATCCAGCCCATCTTGTTTCCGATAAGGGCAGGCTCTGCATCGGGAGAAGAATAATAGTATTTAATGATAATGTAATTTGCCGTCGACAGCGGAATGGGGTTTCCGTTGACATCGGGCAGGGGTGTTGACCAGTGGTAATAGTTGAAGTTTGTGGCAGTGTTGTCTCTGCCATCGCGCTTGAGAACCTTGACATTTTTGCCGTCAAAAAGCTCTGTCGAGCCGACATAACCGTCGTGCTTTTCCTCAAAAGCACCAAGGGTCATGATCGAAACGGTCTGCTGAGCAAAAACATCTCTTGCAACCCCTTCATCTGCCGCAAAAACAGCGGGCACGCAAAGAACTGCCATGCAAACGGCAAGGATAATCGAGATCGGTTTTTTCATTTTTCATTTCCTTTCGTAAAAAATTTTCTACAACAATATCATAACATAATTCTGTGAACATTTCAACACGAAATATTCTCTTGTCTTTGCACATTGCTATATTATTTACATCATTTGATATTCATATTTTTTCCAAAAGCTCAAATTCGATGCCCAGAACACCATATTTTTCCTGCTCTTCGCGCGGATAATAGGCTTCCATGTCGGTATGACTTGCTTGCGCGATCTTGTGTGTGTCATATCCGCATTTTTCAAGCGGTAAAGATTCATAAAGCGCCTTGAAAGAATCAAATACATGAAGCTTCAAAACCCTGGCTGTGACAGTTTTTTCCTGTTCTTCGCGGTTTTCAAACACAATAATGTCACCGCAGGAAATAGCCTTTCTTTTTTTCATCAAAGAGACGAAGTTCCACCTTCTTGATTTCCCGATTTTTCGCGTGATACTCCACGCCCGTTGTCACCTAAAAAGCTGTAGAGATTTTGATATCCCCCTACCTAAGTGGTCTTTTTATCCCTGTTCTCACCATAAGTGATATGATTTTAGGAATTGACTATCGGGTGAAATTTTATATTAAATCGACCTTTCAGTCGACAGTGTTTTCTAAGTCAAGTTTTCGAGCTCTTTGGCTAACGGCCACGGCGGCTCAAACCAGTTTAATTTAATTCAGTCTTATGTCTGACTGTTCGCTGTGATGCGGTCGATTAGTGTTTGCATCAGATGCTTGTCTTCCGCCGCATCAACCCATGAAGACAATTCTCTGTTCGTTATGAATATGATACTCCTTGTTTCGTTGAGGAGCATGATGCTGTGATAGAATTTTACCAAATCTTCCTCTCTTACGCCTGTGTACATCATATCGTCTATGATGATTAGTGAACTCTGAGTGAAGTACCTGAATCGGCGTTGCTGCTTATCGGAAGAGTCCTTGTTATTGATTGTATAAAAGAAGTCATCAAAGGTGTTATAGCTAACCTTTGTCCCTGCTTCCAGCGCCTTTCTACCCAGGTGCGCTGCAAGTGAGGTTTTCCCGCTGCCGCATTTTCCGATAAGAATTAAGTTCTGGTCTTTTTCTATCCATTCGAGTTCTTCAAGGCGTTCTATCTGCCAGGCAACACCGCTGTTGAGCTTTGACGGTACAAACTCTTTTTTCGGAAGTCTGCCTGCCTTTTCACGTCTGAGCACCGCGAATTCCTCACGCTTATCCACTTCTTTTTGCAATATTTCTTTGAGGTAAGCAAGATTGCTCTCCTTATCGTGCGATAGGTCGATTATTCCTTTTGCGATGTTTTGAAGATTAAGCGTCCTGGCAAGCTCTTGTATTTCTGTGATACTTGTCATCTTAATTCCTCCTCGATTTCTTTCGCTCTGTGCCTACATTGATAGAAAAGTGAATCCTTCATTTTAACTCTTGCTGTACCTTCGCCGGTTTTATAAATGAGGTATGCCGCCAATTCGTAAGCTGTGCATCTATCAACATTTACACAATGCTCCATGGCTTCTTCCATCTGGTCGTCGGTATATACCCTCGACAGTTTTATTACCCAGCGGTAATGTGTATTGCGATAACGTTTGACCGTTGTGCCAATCCTGTCAATGTATTCCATCGCCATTTCATTCTCACCATACATCAGTCTGAGAGTTTCGAGTGACACTGCTTCATCTCTTGTTTCTTCTTTGAATGGAATGTCAAGACCTGGCGCAGCAGCCTTTTTCTCGACGTGAACGACTACATTATCCGCTGCTCTGTAAAAAGTGAGTTCGCCATCGTCTTCCTCTTCAATGCGCACGGCTTCTTTCACTCGCACCTTATCTTTCGGAAGCATATACCTGCTGCCTTGATAGGTTACGCAGTAGTTCGGCGAAACATTTCTAAAGTTGTTTGCCATGTTCCCGCGAAACGGTACCTTCACAAGTGCGGGTGCCTCCGTCATAAATTCCTCACGCGGTATGCGTTTGGTGGAATAATTGTAGGTGCCATTGGCTTCCACATCCAGCCAATGAAGTGCTGCGCTGTTTAAAGAATCAATGCCCGCGAAAATACGACCTTCCAGAAAGTTTTCCTTTACGTATTTTACAAAAGCTTCCACCTTTCCTTTTGTTTGTGGATCTCGTGCACGACAGAGTATAATGCTATATCCAACAGTATTTACATACTCCTCAAATTCCGGCACAAAAATTATGTTTCCAAGATTTTCGCTTACTACAAATACTCTGTCCTGGTCATACATAATTGTTTGTGTCCTGCCTCCGAAATATCTGAAAGCGTATTCATGAGCTTTGATGGCTGTTTCCGTTGTAAAGGGCTCCGGATGAAAATACACAAAGTGCATTCTGCTATATGACAGCACCATACAGAAAAAATATACTCTGGTTGTTCTGCCGTACATATCTTTCATTTTACATTGTCCGAAATCCACCTGCGCTTCATAACCGGGCGGAAGTGGTTTTCTCGGCGTCGTTTGCCTACCTGTGTAGTGGTCATAGCCATAGTCATAACGCAGCTTTTGAACATAACGGTAAAAGGTTGTTCGTTGGCACTCAAAATCGGGGAAGTTCTCCTTGATCTTGAAAAACAGATTTGTTACCCTGATTTGCGGACAAGTACGAATCTGCATCAGCATATATTCTTTGTAGTTGTCCAGATATTCAAATCTTGGTTTTTCTGCATTTAAAAACTCTTCCTCCGTAGCCTCCCACCATTTTGTAACCGTTGCCACTAATATTCCGAGATTCATGCTAATTTTACGTTTGGATAGTCCCAGCTTTTTGTACTCGTGTATCTTTTGATACGTTTCTAATGATGTCATTAAAATCCTCCTTTGTTTTTATGATTTGTGCTCCTTAGCTTAATACTGGTTTTGTTAACTTAAATGAAAGTTGAGACCTTGAACTCCTTGTGGTATAATGGTTTTACCCCTAAAACCTATACCTCCCGAAAAATCGAGAAAGGAGATCAAGATCTCATGAGTAAAA
>JAZSFD010000081.1:0-16025 GCA_045532035.1 Eubacteriales bacterium | reverse complement strand
TCAAGAATATAGCTGTCCTTCAGGCGCAGATAGTCTTCTTCGTTGAAGAAGCGTTCGCGCTGAACGCGTGTCATATAAAGGATGTCAAGCTCGGGCATAGCTTCTTCAAGGCTTCTTGTTTCAGAATATTCTATGCCGTTTTTATCGAGTATGTCGGTCTTGACATAACTCGGCAATTTCAGCTCGTCAGGCGAGATGAGAACGACCTTGATGCCATGATATCTTGAAAGCGCGTTGATGAGCGAATGGACGGTTCTTCCGAATTTGAGATCTCCGCAGAAGCCTACGGTCAGATTGTCAAAGCCGCCCTTTTCGCGATGTATTGTCAGAAGATCGGCAAGGGTCTGGGTGGGGTGATTGTGGCCGCCGTCCCCCGCGTTGATGACGGGAATCGAGGCGTTGAGGGAAGCCACATATGGCGCGCCCTCCTTGGGATGACGCATGGCGATAATGTCGGCATAACAGCTGATGGTTTTTGCCGTGTCTGCGACGCTTTCGCCCTTTGCCGCAGAGGAGCTCTGCGCCTCCGAAAAGCCGATGACATTTCCGCCAAGCTCATACATTGCAGCCTCAAAGCTGAGACGGGTTCTTGTGGAAGGCTCGAAGAAAAGAGTTGCAAGCTTTTTGCCGCGGCAAATGTCGGAATACTTCGCAGGATTCTTTATGATGTCATATGCTTTTTCGATAAGACCGTCGATCTCTTTTGTTGTAAGGTCGAGTATATCAATAAGACTTCTCATGATGTCTCCTTTGTTCTAAAGATACTCTTAAAAAAGTGTGCTCAGCCCTTGATCCAGCTTTCGTCAGAAGGGTTGTTGCGGAATGCGATGAGCTTCTGGATGTCCTCGGGCTTGATATAGCCTTCGTCAGCCGCAACCTGAGCGATAACATCAAAGTTTGTGAGCGAAACATTCTTGACATTTGCTTCCGCAAGTCTGTCAAGACCTTTCTTCATGCCGTAGGTGAAGATGCTTGCGATACCGAGAACCTCGGCACCTGCCTCTCTGAGCACATTTACGACCTCAATTACGCTTCCGCCTGTCGAGATGAGGTCTTCGATAACAACTACCTTCTGTCCCTTTTCAAGCTTGCCTTCGATCTGGTTCTGTCTGCCGTGATCCTTTGCGCCCGAGCGTACATAGCCCATGGGCATACCGAGAATGTGACCGGTGATTGCCGCGTGTGCAATACCTGCGGTGGAAGTACCCATGAGGACTTCACATTCGGGATAGTGCTTCTTCACGATTTCCGCAAGACCGTTTTCAACATCGTTTCTGACTTCGGGTGCGGTAAGTGTGAGACGGTTGTCGCAGTAAACGGGGCTCTTGATGCCGCTTGCCCATGTGAAGGGCTCTTCGGGGCGGAAGAATACGGCCTTTATAGAAAGTAAGTCTTTTGCAATGATCTTTTCCATGATGATATCTCCTTTTTCGTTAGATAATTATTAGTCGCAGAATTCTCTGACGCAGCGCTCATATGCCGCAACAGGGTCGTCAGCCGCGGTGATGGGTCTTCCCACAACGATGTAGTCAGAGCCGATAAGCTTTGCCTGCTCGGGGGTCATGACTCTCTTCTGGTCGCCCACATCTCCGTCTGCAAAACGCACGCCGGGAGTGATGGTGAGGAAATCCTTGCCGCAGGTGTCGTGAACCTTTCCTGCTTCAAGGGGAGAGCAGACAACGCCGTCGAGTCCTGCCTTCTTTGCGTTTGCGGCATAGTGCATAACCACCTTGTCGATGGGCTCGTGAATGAGAAGATCGTTTTCCATGCTTTCCTGGTCTGTGCTTGTGAGCTGGGTGACCGCAATGAGAAGAGGTCTTGTGCCGTCCTCACGGGTAAGACCCTCAATGGCAGCCTCCATCATACGGCAGGTGCCCGAAGCATGAAGATTTGTGATGTCAACATCAAGATTCGAAAGCACAGACATTGCCTTTTTGACCGTGTTGGGAATGTCATGAAGCTTGAGGTCAAGAAAGATCTTGTGACCGCGCTTTTTGATCTCCTTTACGATTTCGGGACCTTCGGCATAATAAAGCTCCATGCCGATCTTTACAAAAGGCTTTCTGCCGGTGAACTTGTCAAGAAATTCAAAAACTTTCTGCGCGCTCGAAAAGTCGCAGGCAACGATTACGTCCTTACCCATTATTTTGCTCCTCCTATTATTTCACTCAATGAATTGATTCTGTATTTTTCCATAACAATCGGAAGTTCATTTATGATATCGCGGCAGGCGAAGGGATCAATGAGGTTTGCGGCACCCACCTCGACGGCGGTTGCACCCGCAAGCATCATTTCGATAACATCCTCAGCAGACGAAACACCGCCCATTCCCACGACGGGAATTTTCACGGCATTTGCCACCTGATAGACCATGCGGACAGCCACAGGGAAGATGGCGCTTCCCGAAAAACCGCCCATTTTGTTGGCGATGACGGGCTTGCGTGTTTTCAGATCGATTCGCATTCCAAGCAGTGTGTTGATAAGGCTGATGCTGTCGGCACCTGCCTCCTCGCAGGCCTTTGCGATGCTTACAATGTCGGTGACATTGGGCGAAAGCTTCACGATGACAGGCTTTGTGGTGACCTTTTTCACAGCTTTTGTGACTTCTGCCGCAGCCTTTGGGTCTGTGCCGAAGCTCATGCCGCCGCCGTGTACATTGGGACAGCTTACGTTTACTTCAAGCCAGCCGACCTGTTCTTCCTTGTCAAGCCTTTCGCAGGTGTAGGCATAATCTTCAATGGCAAAGCCCGAAACATTTGCCATGACCTTTTTCGAAAAGCATTTTTTGAGCTTGGGAAGCTCGGTTGAAATGACAGCATCAACGCCGGGATTCTGAAGACCGACGGCATTTATCATACCTGCGGTGCATTCAGCGATTCTCGGTGTGGGATTTCCGAATCTTGCATCCTTTGTGGTTCCCTTGAAAGAGAAGGTTCCAAGGATGTTTATATCGTAAAGCTGTGCGAATTCATAGCCAAATCCAAAGGTTCCGCTGGCGGGAATTATGGGATTGTCGATCTCAATACCGCAAAGGTTCACATTCATTTTTCCCATAAGATCTCCTCCTTTTCAAGCACGGGGCCGTCCTTGCAGATACGCTTGTAGCCGGTGACTGTGTGGCAAGAGCAGCCCATGCAGGCGCCAAAGCCGCAGCCCATGCGCTCTTCGAAGCTGAACTGACCGGAGGTTTCGGATGCCGAATAGATAGCTTTCAGCATCGGCTCGGGACCGCAGGTGTAGAAGTAGGAATAGTCGATATCCTTCATGGCATCGGTGACAAAACCGCGCACGCCGTAAGAGCCGTCTGCGGTGGCAACCGTGACATCAGCTCCCAGAGCCTTGAATTCTTCCTCATAGAAGATTTCGTCTTTTGTGTTGAAGCCTAAGATCACCGAGACCTTTTTGCCCTGTGCGATAAGCTTCTTTGCGAGCATATAAAGGGGAGGAACTCCAACGCCTCCGCCGAGAAGAAGGGGAGTGTAGCCTGATTTTGAAAGATCATAGCCGTTTCCGAGGCCTGTGAGGATGTCAAGCTTTTCGCCGACTCCCATTTTGCTCATTTTTTCTGTACCCTTGCCCACTACCTTGTAGACGAGGGTGAGAAGTCCGTTCTCGCTGTCGCATACCGAGATGGGACGGCGAAGAAAAAGCCCGTCAAGCTTCAGGTTCACAAATTGTCCCGAGCTTGTGATATCGCTTGTGTCGCCCTTGAGAATCATCCTATAAACGGCTGATGTCAAGGGAATATTTTCGATTATTTCAAATATACTTTGTTTCATTTTTCTGCCTTTTTCACGAATCTATTGTGGAAATGGTAAGTGTCGTTTCTTCAAGAACATCAAGAAGAACGCGAACTGTGTCAAGGGTCGTGAACATGGTCACATTGTTTTCGATGGCATATCTTCTGATGAGATAACCGTCGTTTTCGCCTCCTGCCGCGTCGATGTCGCGGGTGTTGATTACATATGCGATGTGTCCCTGGCGCAAAGCGTCCTGGATCTCCTCGCTGTCCTCATGGATTTTCTTGAGAATGTGGGTGCGGATTCCGTTTTCCTTGAGGAACTTTGCTGTTCCCTCGGTGGCTTCAATGTTGAAACCGAGGTCATAGAAACGGCGGATGAGAGGAAGCGCCTCGGGCTTGTCACGGTCAGCGATGGTGGCAAATACCGTGCCGTAGTTCTGCAGCTTCATTCCCGAAGCCTGAAGAGCCTTGTAAAGTGCGCGGTTGAGCTTGTCGTCGTAGCCGATGGCTTCGCCTGTCGACTTCATTTCGGGAGAGAGGTATGCGTCAAGTCCGCGGATCTTGTTGAACGAGAAGACGGGAACCTTGACATACCAGCGCTTCTTTTCTTCGGGATATATATCGAAGATGCCCTGCTCTTTGAGGCTCTTGCCCATTATAACCTCTGTCGCGATGTCGGCAAGGCTGTAGCCTGTAGCTTTCGAAAGGAAAGGAACTGTTCTTGACGAACGGGGATTTACCTCGATGATGAACACATTTTCATCCTTGTCAACAATGAACTGGATGTTGTAAAGACCGACGATTCCGATGCCGAGTCCCAACTTCTTGGCATACTGAAGAATGATGCCCTTGACCTTGTTTGAAATGCTGAAGGTGGGATAAACGCTGATCGAGTCACCGCTGTGGACGCCTGTGCGTTCAACAAGCTCCATGATACCGGGGACGAAAACATTTCTGCCGTCGCAGATGGCATCGACCTCGACTTCTTTTCCTTCGATGTATTTGTCAACAAGAACAGGCTTGTCCTCATCGATCTCAACAGCGGTCTTGAGGTAATGACGAAGCTGTTCTTCGTTGGCAACGATCTGCATTGCGCGTCCTCCCAGAACAAAGCTGGGACGGACAAGAACGGGATAACCGATTTCGGATGCCGCGGCAATACCGTCTTCGATTTTTGTGACGGCACGACCCTTGGGCTGAGAAATGTTGAGGCTCTGAAGTATCTTTTCAAAGCTGTCGCGGTTTTCGGCACGCTCGATGGCGTCACAGTCTGTACCGATAATCTTGACACCGCGGTCACGCAGAGGCTCCGCAAGGTTGATGGCGGTCTGTCCGCCAAGCGATGCGATAACACCCTCGGGCTTTTCAAACTCGATGATGTTCATAACATCCTCGGGAGTGAGGGGCTCAAAATAGAGCTTGTCTGCAGTGGTGTAGTCGGAGGAAACTGTTTCGGGGTTGTTGTTTATGATGATGGCTTCATATCCGGAATTTTTGATGGTCGTTACGGCGTGAACGGTGGAATAGTCAAATTCAACACCCTGACCGATACGGATGGGACCTGCACCGAGAACCACGATCTTCTTTTTGTTTGTGAGGATCGAGGAATTCTCTCCCGAGTAGGAGGAATAGAAGTAAGGAATATATGCGCCTGTGTGGCAGGTATCAACCATGCGGAATACGGGGAACAGCTTATGCTCCTTGCGGAAGTTGAACACATCAAGCTCTGTGCATTTCCACATTCTTGCGGTGTACTTGTCGGAAAAGCCCATTTTCTTTGCTGCGGTAAGGGTTTCAAGGTCAAAGGGATGAGCCTTGAGAGTTTCTTCCATATCAACAATTCTCTTGATTGCCTCCAGGAAGAACGGAGTGATCTGCGTGATCTCGTGGAGCTTTTCAACGCTGACTCCGCGGGCACAAAGCTCTGCAATGGCAAAAATGTTGTCATCGCGGAAAGTGGAGATATATTCGATGATATCCGAATCGGACATATGGTCAAACTTTGAGTGATAAATGTGATTCACGCCGACCTCAAGCGAACGCATACCCTTGAGAAGACATTCTTCAAGAGTTGAGCCGATTCCCATAACTTCACCGGTGGCTTTCATCTGTGTTCCAAGCTGATTGGAGGCTGTGGTGAATTTGTCGAAGGGGAAACGGGGAAGCTTTGAGATCACATAGTCGAGTTTGGGTTCAAAGGCTGCGTTTGTGTTGGCGATGGCGATCTCCTCAAGGGTCATGCCGACGGCAATCTTTGCGGTAACGCGGGCAATAGGATAACCGCTGGCTTTGGAGGCGAGCGCCGATGAGCGGGAAACTCTGGGGTTTACCTCGATGAGATAGTATTCGCTCGATTCGGGGTTGAGAGCAAACTGAACGTTGCAGCCGCCCTCGATCTTGAGCTCACGGATAATTTTTATGGCGCTGTCGTTGAGCATCTTGAGATCGTGGTCGTTGAGGGTGAGAATGGGGGCGACGACGATCGAGTCGCCTGTGTGAACGCCGACGGGGTCGATATTTTCCATGCCGCAGATGGTGATGGCGTGGTCGGTCGAGTCGCGCATAACTTCAAATTCGATTTCCTTGTAGCCCTTGACGCTCTTTTCGATAAGCACCTGGTGAACGGGGGAGAGCTTGAAAGCGTTTCTGCCGATTTCTTCGAGCTCTTCTCTGTTATAAGCAAAGCCGCCGCCTGTGCCGCCGAGAGTAAAGGCAGGACGAAGCACTACGGGATATCCGATTTCTTCGGCAGCTTTTATTGCTTCGTCGAGGTTATAGGTGATTTCGGAGGGGATGGTGGGCTCGCCGATAGACTGGCAAAGCTCCTTGAAAAGCTCTCTGTCCTCTGCGCGCTCGATACTTACGCTGCTGGTGCCGAGAAGCTCAACTCCGCATTCCTTGAGCACGCCCTTCTTTTCAAGCTGCATGGCAAGATTAAGACCTGTCTGACCGCCGATACCGGGAACGATGGCGTCGGGACGCTCGTATCTGAGTATCTTTGCGATGTATTCAAGGGTGAGGGGCTCCATGTAAACCTTGTCGGGAATGGGGGTGTCGGTCATGATGGTGGCGGGGTTTGAGTTGCACAGAACAACTTCATAGCCCTCCTCTTTCAGAGCAAGGCACGCCTGCGTTCCCGCATAGTCGAATTCTGCCGCCTGACCGATGACGATGGGGCCGGAACCGATGATAAGTACTTTTTTGATGTCTGTTCTCTTTGCCATTTCTTATTCCTCCTGTATATCGTTAAAAAATTAAACACTGTAAACTGCTTTTCCGTTGTGCGATGTGAAAACGCATTTACCGAAAAGCTCGTGCCCCTCAAAAGGGGTTGCCCTTCCCATCGAGAGAAACTCCCGGGGATCGACCTTGTATTTTTCATCAAGCTTCCATATTGAAAAGCCGCCGAGCGGTATTCCGAATCTTTTTCTCGGCGCATCGCACAAAAGCTCGCAAAGGCGCGCTTTTGGGATGATGCCTGTCTTTACAAAGTGGGTGTACATAACACTGAAAGCTGTTTCTATCCCTACGATGCCGAAGGCGCCTTTTTCAAGGCCTTTGCCTTTTTCTTCGGCGGAATGGGGAGCGTGATCGGTGGCGATCATGTCGATGGTGCCGTCAAGGATCCCTTCGATGAGAGCCTCTTTGTCATCTTTCGAGCGAAGCGGCGGGTTCATCTTCCATTTGCCATCCTCATGAAGATCTGCGTCTGTGAAGACAAGATAGTGGGGTCCCGTTTCGCAGGTGATGTCAACGCCGTCCCGCTTTGCCTTGCGTATAAGCTCCACGCTTTCCTTGGTGGAGATGTGGCAGACATGGTATTTGCAGCCGGTTTCCTTTGCAAGCTTAATATCGCGCTCGATCTGGGCGTATTCACTTTCCGAGCAGATGCCGCGGTGGGCGTGCTCTTTTGCATAAACGCCGTCGTGGATGTAGCCTCCGTGAAGAAGTGAGTTGACCTCGCAGTGGGCGACGATCATTTTTCCGAGAACCTTTGCTTTCAGCATCGCATCTCGCATCATGTCATCATCCTGGACACCCTTGCCGTCGTCAGAGTAGGCGATGGCAATATCGCGCATTCCTTCAAAATCAGAAAGCTTCTCGCCCTTTTGTCCGACGGTTATCGAGGCGTAAGGGTGAACGCCTATGACTGCGTCGCGGTCAATGATGGTTTTCTGCGCCATGATGCTTTCGACGCTGTCAGGGACAGGGGAAAGGTTTGGCATTGTGCAAACATCGGTGTAGCCGCCTCGGGCGGAAGCCCGGCTGCCCGACAAGATGGTTTCTTTGTATGAAAAACCCGGCTCGCGAAAATGAACATGCACATCGCAAAAGCCGGGAAGAAAAGCGTATTCACCTGAATCAAAAAGAGAAAAATCTATCCCTGCGGGAACAGGAATCTCAATAGACAAAGACTGTTCGGAAACAAAAGAGAAATTGGCATTTTTCATTTTTTCCGCTATTGCAGCAATTGTCATCTTGGTCATTTTGTTTCCTCCGAGAAGCTATGTTTTCACAAAAAAGCCTTGCCGCAACGGCAAGACCAAACATGGGGAATGGAGTTTTTTGAAGAACTCCGACGCGTATGACCCAATCCTGCCGACAACAGCGATCGCTCTTTCTTTTCAATTCGATATAGTATACCATGAAAGGCGTGGTTTGTCAAGGAGTTTTGGAAAAAAAGTTATAAAACATATATAATGTAAAAACAAACCGAAAAAGAGAGCACCGTCGCTCTCTTTTCGGTCGAAAAAAATTTACAGAAGAACTATCAGACTTCAATGGGAATGCATCTTGAAATATGCTCCTTTGTGCCCGGCTTTTCGGTATGGATGATAGAAAGCTTTTCGGCTTCGGGATAACGGCGTGAAAAGTCAGAGTCTGTGATGACAACATCAACATCCGAAAGTCTTCCGAAAGTATACGGAAATTCCTTGTCGTATTTTGACGAGTCAATAAGCATAATTACCTTGCGGGCATTTTTGATAACATAGCTTTTTAGCTCGCATTCACTGTAATTTCCGCAGGAAAAGCCGTTTTTTGCCGAATATCCCGACGGTACGATGAAAGCGATGTCAATATCTGTGGCACTGAGGGCTTCAATGCTCAGATCTCCCGTGACCGAAATGCTGTCGCGGTTGAGTATGCCGCCTATAAGGGTGACGATGGGATGCTGCTTTTCGATGAGCTTCAGCGAAACATTGGGACCGGGGGTTATGATATTTACCGTCTCATCGGGCATGACCGAGGCGAGCTGCATGACTGTCGAGCCTGAATCGAAGAAAATACACTTTCCCTTTTCGATAAAGGGGAGAGCAGCGATTGCAATGGCACGCTTGGAGCTTTCGTTTTCCTTTTCGCGGCGGCGGTAGTTTTCGTCGGCGGTGGCGGTGATGAATTTCATCGATCTTGCACCGTTGCGAACCTTGATAAGCTCGCCTTGGGTTTCGAAATATTCTATATCACGCCGTAACGTCATGCTGGTGACATCGGGAAACATAACGGTCAGCTCTTTCAGCGAAACGAACGGCTTTGTCTGCAAAAGCTCGCGTATCTTTTGTCTTCTTGCGGCTTTCATTTTTGCGGGTACCTCCTTGAAAATACGCACACATTATAATACCCGAAAAAGCTTTTTCGGGCTATGTGCGGTCAGAATAATATATATGTGCTGATGGAACGAGTCGTTTTTTATGTTATCATTCTATCATATAATACAGAGCTTGTCAAGATTTTGAAAATAATTTGTACAAAATGCACAAACAAAATGTGACAAATGAAGTTCTTTCTATTTTTGGGAGTCCGGTTTTGCTTCTGTACTGTGTTAAAATAACGGCGTTGGAAGTTTTTTTGCGAATTTTTTAAATTTCTCTTGACAAAGCGCCAAAAAGATGCTATAATAACTCTCGCTGGTGTAAAACACCGTTTGCTGATGTAGCTCAGTAGGTAGAGCGCATCCTTGGTAAGGATGAGGTCGCCGGTTCAACTCCGTTCATCAGCTCCAAAAAGACCGTCAAAAGACGGTCTTTTGTTTTTTGTCCGCAAAAAACTGTTGCAACGGCTATCTGATTGGAGTTATGATATGAAAAGCTTTTGAATAAAAAGGCGCGAGAGGGGCGATTGCTCCTCTCGCATTATTCTTTGATCGAATTCTGACACCTCATCCACCGCTGACAGATGAGCGTTTGCAATAATTGTAGGTGACGATGCCCACATCGTCCCCTACTGGGTGAGAGCAATTTTTTCACCATTGATTAAACTCCGACTCCTTCCGTCACGGCTTCGCCGTGCCACCTCCCTCAAGAGGGAGGCTAAAAAGGATCCTCCTTTGTGGAGAAGCCTTTTTATGTTATATTCTCTTTCCTCCCACCGACTCAACAAAGCGCATAAACGCTACTCTTCCGTCGGGAGTGCATTTGTATACACCTGCGTCCTCGAGCACCTTGACAAAGGTTTTTCCGATTTCTTTTTTGAGGATGTCCTCGGTGTTTTCTTCCGTAAAGGTATAATTACCCTTAAAGGCTTCATACCATGTTTTGTGCTTTTCTATTTCTTCGATCGACGCGAAGTCCTTGCCCGAAAGAATGGCGTCTTTCATTATCGCCATTTCGTCCTTCAGGCGCGCGGGAAGGACGGCAAGTCCCATGACCTCAATAAGACCGATGTTTTCCTTTTTGATGTTATGAAGCTGCGCGTGGGGATGATATACTCCGAGAGGATGCTTGTCGGTTGTGATATTGTTGCGCAGCACAAGGTCGATCTCATAGCTTTCGCCGCGTCTTCTGGCGATGGGTGTGATGGTGTTGTGATCCTCGCCGTCGGTGTTGGCAAAAACGAAAGCATCTTCGTCTGTGTATTTTCTCCAGGCGCAAAGAATTTTGTCGGCAAGCTCGCAAAGGGCTTTTTTGTCTTTGGAATTTATACGGATGACCGACATGGGCCAGGAAACGACCGATGCCTTTACATTTTCAAAGCCGTCAAACGAAAGCGCAAGCTCGTCTTCTGCTCTTTCCATGGCAAAGGTGTATCTTCCGCCCTGCATATGGTTGTGAGAGAGGATCGAACCGCCGACGATGGGAAGATCGGCGTTCGAGCCGATGAAATAGTGGGGGAGAACTCCGACAAAATCAAGCTGTTTTTCGAAGGTTCCGCGGTCGATCTTCATGGGAGTGTGCTCTTTTGAAAAGGTGATGCAGTGTTCGTTGTAATAAACATAGGGCGAATACTGCAAAAACCAGTCGTCACCACCCAGGTCAAGGGGGATTATTCTGTGATTCTGACGCGCAGGGGAGTTGACTCTGCCTGCATATCCTTCGTTTTCAAGACAGAGCAGACATTTGGGATAACCGCTCTGGGGAAGAAGCTTTGCGGCGGCGATTGCTTTGGGATCCTTTTCGGGCTTGGAAAGATTGATGGTGATATCGATGTCACCGTATACGCTTTCGGTCTGCCACTTGAGATCCTTCTTCACGCGGTAATCGCGGATATAATTGGACGCTTTTGAAAAGTGATAATAAAAGTCGGTTGCCTTTTCGGGAGACTCATTGTAAAGAGCGTTGAATTTCGAAATGACGGTACTCGGCAAAGGAACGAGTGCACCCATTATCTTTGTGTCGAAAAGATCGCGGTAAACGACCGAGTTGCTTTCGATAAGACCGTTTTCAAAGGCATAATCGCAGATGCCGTCAAGTATCGTTTCAAGCTCTGCCATATCCTGCGGTTCTTCGTCGCAGATGCCGTCAAGTCCGAGTATCTCAACTAGCTTGTTGATAACGCAAGCGCGGTCGATGTTTTCGATAAGACCATTTTTGATGCCGTAATCGGCGAGCTGTTTTATGTAGATTTCTATCTGTTTCATGATTGTACCTCGCATAATATTCATCAAAATCAATTATACCATTTTTGTGACGAAAATCAATAGAAACGGTAAAATTTACAGACAAAACAGAAGGTTTTAATGATATTATCGACAAAAATCTCTACTGATGCTTGACACGGTGGCTTTTAATGGATAAAATATTCTTTGCATCTGTATTATCTGTTTTACCATATGGGGGATATAAATTGACAACTAACGAAAACAAGCTTTGCAAAAGCAGGATAATAACTCTTCTTCTTCTCTCAGTCGGAAATGTAATGTTTTTCCTGACCCTGTGGCTTTTGCGAAAGTACGACAAAGTATATCTCGATCAGGTTCTTTATCAAATGAAGGCGTCTACCGAGGGAGTTTACCGTTCGATTGCGGGAAGTGCCGTCATCAATGTCGGGCTTTTCAGTCTTGTGGCAGGTCTTGCCGAGATATTTGTTTATTACCTTTTGTCGGGAAAGCTTACAAAGCGTTTCGGCAAATACAAAAAATACATAGCCTACTGTGAAAGCCCGATCTGCCGCTTTTTCGGTCGGAGAGCGCTGGTGCTTTCTCTGTTTGTGATGACCTTCGGGCTTGCTTTTTTCACGGTGCATCTTGATGTGGTCGGTTATGCCGAGCTTCATTATGAGGAATCCGACTTTATCGAGGAACATTATGCTGATCCCGAAAGTATCAGGATGACCTTCCCCGAAAAAAAGAGAAACCTTGTGTATGTTTTTCTTGAATCAATGGAAACCACTTTTGCCGAGCCTGAGGCGGGAGGGAAAATAACAGAGGATTTCGTCCCCGAGCTTTCGGCACTTGCAAAGGAGAATATCAATTTCTCGAACGATGAAGCTTTGGGTGGAGCTCTTTCCTTTTCCGGCACCACCTGGACTGCTGCGGCGATGGTATCACAGACCTCGGGAATGCCTGTCAAGGTCATGATAACCGCCGATGCTTACGGCAAGGACGGAGAATATCTGCCGGGAGCTGTGTCGCTCGGAGATATACTTAAAAAAGAGGGCTACAATCAAACGCTCCTTGTTGGCTCGGATGCCGAGTTCCACGGAAGAGAGCCCTATTTCAATCTTCACGGGAATTACAGTATTCTTGATACCGATTCGCTGAAGAAACAGGGGAGACTTGATCCCGATTATCGTGAATGGTGGGGTTTTGAGGACGAAAAGCTTTTTGCTTTTGCAAAAGAGGAGCTTTCCCGTCTGTCGCAAGAGGATGAACCCTTCAATCTGACTCTCCTTACCGCTGACACTCATTTTCCTGACGGTTATGAATGCCGCCTGTGCAAAGAAAAGTCTGACGAGCAGTATGCCAATGTTCTTTCCTGCTCATCAAGGCAGGTGTATGAATTTGTTGAATGGGTAAAAAAACAGCCCTTTTATGAAAACACGACAATCATCATTTCGGGTGATCATCTGACGATGGATGCGCAGTTCCTTGAGGGCATCGATGAAGCATATGTCAGAACGGTTTATAACTGCATAATCAATTCGCCTGTCACAGCGGAAAACGAAAAAAACAGAGCCTTCGGCGCCTTTGATATGTTCCCGACGACTCTTGCGGCGCTCGGTGTGCAGATAGACGGCGAAAGACTGGGGCTGGGTACAAATCTGTTTTCGGACAAAAAGACTCTTTGCGAGGAATACGGCTTTGAAGAGCTTGATCTTGAGCTTCAGAAAAAATCAGAATATTATAACAAGAAGTTTCTTGCTATGGATGAATGAATAATAATGACGACATAAAACCGCCAGCCGGTATTTTATCGGCAGGCGGTCTTGTGTTTGCTGTGTAATTATAATCCTGGCGGAGATTTGTCACATCGTGAGACTTTATCTTTTTTGCGATCAAAAAAGCATCCGATTCTTCCGAAAAAGTGAAATACCACCAACGGCAGTGTCAGTATATCAAACCATTCGCGGATACTATACTGTGTTGAAAGACGGCTTTTGCGCATCTTCGGCTGTATATACAACGCCGCGACTGCGCCTATAAAGCCGCCGTAAAAAGTGATGCCGCCAAAACTAATGATTCCACTTTTGAGAAATTTGAAAAAGGAATCGAATAACGACGCACTGAAAAAAGCTGCCAAAAGGCACAAGCATATTTTCGGGTATATGAATTCCTCCTCCTTTTCTCTGCTTTCGGATTTTTTCAATATATAAGTTGATAACACAATTCAAAATAAGCCGAAGCTTGCCGGACAGACTCAAATACAACAAGCCGAAAAGCGCTGTGACTATCAACGATCTGTGCACCATTCTTGACTGTAAGGTCGAATATATTCTTGCATACACTAAAGATGATAACCCATAAAACGCCAAAACAGCACCCGCGACTGCGAGTGCTGTTTTTGTTTGTATATGTGAAATGTTATCAGTTGTCGCTGACAGCGCCTGTGCGGACTGCCTCGAAATCTTCCTCGATCTCTTTGGAGGGAGCCTTTGTGAGAAGCGAGCCCACAACAATGCAGATTGCCGAGAAAATGAATGCAGGGAGAAGCTCGTAGATGGTGAAGAGTCCTCCGAGAGGATTGAGCACCAGCTTCCAGAAGAATACCATTGCTCCTCCGCCGACCATACCTGCGATGGCACCAACCTGATTTGTGCGCTTCCAGAAGAGCGAGAAGAGCATGATGGGACCGAAGGTTGCGCCAAAGCCTGCCCATGCGAACGAAACGATGTCAAAAATAACGCTGTTTTCGTCAAGGGCGATGACAACACCGATGAGGGTGAGCACAAGAAGGGTGATGCGCGAAACGGTCATGACCTGCTTGTCAGAGGCGTTTTTCTTGAAGATACCCTGGAAGATGTTCTTCGAGAAGGCGGATGCGGCAATAAGGAGATAAGAGTCAGACGAGCTGATGGTTGCCGCAAGAATACCTGCCATTACAAAGCCTGCGAGAATGGGAGGCAGGAACGATTCGGACATAGTGATGAAGATGTTTTCCGCGCCCGACTTTGTGAGGTGGGTGACCGGGAAAATGTGACGGCCGATGATGCCGATAAATACTGCAACTGCAAGAGAGATGACCACCCAAACTGTTGCAATGCGGCGCGAGCGTGTAAGCTCGTTTTCCTTGCGGATAGCCATAAAGCGGAGAAGCACCTGAGGCATACCGAAATAGCCGAGACCCCACGCAAGGGTGGAGCAGATGGTGAGCCAGTCGTATGCAGCGGGAGCACCAAACATGGGCGCACCTGCTTCGGAAACGATCTGCTGACCATTTTCAAGGGCGGGAGATGCGGAATTGAAAAATTCAAGGAAGCCGGGGATGTTGTTTGCGTTGTCAATAACTGCACCGACTCCGCCTGCGTTAACAACACCGATGATAACGATAACCGTAAGCGCTGTGATCATAATGATCGCCTGCATGAAATCCGAAACACTCTCTGCAAGAAAGCCGCCGAGAATGGTATAAAGCAGAACGAAGATCGCGCCGACCACAAGCATCGCCTGATAGGGGGTGTCGAAAAGGGTGGAGAAGAGCTTGCCGCAGGTGACAAAGCAGCTGGAAGCATAGACTGTGAAGAACACAAGAATAAATGCTGCCGCAATGAACATGATGAGCTTTTTCTTCTCACGGAAACGGTTCGAGAAAAACTCGGGCAGAGTGATTGCGTTGTTTGCGCGGACACTGTAACGGCGCAGACGCTTTGAAACGATGAGCCAGTTAAGATATGTACCGATGGCAAGACCGATGGCAGTCCATGCAGCCTCCGCAAGACCACACCAGTAAGCAACACCGGGAAGACCCATAAGGAGCCAACCGCTCATATCGGAAGCCTCCGCACTCATTGCGGTTACCCAGGGACCGAGAGAACGGCCGCCGAGAAAATATGCCTCGGTATTTTTATTGGCACGCTTTGCGTAAAATACGCCGATCAGAATGACTGCTGCCATGTAGACGATCATTGAGATCAGAATTTGAATTGTCGAATTCATGTATTTTCCTCCGAAAAATAATATATCAAATATTATAGCACAAATAAGATGTAAATGTCAATTGTTTTTGGATAAATATTCAAAATGGCTAAATAGTTTCTTACGAAACAGCTAAATTAAATTCGCCAATAAGCGTGCGAAGCACATTTAGCTGCCGCAGGCAATTTAGCTGAACTTGTTCAATTTAGCTCGCGTAAGCGAATTTAGCTGAAAAAGCGACAGAAATCTGTCGATTTCTGCCGCTTTTTCTGGTGCAGGTAACAGGACTTGAACCTGCATGTCCTTGCGAACAATAGAACCTGAATCTATCGTGTCTGCCAATTCCACCATACCTGCATATAGGTTTACCTTATTTTACTGACGGAGAGGTAACACCTCCGTAGTTGTACCTAAAACCCAGTATTTTTCACTCTTAGAATGAATACCTGAATCTTACGTGCCAACCGCACACCGCTTTTCTGCTGAGAATGCCAG
>JAZSFD010000021.1:0-11228 GCA_045532035.1 Eubacteriales bacterium | reverse complement strand
ACAAGAGTCAAATTCTGGAAACTTATCACAGATCTATTCTCGAAAAACTTCATGAAGCAGATATATGATTGGTGTGTCTCTCATGGCTTTGGTTTTACGGGTCATCTTGTGCTTGAGGAAAATTTCCTCTGTCAGATCGTTTCAAACGGTGCGTGTATGCCTCATTATGAATACATGACTCTGCCCGGCATGGACTGGCTCGGTCGACACAACAACAGAAGTCTCACTCCTTATCAGGTCGGCTCGGTCGCTCGTCAGCTCGGTCAGAAACAGGTGCTTTCCGAGACCTTTGCCATGTGTGGTCATAATGTGGGTCATGATGAACTGAAATGGATCTATGAATATCAGATGGTTCGCGGAATCAACCTGCTCTGTCAGCATCTTGAGGGCTATTCCAACAGAGGACTTCGTAAGCGCGATTATCCTCCGGCAATGTATATCCAGCAGCCCTGGTGGAAGGACTACAAAATGTTCAATGATGCCATGAGCCGCATTGGTATGCTTCTCACAGAGGGGGATGACGGTGTCGATGTGCTGATCATCCATCCCATGACCACCGCATGGACGATGTATAACGACAACGCCCCCTGTCATATCAACGAATCAAAGAAAGACTGCTTTAACGAGATTAACGCATATTCGTGGGAGTTTCTTGATCTTCTCCTTGCACTTGAAAGAAAGCATGTCAATTTCCATCTCGGCGATGAGACCATGATGGAACGCCACGGAAAAGTAGAGGGCAACACTCTTGTTATCGGCAAGAAGAAATATTCAAAGATAATCATTCCCCGTCATGAAGTGTTTTTTGATAACACCGAAAAGCTTCTTGCACAGTTCAAGGCAAACGGAGGAATCATCACCACTGTCGATGAAATCGAGGAAAATCCAGTTATCAATATTCCCGAGATCACATATTGCGCAAGATTCTGCAACGACTATGATATGTATTATTTCGTCAACAGCACCGAAAATACATATGATGCGAATATCACCGTCGGCACAAAGATCATGGATCCCGTGACAGGTGAGCTTTATCCCTTTGACGGCACATATACTTTCAAAAAATATGCTTCGCTTGTTGTAATCGACGACCGCACCGAAAAAGCGCAAGCTTCTGAAAAGAAAGCTCTTTCTCCCATCGATCTTTCGGGAAAATGGAATATAAAATCCGTGACCGAAAATGTTCTTACCCTTGATTACTGTGATTATTATTTCGACGGTAAGCTTGTTGAGAAAAACGGCTACATTCTCAATGCAATGTACCGCGCCATTGATCTTTGCAAACCTGTAAACATCACTTGCGAATACAGATTTGAAGCTGATTTCATTCCCGAGTCTTTGTACCTTGTCTGCGAAACTCCCAAAAACCTTGACATTTCGGTAAACGGAATTGCCGTCGATAAGACCGATTGCGGATTTTTTGCCGATCGGGCTTTCAGAAAGCTTGACATTTCAAAATATGTCAAGAGCGGTGAAAACAAAATTTCGGTCAATGTGGATTTCACCCAGTCTGAAGAAGTATATCGCAACATCGAAAAAGCCAAGCTTTTCGAATCTGAAAAGAACAAGCTTACATTTGATATCGAGCTCGAGCAGATGTATCTTGTGGGTAATTTTTCAGTGAAGACCGACGGAGAGTTTGAAGAACTTCCGAGAAACGCTTGCCGCTATTCCGGAAAGTTTGTCATTTCCAAGCCTGCGAAAACTGTCTATTTGACAAATATCGAAAGACAGGGCTTCCCATTTTTTGCAGGAGATATCACAGTTACAAAGAAGTTTGAAAAGAACGGTGATATGATGCTTGATTTCGTGAAATGCGGCATCAATGTGGTAAAGGCTAAGATCAACGGTAAAGAACTTACACAGTTTATGTGGGAACCGTATACCGCTGATGTCACACAGTATCTTGTTGATGGTGAAAACGAGATCGAGCTTGTTCTTGTAAACAATCTCCGTAATATGCAAGGCCCGCTTCACCTTTCCGAAGGCGAAAGCTACTCGGTCGGTCCCGGCTCTTTCTACAAGGAAAACTGCCTGTGGGTACGCGGAATCACTCACGACAGATGGAATGATGCATATTGCTTTGTAAATACTACATTGAAGAACAGATAACGGAGCAAAAATGGATATGATAAAAGAAGGGGTCCTTTGCGAATGCGGTAGGGTGCATCCCGAAAGCAAGGTTGGTTTTTCTATCGAAAAATAGATGCACTTCCCGTTCTCGTGAAAGATTTCGGTTGCAAAAAAGCTTTTGTTGTGGCAGATGAGAACACATATGCCGCCGCAGGTGACAGAGTATGCAATATACTCAAGGACACCGATAGCAAATATACAAAATTTGTTTTCCCCTGCGGAAAGCTTGAACCCAACGAGCAGAATGTCGGGTCTGTTATCATGCATTTTGATGACGAGTGCGACATAATTGTCGGTGTGGGATCGGGTGTTATCAACGATATCTGCAAAATAGTTTCGCGTGTGACAGGCAGGAAATTTATAATTGTGGCAACCGCCCCCTCGATGGATGGGTATGCTTCGGCAACCTCCTCTGTCATCCGCGACGGGCTTAAGATATCTCTTGCCAGCAGGTGCCCCGACTATATTGTGGGTGATCTTGATATCCTTTGCAAGGCTCCCGAAAGAATGCTTGTTTCGGGACTCGGAGATATGATCGCCAAATATGTCAGCATCTGCGAATGGAGGCTCTCGAATCTTATAAACGGCGAATACTATTGCGAAAAGGTCGCAGCTCTTGTGAGAAAGACACTTACCGATTGTGTTGCCGATCCCAAAGGACTTGTGAACCGCGACGAAAAGGCTGTGAAAGCTGTTGGCGGGTTGCCGAAAGTCAGTTTCTTATAATGCAGGGTGTTCCGCTGATCGATGTAGCATATAAAGTTGGATTCGGATCCTTGTCGACTTTTATAAGAGCTTTCCGTTCGGTTACAAGTATGACTCCGTCCGAGTATCGGAAAATGCGTCGGGGGGATTTTACGCGTCAATTTTAATAAAAGCTGAATTGTTGCACTGCTTCAATCTGTTGCAAAGTTTCTGAAATATTTGTGACATAATAAAAAGATAAACTGATTTTTTTCTGAATTTCTCAATGCAAAATAGGGTCTTGTCAAGGCAAACTTTTGCCTTGACAAGACCCTTTAAGCATACTTTTTATTTATCCCTCATATCCGCCTATCGAATCGACGGGAGCATCCTCGTTGTTTTGCCAAATGATATTTCCGTTTTCGTCGAGAATTACATATACATCGTCCTCGGAAATAACTTCAGCCCAGGTGTATCCGTCTGTGTAATAGTTATGCAAGTCTGAAACATCAAGATTGTATGGTGAATAAACAAATTCTGCCCGTTCGTTAAGGACTACAAGCTTTTTCTTTGCGTCAGAATTTGTGGCATCACTGAGAGCTATGGCTTTTCCTTCGTCGTCCAATTCAACATACATGTAAAGACAAATTCTGTCGGCTATGAGCATTGGAGAGTTGTTTGTCAGATGCTTCATATCAGATTCATTGGCATATGCCATGATATTTCCTTGTGCATCCATATAAATATATGAGCCATAGCTTGTATTCTTTGGTGTGCGTCTGAGTCTCATCCAATCGCTTGAATTGAAACTTGTGCTCACATAGTAGTCGCTGTTTTCTACTATTGAGTATATATCAATGACCTTGTTCCAACTCTTGTCGTAAACATCGTTGTTGTGAGCTGCAAGACCGTTTGCACCGAATACGACGCCCTTATGAAAATCATAATAATCTTCGGGCATTAAAAGAGCAATGTTTCCGTCCTTGTCATAAAATCCGCATGTTTTGTTTTCGCTGTTATCAAAGGCGCACAGACCGTTTTGTATAGCAAGAATATTAAGCTGCAGTCCCTGTGTTGCGGGAATAACCCAGTTATAATCCGAATCAATAAGGCCCTGGCTTCCGTCATCAAGAATAACCACCGCATACCCCTCGGCAGAGAAATCGTTCAATCCGAAGTATTCTTCAGTGTTTTCGATTCTGTAGATATCTTTGCCGTTAAAGTAGGCAGGATAAATACCATTTTCATCCTTCATTTCAACTCTTGCTATTCCGCAAGCGGAAAAAGGTCTTACTCTGTGGAAAATTATATCCGAGACAACTTCACCCTTTGTATCAATTAAGCGCCATTCGCCGTTAACCACCGCGAAGGCAAGCTGGTCGGGGCCAAACTCGGTTGCTGCTTTGAAACCGGGTTCAATAACCCATTCACCTGATTCGTTCAAATATCCGTAACCCACATCATCAAGCTCAACGGGAGCCAATCCGAATTGGAAAAGCGCACCTTCCTGATAGGACCCACCGGCGACGGGCTTTGTGTCTTTGGACTGTGATTTTTCATCTGAAGGTGCCTCTGTTGCATTGCTTTCGTCAACGCCGGGAATGTTTTCCGCATTTCCACTGGTTGCACCATTGTCCGAATTGCATCCTGCCAAAAGAAGCGCTGAAAGCAAAGATAAAACAATAAGCTTTTTCATAAAATTCTCCTTATATAATAAAAATTAAAACAAACAGATTGTAGCATTTTTTTGGTAGATTGTCAACATAAAACAGATCATTTTGAATTTTTTATTGCATCATGGTTTTGCCGAAGGAGACTGATGCATAGCCGTGCGGGTTCGATTCTGTCTTTGATTGCCACGCAAAAGTAAGGCAAAAGTAAAAAGAAGTATCTTAACGATACTTCTTTTCTGGCGGAGAAGGGGAGATTTGAACTCCCGCGCCGGTAAACCCGACCTACACCCTTAGCAGGGGCGCCTCTTCGGCCAACTTGAGTACTTCTCCGAATTTTTGTAACAATATTAAAATGCCTGGCGGAGAGGAAGGGATTCGAACCCTTGTGCCCTCGCGGACAAACGGTTTTCAAGACCGCCTCGTTATGACCACTTCGATACCTCTCCGTGTGATCCGCAATTATCCGCGGCAAGAGTTATGATACCACAAATACGCATGAATGTCAAGAGCTTTTTGCAAAAAAGTTGAAATTAAAAGAGAGCGCAGAATAAAATTGATTTTTTGATACAGGATATTGTGTTTTCCGCGTTGACTTTTTCATAAGAATGTAGTATAATTACTTTGTTATAAAGCGCAATATTTGTGTTTTTTTGACAAATAACAATAAAAAGGAGAACTTTTGAAATGGACCCGTGGCCATGTATACTGGTTTTTGCGGCGCTTGCACTTATATGCGCCTTGATCGAAGTCAGTACAAAGGCAGTTTTGTCTCAGAATCAACTTAATGTTAAGAAGCTTTTCGCCGACGAAGAGGAGTCGGAAAAGCTATTGCAGACGATTGAAAACAATAAGCTTGGTCAGATTGCTGAAATGGCAAGCCTTTCCTGCATCGTGCTTGCATCCTGCGTCTCATCATCGTGTTTTGTTCCGAAGCTTTGCTCAACCAAACTTTTGCTGGAGCTTCCGCTCTGGCTGTCGGTTACGGTCTCTGTGGCAGCGGTTTTTGCAGTAACGATGCTCCTGCTTCTTATTTTTGCAAAGAGTTTGCCTGCCAAGATTGGCGTCAAGCACACTGACGGCTTGTGTCTCTCGCTTTTGCCGATGTTCAGATTCTTTACCAGTCTTTGCACTCCTCTGTATTATGTGGTAAATTTCATATCAGGATTGTTTGCAAGGATTGCCGGAGCAAAGCCTGAGGATGTTATCGAGGATGTCACCGAGGGTGAGATCCGTCAGATGATCGACGAGGGAAGAGAAAACGGAAACATAGAGGAAAGCGAAACCGACATGATCCACGGCATATTCGAGTTTGACGACAGAACCGTCGGAGAAATACTCACTCATCGTACAGATGTTACGGCTGTGGAGCTTTCGGAATCTCTTGACGAGGTTCTTCGTATTGTTGTTGAAAACGGATATTCGCGTATTCCGGTATATAAGGAAACCCTCGATAATGTTGTGGGTATCCTTTATGTAAAGGATCTTCTCGAGCTCATTGGAAAAGATCACCCGGATTTCGTTCTTTCCAATTATATAAGAGAGCCGATGTGTGTGCCCGAAACAAACAATCTCAAGGATCTTTTTGAAAGATTCAAGTCCGAGCGTATCCAGATGGCTGTTGTTATTGATGAATACGGCGGAACCCTTGGTATTGTCACGATGGAGGATCTTATAGAATCAATAATGGGTTCGATAAGCGATGAATATGATGACGAAGACGAGGAAGAGGCTGAATCAAAAATAAAAAGAATTTCTGATACCGAATTTCTTGTCGCAGGTCTTGCTCTTGTCAGCGAGGTCGAGGAAGAACTCGGCATTTCAATCAGAAACGATGAGGAATGTGATACCATCGGAGGTCTTGCTGTTAGTCTTATCGGTATGATCCCACAGGACGGAGAGCATCCGGAGGCGACCCTTGATAACCTCAGCTTCAAGATCATTTCGGTGGCAGAACACAGGGTCGAAAAGCTTCAGCTCACTGTTATCACCGAAAAGGATGACGATGAGGAAGGGTCGGATGATGAAGAAAACGATGACTGAGTTTTATGCATTATCACATCAAATCGCTTGTGTTATATGGGCAAATTGAACAAAAATGTTTTCCACTATTGACATACAGAGATAAATATTGTAAAATAAATAAGATATAAGAAGTTCTGTGTTTAACAGAAAAAACAATTTTTCACGGAGGATCTTCGAAAATGAAAATGAAAAGGATTTTAGGTGCATTTCTTGCGCTTGCAATGTTGATACCTGTGGTGTTGACAGGCTGTAAGAGTGATGACGAAGCTGATACTACTGATAATTCCAGTATCCGTCAGAACATCGTCCTCAATATGTACATTCTCACAGATGAGAAAACCGACCTTGAACAGGCTCAGGCGGTTGAAATTGCCCTTAACGAGATTTTGCTTCCCGATTACAGAACTGTTGTCAAGATCAACTATATCCATGACGACGGCGGAGATAACCTCGAATATTGGAACGCCATAAACGTTGCAGAAGAAGAAGCTATTGCATATCAGCTTGAACTCGAAGCAAAGAGAGAAGCTGAAAAGGCTGCAAAGAAAGAAAAGAACAAGACCGATTCTTCCGAAAGCGCCACCGCTGCAACAACCGGCACAACTGATACGGCTGCCCTTACCGGCGAAGAACTTGAAGTTGCTGAAGAAAAGAATGAAAGTGAATACGACAGACTTGCAAAGATGGTATTCGGATATGACAGGAACAAGGTTGACGAAAACGGCAACCCTGTCAAGGATGAAAAGGGTAATCCCATTGTTGAAAAGGTTACTCCCGAAATCGTTCTTTCCGAGCCTCAGATCGACATCTTCCTTGTAAACAGCTCGGATAAGTATATTGAGCTTGCTGAAAGCGGACGCCTCGCAAAGCTTGACGACTACCTCAAGAACGAAGCCAAGCTTATCACTTCCAATGTTTATCCTACCTTTACCACAGGTGCCACAAGTGTTGCAAACGGACTTTATGGTATACCTGTAAACAAGGCTATCGGTGAATATGAATACCTTGTATTCAACAAGGAGCTTCTTGACAAGTACGGAGTAAATGCAGAGGATCTTAAGACGATCAACGCCCTTGAAGGCTATCTTGCCACAATCGCTGCAAACGAGCCCGGTGTTGTTCCGCTTGCTCTCAGCGATGGCGGAGTATCTCCTCAGTTCTATGAGTATTATCTTGAAGAGGGCGGAGCTCTCGGTGCAAAGTATAATGTGTATGGCGTGTTTGCTAATTCGCCTTTCTCGGAGAATGCTGACGAGGTCGTCAAGACTCATTTCCAGAAGATCCGCGAATACAGACTTGCAGGATATATCCCAGCTACATATGTTGAAGGCACACCTTTTGCAGTAGATGTACGCAAGGGTTATGCTGATTCTCCTGCAAAGTGGTCGGAAGAGGTTGGCACTGAATATGTGTGTCAGATCTATAAGAGACCTGTTGCTACCACAGAAAACACCCTTGATTCGATGTTTGTTGTAAGTGCAACCTCGAGAAATCCCGCCAGAGCTGCAGAAATCATCACCCTCTTCAATACCAATGCGGAGCTTGCAAATATTCTCCAGTATGGAATTGAAGAAGAACACTATTACATGATTACCGAAGATTCGGGCGAAAAGAAGATCAGTGTCAAGTCCAACGGCGGCTACTATATGAACAATGACTACACAGGTCATCACTACATCAAGAAGCCTGTTGCGGGTCAGTCTGACAGAACAGAAGCTTTCAAACAGCAGAATCTTGATTCCTTGCTCAGTATGTTCTACGGCTTTGATGCAGATACACACATCGAAGAAGAAATTCTTCTTGAAAAAGCAAATGCCATCACAAAGCAGTATTATGAAGGTCTTTGCCGCGGCGACTATGATGTAGAAACAGTATATGCCAATGTAAATGCACAGCTTTCCGCACTTACAGTTAGCGATTCTGAAATCGCCGCATGGGTCGGTGATGACGCTGTTCGCTCCGAAAGAGCAAAAGCTGAAGGTTATTCCAAGAGCGCTGAAGCTTATGCCGAAACAGCGGAAAACGCTGCTGCTGAAGCTGAGAAAGCTGCAGCCGAAGCTGAAAAGGCTCTTAAAGCTGCAACAAAGGCTGAGATCAGCAAGATCGTTGCAGGTGTTGTAAATGATGCGTCAAGTGCGGCTACCATCGCTCAGGCAGACGAGATAATCAGACTTGCAACAGTTACAGCTCAGAATGCCGCAAACAAGGCGGTGGTTTCCGCTGAAGAAGCTAAGAAGGCATCCGAGGAGATCAATGCTGTCGCAGAGCAGGCAGAACTCTTTGTTGAAGAAGTTTTGTATGCTGATACTATTGCTGCAAGTGCAGCATCTTCCGCCAAGGCTGATGCTGATGCTGCAAACAAGTCACAGGTGACTGCCAATAAGGCTGCAAATGATGCTCAGAGAGCAAATGAAAATGTACAGATGATCGCATCCGGTGAAAGAATTGTCACAGCGGCTGCCAAGGCTTTTTCTGAGGATGCTTATGATGCACTCATTTTTGGCGGATCAACAGTATATGCCACAAGTATTCCTGAGGATACCGAAGAAGAGGAAGAGGTTGTAGAAGATACCGAAACACTCGACGATGTCGTTCGCACTCCTTTTGATGAGTTTGTTTTCGATTTCGACAACGATCTCTATGAGTACACCGAAGCAAACACAAAGCTTAAGTCGCTTTGGAGCCTCACTTATAAGTACTTCAACCCCGCCAACGAAAATGAAGAGTATGTTGACGAAACCGAAGATCCTCTTAAGGTTATTATCCGTGAAGAGAAATAAGAATTAAACTGATTAAATCAAAAATGACGGTGTCTTTTACGTACACCGTCATTTCTTATGTATAATTTTATGTATGATTTATAAATAAGTGTTGCTTTTTATGTCTTATTGTGATATTATTATTAATAAACAGTTATGAGAGGTTGAAATGAGAATAGTAATAAAGGTCGGTACTTCAACCCTTGCGCACAAGACCGGCAGACTTAATATAAGACGGATCGAAGAGCTTTGCAAGGTTCTTAGTGATCTGAAGAACGCAGGTAATGAGATAGTTCTTGTTTCGTCGGGGGCCATTGGCATGGGTGTCGGAAAACTTAGCCTTGGCTCGCGTCCTGATGATATTCCCACAAAGCAGGCGGCAGCGGCGGTCGGGCAGTGTGAGCTTATGTATACATATGACAAGCTTTTTACAGAGTACAACCACAATGTTGCTCAGATTCTTATAACAGCTCCAGACATTGAAAGCGAAACTCGTAAAAAGAATTTTCACAACACTCTTGAACGCCTTATTGAGCTCGACACTCTTCCTATTATTAACGAAAACGACACTGTTTCGGTTGAAGAAATCGAAATAGGCGACAATGATACCCTGTCAGCAATTGTCACAGCAAGCATCGGAGCAGATCTCCTTGTTCTGCTGTCGGATATTGATGGGCTTTATGACAGCGATCCCCATAAAAACCCCAACGCCAAGCTTATTGATACAGTTGAGCACATTGACGACAAGATCATCTCTCTCGGCGGCGGAAAAGGCAGTGATCTTGGTACAGGCGGCATGGCGACAAAGATCAAGGCTGCTCAGATTGCCACCGATGCAGGTTGCGATATGATAATTGCCAACGGTTCTGATCCCCGACTTCTTTATGGAATTGTGGCGGGAGAAAAAATCGGTACCAGATTTCTCAAAAAGGTAAATTCATGAAAACAATAGATTTAGTCAAAATAACAAAAATAGCCTCGATATCGGCGGCAAAAATGACCTCAGCCGAAAAGGATGCTCTCATCCTTTCGATGGCAGATGCTCTTGAGGCAGACATACCTCTGATTATCGAAAAGAATAGCTCTGACATTGAAAAAGCGAAAGGCATCGTATCAGATGTCATGCTTGACAGGCTTTTACTTGATGAAAAGCGTATCCGCGCTATGGCATCGGGAATGCGTGAGATCGCAAAGCTCAGTTCTACTGTTGGGGAAGACATTTCCGAAATGGTGCGTCCAAACGGTCTTGTTATAAAAAAGCGCAGAGTTCCTCTCGGACTTGTGGCAATCATTTACGAAAGTCGTCCGAATGTGACCTCTGATGCTGCGTGCCTTGCCATAAAAAGCGGAAATTCCTGCCTTCTCCGTTGCGGAAAGGAAGCGTATGCATCCTGCTCTGCTATTGTTGATGCTCTAAAAAAAGGCATCGTCGCTGTCGGTGCGGATGAAAATATTCTCAACCTTGTTTCCGAACCGGGGCGCGAAAGTGCAAATGTTCTGATGACAGCGCAAGGATATGTTGATCTTTTGATTCCTCGCGGCGGAGCAGGACTTATCAATGCCTGTGTCAATAATGCAACTGTTCCGTGTATTCATACGGGAACCGGCATTTGCCATGTATATGTTGATGAAACAGCCGATCTTGATATGGCGTTAAAAATCGTAAACAATGCAAAAACCAGTCGTCCGTCTGTGTGCAACGCGCAGGAGGTTTTGCTGGTGCACAATTCGATTGCGATGGAGTTTTTGCCAAGACTTAAAGCTCTTATTGTTGATGACAGAAAAAGTGCAGGGCAGATTCCTGTTGAGCTTCGACTTTGTGAAAACAGCCGTGGCATTATTGACGGTGTTGCTGCGAGCGAATCCGATTTTGATACCGAGTTTCTTGACTATATTCTTGCGGTGAAGCTCGTATCGTCCGTTGACGAAGCTGTATCACACATTCTTTCTCATTCTA
>JAZSFD010000112.1:0-28520 GCA_045532035.1 Eubacteriales bacterium | reverse complement strand
TCGAAAAAGAGGCATACATATATCCCAGACTCGAAAACCGTGTGAATGCAGTTCCGCAGATACATGCAGGAGGTTCTTTTGCAACAACGACATACAAGGGCTTTGATGAGCCTGTTGTAGTCGAAACGATCAGAGCACACGCCGGAATCGATATCGGTGACACCTTCATCGGAATGCATCTTCGTCCTGTGGCAGTGCCGGTAAGGACAAGTGTTACCGAGATTGGATGTGCACATCTCACTCTTGCCAGAACGCGCAGTAAATATATTGGCGGAGAACGCGCCGTTTACGATCCCGAACTTAACTGATAAAAGAGTTATATCGAATGAAAATAAATTATAACGCTGAAAGACAGATCTTCAAGATCGATACTGAAAACACATCATATGTCATGATCGTTCGCCGCAACGGATATCTTCAGCATCTTTATTACGGTGCTTATATCGGTGACGACGACCTTGAATATCTTTTCTCGGATGTCATCAATGAGTCCTTTTCTCCCTGGGCTCCGTCGGCAGGAGTGAAATTTTTTGCCCTTGATACACAGCCCCAGGAATATTCCTGCAACGGAACGGGCGACTACCGTGTATCCGCTTTTTCTGTCGAAATGGAATGCGGAAACTCCGCATCTGCTCTTAAATATGCTTCTCATAAGATCTTTGATGGCAAAAAGAAGCTTTTGGGACTTCCTGCGGTTTACACAGAAAACGATTCTCAGGCAAAAACTCTTGAAATAACAATGATCGATGAACTGTCCGGCGCAGAAGTTATACTTTCTTATTGTATCGTTGACGGATATGATGCGGTTATGAGATATACCCGAGTAAAGAACACCTCGGACAAGCCTTTCTTTATCGAAAAGGTCTACAGCACCTGTGTTGACTTTGACGATAAGGATTACGACCTTATTCATCTGTACGGCACCTGGGCGGCAGAGCGCACAATTGAAAGAAAACCCATTATTCAGGGTATCCAGGAGATCGCAAGCAAGCGAGGCTCCTCCAGCCACAATCACAATCCCTTTGTGGCTCTTGTGGCACACGATACAACAGAGGACCATGGCAGCGCTTACGGCTTCGCACTTTGCTACAGTGGAAACTTCTCTGCTAAGGTCGAGGTCGATACCATCAATCAGACAAGACTTATTATGGGCATCAACCCCGAGGATTTCAAGTGGAAGCTTTTGCCGGGAGAAGAGTTTACTTCACCTGAGGCAATAATGGTCTATTCTGCCGACGGTGTTGGTGGAATGTCGCGTCAATTCCACAAGCTTATCCGCAAAAATATCTGTCGCGGAAAATATAAGGATATAAGACGACCCATCCTTATCAATAACTGGGAAGCTACATATTTTGAGTTTAATACAGAAAAGCTTATCAGGATTGCAGAGGCTGCAGCGCCCCTTGGAATTGAAATGCTTGTTATGGATGACGGCTGGTTCGGATGCAGAAACGATGAGACCACCTCCATCGGAGATTGGGTAGTCAACGAGAACAAGCTTACCGGAGGTCTTTCAAAGCTTACAAGCAGACTTTCGGAGCTTGGCATGAAATTTGGTCTTTGGTTTGAACCCGAAATCGTTTCATTTGACAGTGAGCTTTACAGAGCGCATCCCGATTGGTGCATTCATGTTCCCGGCCGTGATCGTTCGGTGGGCAGAGAGACTGCGGTTCTTGATTTTTCGCGAAAAGAAGTGGTCGATCATGTATTCAATGCTGTTTCCGCTGTTTTAAGATCTGCAGATATATCTTATGTAAAATGGGATTTCAACAGAAATCTGACCGAGGTCGGCTCTGCCGCGCTTCCCGCAGATCAGCAGAAAGAAGTCTTCCACAGATATGTTCTCGGCGTATATGACCTTGCAGAACGCCTGACAAGCACTTTCCCCGATATTCTTTTTGAAGGCTGCTCGGGTGGTGGAGGCCGTTTTGACTGCGGAATGTTCTATTACTTCCCGCAGATCTGGACGAGTGATGACACCGATGCGTTTGAGCGTTGCAAGATCCAGTACGGCAGTTCTATTGCATATCCCGCAAGTGTAATGTCTGCTCATGTTTCAGCATCTCCCAACCATCAGACAGCAAGATCGATGCCTTTCAAAACAAGAGGTGATGTCGCCACCTCCGGTTCTTTTGGCTATGAGCTTGATCTCAGCATCATTTCGAACGAAGAAAAAGAAATGGTAAAGGAACAGGTTGAGCGTTACAAGGAGCTTTACGATACCATTGTGAACGGCGACAATTACAGGCTCATTGACCCGTTTACAAACAGCCGTTGGTGCGCCTGGGAATATGTGTCTGAGGACAAATCAAGAGCTGTGCTGACCTATGTTGTAACAAAATATAAGATAAAGGGTCGCTATCACATAAAGCTTAAGGGACTTGGCCCTGATGCAGTGTATAAAGAAAAGAGCAGCGGCAGGTGCTATCACGGCAACACGCTTATGAATGCGGGAATCAACCTCGGAAACGATCTTCACGACGGTGATTCGGATATTCTGATTTTTGATAAAATATGATACAAAAAACGGTAGATAGTTGTAAACTATCTACCGTTTTTTTGAATTCTTTGATTATAAAGGCTTAAAAGAATTATTTGGATTTTCTTTTATCAAAAGCTCTGTGTACTATCTTTATTAATTCAACAATAGGAATGATCAGAATTGCAAGTCCGAATGCGATGCCGTATTCCATAAGATCAAGATGCGCAAGCTCGAAGGCTTTGGCAAGAAAATCTACTTCAATAACGAGAGTTGTGAGTAAGAGCGAAAGCACACCTGCACCCCACAGCCACAAATTCTGACCTTTCATTTTGAAAATAGAGCCGTGGAGAGATCTCATGTTGAAGGCATGGCATATTTCGCAAAGCGAAAGAGTAAGGAATGCCATGGATGTTCCAAGCATTTCTGCAGAATAAGTTCCTGCGGCAATAGCTTCTGCGTGATGAAGATTTGCAAGCCAGAATCTGCCAATAAGATAGGAAGCAAGGGTAATGAGGGTTACAAGCGCGCCCTGGTATGCAACCGCAAAGCCAAGACCGCCGGCAAAGATTCCTTCCTTGCTGTCACGAGGTCTGCGATTCATGATGTTTGTTTCAGGCTTTTCCATGCCAAGCGCGAGTGCAGGGAAACAGTCTGTGATAAGATTAATCCAGAGCAGGTGAACGGGAGCAAAGATTGTAAATCCGCAAAGGGTGGCAAAGAATATTGTCAAAACCTCGGAAAGATTTGATGCAAGAAGGAATTGAATAGCTTTCCTGATGTTATCATAAATTCTTCTGCCTTCTCCGACTGCCGATACTATGGTAGCAAAGTTATCGTCAGCAAGAATCATATCAGCTACATTTTTTGTTACATCTGTTCCTGTGATGCCCATACCGACACCGATATCGGCATTTTTGATAGAGGGTGCGTCGTTTACGCCGTCGCCTGTCATCGCGGTGACTTTTCCTTTCTTTCTCCAGGCGTTTACGATTCTTGTTTTGTGTTCGGGCTGAACACGCGCATAAACAGAATACTTTTCAACGGCAATACCAAACTCATCATCAGGAATGCTATCAAGCTCAGCGCCTGTAATTGCCTGAGACGCATCACTGATAATGCCAAGCTGCATTGCGATTGCAACAGCGGTATCTTTGTGGTCTCCTGTAATCATAATAGGTCTGATACCGGCATCACTACAGCTGTCGATTGCGGGTTTTACCTCGGGACGGACAGGGTCGATCATACCGACAAGGCCTACAAAGCACAAATCCGATTCTACAGTTTCCGAGTCATATACCGAAGGTTCGCTTGAAAGATCCTTTTTTGCGGCTGCCAGAACTCTCAGTGCACGGTCTGCCATATCTTTGTTTGCGGCGAGAATTTTTGCGCGCACATCATCTGTCATCTCAACAACAGCACCGCCAAGAAGCGCTTTTGTGCATTTTTTTAGAAGCTCATCGGGTGCGCCTTTGGTAAACTGTATCAATGCACCGTCAGCGGTTTTATGAACAGTTGACATCATCTTTCTGCCGGAATCAAAAGGAACTTCTCCGATTCTGACAAAAACATTCTTTTGTGTGTTTTTTGAAAGTCCGAGCTTTTCTGCGTAGTTGACGAGAGCACATTCGGTCGGTTCACCGACCGCTGTATTGGCCTCAGTGTCGAACTCTGCATCCGAGCACAAAGACATGGCATTTGCAAGAAGCCCTTCGTCATCACCGAAGTGATCGACAACTGTCATTTTGTTTTGTGTAAGAGTACCGGTTTTGTCCGAGCAGATGATCTGTGTGCATCCCAGCGTTTCGACAGCGGTGAGCTTTCGGATGATGGAATTGCGTTTAGACATATTTGTGACACCGATTGACAAGACAATTGTCACAACTGTGGCAAGACCTTCGGGTATCGCCGCAACCGCAAGAGAAATTGCAATCATAAAGGAATTCAGTATCGGTTCAAAACCAACGCCGTCACGAATCAGCTGAACGCCAAAAATCACAACACAGATACCGATAACAAGGTATGTGAGTATTTTTGAAAGACCTGCCAGCTTTATCTGCAGGGGAGTTTTGCCTTCATCAGCCTGTGCAAGCGCATCGGCAATTTTGCCCATTTCGGTTTCCATGCCTGTGGCTGTAACAACAGCCTTTCCTCGGCCGTACACCACAGTCGAGCCCATAAAAACCATGTTTTTTCTGTCGCCGAGTGCAACGTCGTCTCCTGTGGATGTGGTAAGAGTCTCGACCTTTTTGTCTACCGGCACAGATTCGCCCGTAAGAGCCGCTTCCTCGATTTTCATTGATGCACATTCGAGAATGCGTGCATCAGCGGGGACTGCATCTCCTGCCTCAAGAATGATTATGTCACCCACAACCAGATCTTCGCTCGGTACAAACAATTGCTTGCCGTCGCGAATAACCTTGCTTTGGGCTTTTGACATTTCCTGCAGGGCTTCGATTGCTTTTTCCGCTTTGCTTTCCTGCAAAACACCCAATACGGCGTTGATAATGACAACAGCAAGTATAATAACTACATCCGACGGAAAGCCCATGTGCCCCGAATGGATTCCTTCGTATATTTCCACACCTGCCGAAATTGCTGCTGCTACCAACAGAATAATTGTCATAGGTTCGCAAAGCTGCTTCAGGAAACGATGCAGTATTGATTCTTTCTTGGCTTCAATAAGCTTGTTTTTTCCGTTTTCGGCAAGCCTTTTTTCTGCCTCAGAATCCTTCAGACCTGTGATGCTGCTGCCTAAAGATTTGATGACGTTCTCAGCGCTATCAAGATAATGTTTCATTTTTCCTCCTGATTGTTTGGTTGAGTTAATTATGTTTAATTAAAGAAAACTTGGATTCCTCGCCTTTTATAAGACGTGAAATGTTTGCCTTGTGACGCCATATAAGAAGCAGTGCTCCCACCAACATTATAAGCGGTATTGAAACATGATCGTATCCCAGAAGAAACAGTGACACCGGACAGCTTGCCGCCGCTGTCATAGAAGAAAGGGACATATACTTAATTGTAAACAGTATTAATAAAAAGATACACAGAAAAATTAACGACATATACAAATCCACAAACCAAACTGTTGTGGCAAAAGACATAAAGGTTTTTCCGCCTTTGAATCGGTACCAGATGGGGTAGGCGTGACCTATCATGCAGAAAAGACCGGTTATTGACGCGCCGAATTGACGCATTCCGCAAAGGTTTTCAAAAAGAATACTGAAAACAAGAACAGGAATGAGAGTTTTGGAAATATCAATAAGCATAACGCCCCATGTGGCGATACCGTTGCCAAAAACTCTTTTGAAATTCGTAAACCCCGGGTTTTTGCTTCCGTATTTTCGAATATCCTTTTTGTAAACGGTCTTTGAAAGAATAATTGCCCCGTTGATGCCTCCAAAAAGATATCCGAATATTGCACAAAGCACCGTAAGCAGATAAAAAATCATTTTCCCACCTCACTTTTTTTGTCGTTCATCACTGCAAAAAGGCTTCTTAATCGTATTTTGACAGCGCCGAGATTTGAAATTTCATCTATCTTGATCTGGGTATATATCTTGCCTGTGCTTTCAATTATCGATCTTGTTTCATCAGTTGTAACGGCATCAACTCCGCATCCGAAGGAAACAAGCTGGACAAGATTCATATCAAGCTTTGCATCAGTGTTGTTTGCAACAAATTTTGCCGCCGCATAAAGACGGGAATGGTATGTCCATTGGTTGAGAACGCTTGTTTTGAACTTTGAAATGTTTGAGCTTACCGAATCTTCGGTTACAACGACAGCGCCGAGCTCGCAAATCAGTCGGGATATTCCATGATTGATCTCCGGATCAATGTGATAAGGTCTGCCGCACAGCACGATGACAGGCTTATTGTTTGCCTTGGCATACGAAATATATTCATCTGCTTTTGATCTGAGGGCAGCCATATGCTTATCATATTCTGCATATGCAAGTCTTGCGGCATTACGAACAGCTTTCATTTCAAGATCAAATCCATTTGCCGCCATGAGCTTCACAAAGTGCGATGTAAACTCTTTTTTGAGGTGTATTCCTATAAAGCCGTCTATAAAAACGGTGTCGGATAGTTGCTTTACATTTGACTTTATGACCTTGGGATAGTATGCAACGACAGGGCAATTGTAGTGATTGTCGCCAAGTTGTTCGTCCACATTGTATGTCATACATGGATAAAAAATAATATCGGGTGACTGTTCGATAAGCGACTCGATGTGACCGTGTATGAGCTTTGCGGGATAGCACGCGGTATCTGATGGGATTGTGTGCTGACCATTGCGGTAGAGCTTGTGGGAGGACCTTTCTGAAACGATGACATTGAAGCCAAGCTCTGTAAAAAGCTTATGCCAGAAGGGGAGAAGTTCATACATATTTAATCCCATGGGAATGCCAACAGTTTTCTTTGACCGATCGATATCATTTTTTCTGTATTCATCAAGCAGTTTATTCTTGTGTTCGAAAAGATCAAGGTTTGTATTCTCTGTGCTGTTCCTGATCGGTCTGTCACATCGGTTTCCCGCAATATATGAGCCACCGTCAGAGAAAGTGTTGATGGTAAGCTTGCAATGATTGCTGCATCCGTTGCAGGTGACCGCTTTGACTGTGTGAGAAAAGGCTGAAAGCTGTTCACGCGAAAGAACGCCATTGTCGTCTGTAATGTGAGACCTTGCATAAAGTGCCGCACCATAGGCTCCCATCAGTCCGGAAACTGATGGACGAATAACATTTCTTCCTATGTCAAGCTCAAAAGCTCTGAGCACTGCATCGTTGAGAAAAGTTCCGCCCTGGACAACGATGTTTTTTCCGAGATTGTCGGTGTTTGCACATCTTATGACCTTGTAAAGGGCGTTCTTGACAACGCTTATTGAAAGCCCTGCAGAAATATTTTCAACGCTTGCGCCGTCTTTTTGAGCTTGTTTGACAGAACTGTTCATGAAAACAGTACAGCGCGAACCGAGATCAACGGGTGCATCGGCGAAAAGACCGATCTTGGCAAATTCTTCGGGCGTGTATCCGAGAATAGAAGCAAAGGTCTGAAGAAAAGAGCCGCAACCCGACGAGCACGCTTCATTAAGGAATAGGCTGTCGATTGCACCCGAGCGTATTTTGAAGCATTTTATGTCCTGTCCTCCGATATCGACGATGAAATCTACATCGGGGCAGAAACGGGAAGCCGCAGTATAGTGGGCAACAGTTTCAACGATTCCGTGGTTGATATGAAATGCGTTTTTAATAATGTCCTCGCCATAGCCTGTCACTGCTGAAGACACTATGTTGATATCGGGATATTCATTATATAACTGTTCAAGATACTCTTTGATAAGCGGAACGGGATTTCCGCTGTTATTGCGATAAAATTCTCTGAAGATGTTTCCGTCCTCATCGCACAAAAGCGCTTTCACGGTAGTAGAGCCGGCGTCGATACCGAGAAACATTTCTTTTGCTGGCGAGTCGATTTTTTTAATCATTGATGAATTTGAGGTATGACGACTCAGGAACTCATCATATTCTTTTTTGCTTGTAAATAACGGCTTACAGCTGTTATAGCCTGTGCTTGATGAATAGTTCTTTATGATATCTGAAAGGTGGGATGGCAAAAACTTTTTTGCTTCGTCAGAGTATGCCGCTCCAAGCGCAACATAAAGAAGAGAGTTTTCAGGGCAGATGCCGTTTATCTTCAGTTGGTCGTCAAAAGCTTTTCTGAGCTGTGAAAAGAAGGTGAGGGGACCTCCGAGATAGAGGATGTTTCCTTCAAGCTCTCGCCCCTGAGCAAGTCCTGCAACAGTCTGATTTACCACAGCATGAAAAATACTTGCAGCGATGTTTTCTTTTCTTGCACCCTGGTTGATAAGCGGCTGTACGTCAGACTTTGCAAAAACTCCGCAGCGGGAGGCTATGGTATAGATTTTGTCATGATCCTCCGCCAGCTCATCAAGCATATCCGGCTCAATTGCAAGAAGTGTTGCCATCTGATCTATGAAAGCTCCTGTTCCGCCGGCACAGCTTCCGTTCATTCTCACTTCAAGCGCACCGTTCAGAAAAAGTATTTTTGCATCCTCACCGCCAAGTTCGACCACAATATTGGTCTTAGGGTGATTTTTGAGGACAGCTGTGCGGGTGGCATATACCTCCTGCACAAAAGGAAGGCCGAGATCATTTGCAATTCCCATACCTGCTGAGCCTGACACTGCAATCAGCATTTCTTCGTTGCCGAACGCAGATGATATTTCAGAAAGAAGAGTCGAGGCTACAGCGGTGATACGGGACATATGCCTTTCGTATTTTGAAAAGAGAATTTCTCCGTTTTCATCTATAACAACACATTTCACTGTTGTCGAACCGAGGTCAAGACCTAATTTTTTCAATTTTCTTTCCCTCCTTCGCAACAGCAAGCATAAGCTTTATGCGGTTTTCCTGGTTAACCTTTGATGCGCCTGCATCGTAGTCGACGGGGCATATGTTTGCATCGGGATAAAGCTCACGAAGTGTTCTGATAACGCCTTTTCCGACGATGTGATTTGGCAGACAGCCAAAGGGCTGGGCGCAAACAATATTGTTATATCCGTTTTCGATAAGCTCTGCAATTTCGGCAGGCAGCAGCCATCCTTCGCCCATTCGAACCCCTCGGCCTATTACAAGATCACCGAGCTCTTTTATCCTCGAAAAAGGTGCTGGTACGGTAAATTGCGGATAGTCTTTCAATATGTCATGCATGATCTTTTCTATTTTGTTTGAAGCTGAAAGTCCAAGCTTGGATATTATTTGCTTCATCTTACTGCCGCCGTAAAGATCATAATCTGTTATACGATTGTCGAACATGAACTGGAAGAATCCGAGAACGCCCGGAACCATGAACTCGCAATCCTGGGATTCCAAAAACGCTTCAAGCCCGTTGTTTCCGAATTGGGAATACTTAACATAGATTTCACCGACAATTCCGACTTTGGTCTTTTGGATGTCAAGTCTTTCGATTTTGCTGAAATCCTCCGCCATAAGACGAAGATTATTTTTCAGAGATTTGCCGATAAGTCCTTTGTTATGCTTCAATTGCTCCACAAGATATGCTATCCACTTGTCAACAAGAGCCTGTGTTTCTCCGGTGTTCTTTTCATAAGGCTTTATCTGGTTGCGCAGAAGCATAAGCATATCTCCATACACAATGGAAATAAGCCCTTTGAAAATCAGAGAAGGGGAGGCTTTGAAACCGCTGTGCTTTTCAATGCTGTGGAAGCTCAGCGAGATTACAGGAATGTGACCAAGTCCCATGTTGTGAAGCGCTTTTCTCAGAAGCCAGATATAATTTGACGCGCGGCATCCTCCGCCGGTCTGAAACTGTATCAGCGCGACCTTGTCAAGGTCGTAATCGCCTTGTGTCAGTGCATACAACTGCTGACCGCTGAGGCAGATTGCGGGATAACACATATCGTTGTGCAGATATTTGAGTCCCGTGTCAATTACTTTTTTGCCCTCACATCTGAGCACCTCGAGCTTATAACCATACATGATGAATATCTGCTTTATCAGCTCCATATGCAATGGAAAAATATCGGGAGACAGAATTGTGTGGGTCTGCTTCATTTCCTTGGTAAATTCCGGTGTTTGGAAGAGATGCGTGCTTTCGGAATGCTCCTCTGTCACAGCATTGTTTTTTGCCATATGTACTCCTTATTCAGCCACAAGAATATAGCTGTAAATATCCTGACCTCCGTCTATTGTATAGACTTCTGCGAGAGGATTGTTATTTTTTATATGTCTCGATATAAGCTCTGCTTCTTGTTCCGTTGAATCAATTCCTCTAATAATAATCACGATATCGTGATCCAAAAAGCCTGCTTTTTCAACAGTGTTCAAGGCGGCGTCTATGCGGGAACTGTTTGATGTGAGTATTTCTTTTCCAACGATTCCGATATAATCGCCGCACAGTACCGGCACCCCGTCCTGCATTGAAGAATCTCTGACGCTTTTTGATATTTCGGCAGTGACGACACCTTCCATGGCAAGCGTAAACTCACCCAGTATCTCATCGGGATTTTCAAGATCGAGATTGAGCATTGATAAGGCGGCATAGCCGTCGCCGATGGTTTTGCTTTCGATTACATAAATATTGCTGTTTTTATAAATACTTGCAGCTTGCTTTGCAGCAAGTATAATGTTGCTGTTGTTCGGGAAAACAAAAATGTTGTCGGCGTTTGCTTGGTCAAAAGCGTGAACGAAATCCTCTGTTGATGGGTTCATGCTTTGTCCTCCGTCAACGATAACATCCGCACCCATGTCACGGAAAGTGTTTTTGACTCCGTCTCCCGAAGCGACTGCAACAACTGCGTATTTTGTATGTTCTTTTGCAGGGGTATTATGCGCCCCATCGACAGCATCGTTGTTGGAATGCTGCAAGGTCATGTTTTCGATCTTTACAGTAAGAAATTCTCCGAATTTTCTGCAAAATTCAAGAACTTTTTCGGGAGTCAATGTGTGAACATGAATTTTGAGAACCGAATCTGTTTTGACTGCAACTATAGAATCGCCGACCGTTTCAAGGAAAGAGGTAACCGAATCTGTGTTAAAACTCTTAATGTCCGTTTTTGAGTTTTGGAGTCGGACAAGCAGCTCTGTACAATATCCGAAGGTCATATTTGAGTTTTCGTCAAAGAGAGAAAGATCAATCGAATCTTTCTTTTTTTCGGGAACAAAACTCGTATCGTCACATTTTTCACCTCTGAGGGTGCCTAACATCCCCTCCATGATATATATGAGTCCTGCTCCTCCCGAATCGACAACTCCCGCCTTTTTAAGCACCGTTAAAAGCTCGGGCGTGCGCTCAAGAGAGCGCTTTGCTTCGTCGATAAAAGCCTGGATAAAGCTTTCAAGATCTGATGCGCCCGATTCGCAGGCAAAATCCGTTGCTTCCTTTGCTACAGTAAGGATTGTGCCTTCTGTGGGGCGCAGAACCGAATCGTAGGCGTGTTCAACTCCAAGCCTGAAAGCTGAGCCGACGGCGTTTGCGTCGGCTGTTTTGAGACCGTCAAGCCCTGCTGCGATGCCGTCAAAAAACTGTGAGAGAATGACCCCCGAGTTTCCTCGAGCACCGAGCAGCATTCCTTTTGCCACTTCGGACGAGGCAGAAGAAATGCTTTCTGCAGAAGTCATTACATCAGCACCGCCGAGCATTGTCAAAAGCATATTGTCACCTGTATCTCCATCGGGAATAGGGAAGACGTTAAGATCATTGACCGTCTTGACATGATCACGCAGATTTGATGCACCGCCGCGAATAAGATCGAGATACATTTTTCCTGTCAAATATGTTGTTTCATTCATCGGTATTCACTCTCCGCTTTTGTATGTTACCTCTTGTCCGAAAGCAAACAATCCGATGGCGTCAGGACCGATCGAGGCGCCGATTATCGGCCCGAGGGTCAGGACACATATCTCCATGCAGTTTATCTCGGATAAAACCATCTGTTTGAACTGCTCAAGCTCACCTTTGTCACAGTCGGAATTAATAATGTACACAGTCTGCTTTTCGGCGTCGACTATGGTATCTTTCAATAAAGCAACAAGCTCCTTCATAGAGGCGGCTCTGCCCTTGACTTTTTTCATGGCTGTGTTATAGCCTAAAGCGTCACAGATAAGGATCGGTTTTACGCCGAGAAGATTTCCGAAGAACGCAGCGGAGCCTGTAACGCGTCCCGCTCTTTTCAAAAATTCAAGAGAGTGTACTGTCACATACTGTCGTACATTATTTCTTATATCAAGTATTCTTTTTTCTATTGTATCAATATCCAGTCCTTCGCGAACAAGCTCGGACGCGCGGATGGCAAGCATTCCGATGCCAACACTTGCGTTGAGGGAATCGATGCATACGATTTTTGCACCTGGTTTTTCTTCCATCATTTTTTTAGCCACAAGAGAACCTGTGTTTATAGAACCTGACAGTTTATTACTGCAGCCAATATAAATAATATCGTATCCTTGCGAAATATATTCACTGAATATTCGCTGGAACTCTTCGACAGGCACCTGTGTCGTGGTGATACGCTTTCCCTCACGCATAAGAGAATAAAACTCAGTGGGGGAGTAGTACTCCCAGGAAAGGGAGGCGGGAGTTGTTTTTTCGTCACATACCGTGTTCATACGAGCATAGTCGAGGTCGTATTTTTCAAGCAGTTCGGGAGAAAGATCCGAACAGGAGTCGGTAATGACTTTTATTTTGTTCATAATAGAGTCCTTTCGTTAATGAGAATCATTCTTCACTTTCGTCGTTTATTTCATCGGCCTTCTGATGCTTTATGATCTTGACAGTGAAGATAACGACCAGAAGATTAAGTACTCCTTCGGTCATAAGCATAATACCGACAAAGAGCGTCATGAGACGCAAAAATTCGCCGGGCCTGAAAAGGAGACTAAGACCGACACAGCAGCAAAGAATTGCCACAACAAAGATCAGCCACCAGAGACTGATGCCGAATTTTTTTGAATCTAAAGCGATCTGGATCTTCAAAAGACCGTCTGCAGCGGCAAGCAGCCCGAGTATGATATGAATGTAGTTTGCAGCTTCATCCGGTTTGAAAAGCACAAAAACTCCGATGATCGTCATGAGCAATCCTGATGCCATATCATGTTGAAAAGCAAGACGGAAGAGATCTTTCGAAAAATATCCAACAAGCTTCACAGCACCGAAAACAATCATAAAAATGCCGATCAGGGTACCAAAATCGGACAGAATAAGGCTTTTGTTTCCGATCACAAGAGCAATTCCGCAAATTGCACATAATGCGGACATTACAATATAACCGATTTTTGCCGTAAGCATAGGCTTGGTAGAACGCATATAAATCCTCCTTAAATATACAAGTGCAGATTTCACACTTTTTCATGATTACATTATAAAAGTTTTTAATATCTGTTTGTATGGTCAATTTGGCGCAAATGTCAAAAATTCAGACATTCTGTCGAAAATGTCTGAATTTAAGTGTTGTTATCGGGGGTTTTGTCGCTTGATTTGGAAACCATCATTGCAAGAGAACCCTCCTGCAAATAGCACATCCGTTTGATGGCTTCGCCGATATCTTCGGGCATTCCTCTTCTAATCCAGTCAAGGAAGATGCCTGTGTACTGATAAATGAACAGTCTTACAATTATTTCTCGGTCGGTTTCCGAAACACAGCTCTGGGCTGCAGCTTTTTCGATATGCTTTGTGACAATGTGTGTGAATAGCCTTGATAGAAACTTTTCACAAACAGACGGATCAACAAAAGCAATGCAGTTGTGAATTATCTTCTTGTTGTCCTGCGCAAGATTTACCACATGATACAGCCATTCTTCTATTGAGTCAAACTCTGTATAGCTGTCGATCAGATTCCGGCATAAAACTTCAATTTCTTCCGAAAGGAGAGAGGGGATGTCCTCAAAGTAATAATAAAAAGAGTTGCGGTTAACGCCGCAGTCGGTAACTATATCCTTTACGGTGATCTGATTGAGCTGTTTTTTCACTAAAAGCTTATAAAAGGAGTCAATAATAGCCTTTTTTGTAAATCCCGCCATGTTGCTCTCCTTTCGTGATTCAAAAAATCTGTACATATTATATATTATTTGTCGTTATATGTCAAGTTTTGGATGATTACAAAAAAATAAACAAATATCACGATTGATTATTGCATTTTTTCATAAATTCTGATATAATATATTCAATAAAACCTTTGAAGGGAGATTCAAATATGTCAGGATCAATTATCACAATAAGCAGACAGTATGGTAGCGGCGGACGTTTCGTCGGAAAAAAGCTTGCCGAAAAGCTCGGAATTCCTTTTTACGACAATGAGCTGATCTCTATGGCTGCAAAAGAAAGTGGCTTTGCAGAAAGTCTTTTTGAAAACGCCGAAAAGAATACTACTTACAGCTTGCTTTATTCTCTCTCCATGTTTGGTACAAGCTTCGGCGGAATGTATGGGCTTCCTTTGAGCGACAAGGTCTTTCTCATTCAGTCTGATATAATAAAAAAAGTGGCGGATCAAGGTCCCTGCGTCATCGTAGGACGCTGTGCTGATTATGTTCTTCGTGAAAGAACCGATGTTGTTCACTTTTTCTTCTACTCTGACATCAACAAAAGAGTTGAACGCGCAATGAAGTATTACGGTCTTGAGGAAAAGAAAGCCAAGGAAGCCATTGAAAAGACCGATAAAAAGCGCGCTGCTTATTATAATTATTACACGGGCGAGCGTTGGGGAGAGATTAAGAATTACCATATGTCCCTTAACACCGATTCGATCGGTATTGATTCGTGTGTTGATGTCCTTGCAAAATATGTTGAGGCAAAAAATTCTGTTCAGTAATTCAAAAAAAGAAAAAGCTTTTCGTGAAAACGAAAAGCTTTTTTGCTTCAGTATTTGAATTCTTTTATTTTCAAAAATATGTCGTCGATGCTGTCAGATACAATAAGTCTGTCAACTGCATTCTTTGCGAGAAAGCCTTTTTCAACCAGCTCCTTCAGCATCAAAAGCATTGTATCATAAAATCCGTTGATATTATAAATAACCACAGGTTTTTGGTGCTGATTCAGATTCTGAAGGGTAAAGATTTCAAAAAATTCGTCGAGTGTTCCGATGCCTCCGGGAGCAATAATAAAGGCATCCGACATTTCCTCCATAAGTTTTTTTCTTTCGCGCATTGTGTCTGTAAAGATCGTTTCGGTACATTTTTCAAATCTTATACCGTCACCTGTAAAAAAACGGGGAACGATACCGATTATCTTTCCGTACTCGGAAAAGGCTCCTCTGGCAGCTGCGCCCATGAGTCCGTTTGCACCTGCTCCAAAAATCAGTCCAATAGAGTTTTTTGCCAGATATTTTCCAAGCTCCTCTGTCTTTTCAATATAGATTTTGTCGATCTTGTTGCTTGCAGCGCCGTATACGCAAATATTCATAAATAACCTCTCTTTCGGTTGTGGATGAAAAACTCCCCCAAAAGGGGGAGTTCAACAGCTTCATAATTCAGATAAAAACATACTCTAAAAGCAGTACAATACTGCCCGAATAACTGCGGCAGAATGCCGAAATTCAATCGGTGGAAAATTGTAGAAAACAACTCACCCTGTCAGTGTATGCAAACACCTAAAGAGCTATGATTACTGCTGTTCAGCCTTCATTGCTGCGAAGCATTCGCTGCAATAAACAGGTCTGTCGTTGCTGGGCTCAAAAGGTATCTTAGCCTCGCCGCCGCAGTTTGCGCAAGTGGTGGTGAAGAGTTCTCTGGGAGCTCTGCCGGCATTCTTCTTAGCCATACGGCAAGCCTTACACTTCTTGGGTTCGTTCTGGAAGCCCTGCTGAGCGTAAAACTCCTGTTCGCCTGCGGTGAAGATGAATTCCTGTCCGCACTCTTTGCAAACTAATGTCTTGTTTTCGTACATGATTTTCCCTCGCTTTGGATTATAAAAATATTTCGGTTCCCGGACGGAATCGCACCGCCGCATAAGCCACCTTTTGCGGGACCGTATATCAATTCTTCACCGACCTGAGCTTTTTTCGCAGTCGGAAAAGAGAATTGTCACAGGATTTTTTTGTTATACCGAGCTTTTTGCAGATCTCATCGTTGGTATATCCCTTAATGTAAAGACTGAAGACCTTGTATTCGTTTTCCGAAAGTATGGATTTTGCTTTATCAAGAAGATCCGAAATTTCGGTTTTCAGAATAAAATCATCTTCAAAGTTATCCTGAATCATTCCGATTCGGGAAAGATCATTGTCATCGAGATCGGAGATTGACATAGAGGAAAGGGAAGGGTTGACATTCTTTTCGATCCAATTCAGCATTCTGCGCTTGATGCAGAGAGTTGCAAATGTCGAAAACTGAGATTTTGAACTGTCATATGTTCTCGCGGCGTTGTATAGAGCGATATAGCCCTCCTGAATAAGGTCATCGCGTTCAGCACCGCAAAGCCCGAATGAAAAAGCGATCGATATAATTCTGTCGCGGTATGAATTTGCAAGAAACACAAAGGCATCTTTGTTTCCGTTTTTAATCATTTCAACATCTTCAGCAGTGTTGCCGGCTGACAGGATGCCCTGAAGCTTAGAATGTGTCATGTGTCTCCATACCGATAATATAATACTTTTTACATCTAATTTTAATTATATCATCTAAATTCACCTTGTCAAGGGATTTTTTGAATTTATTTATGGATTTCACCGATTTTTTCAAGCCTTTAGACCAATTTGAACGACAATCGTGTCCAAAATATGTATATTTTGACGAAAAAACCATGCGATGCCGCCTTGCTGTTTTCTAAGACTTGCAAAACTTATGCTCATATGATATAATATCAACATACATAAGCTTGCAGATCAAACTTGGTATCCGCCAATCGTAAGTGAAAAATATGTATGTTTGTTGCGGATATTATATAATATTAAAAACAAAGGAATTTGTTCCGTTTATGCGGAGGTGATATATATTTTATCGCACTGTTGCAAAAAATATCACACAAGGAGTTGATTTTATTGGAAGAAAAAGTTATTAATGAAGCCATCGAGCTTTTGGAACAAAAGAAACTACCGGAACTTAAAAGCACAGTCAACGGAATGCTGCCGGCGGATCTGGCTCTTTTGTTCGAGGAACTCGATAAAACCGATGTGGTTATTGTGTTCAGATTGCTGAACAAAGAGCTTGCCGCCGAAACCTTTGCTTATCTTGATTCTGAAAGTCAACGTATTCTGACAGAAGCTATAAGCGACCGCGAGATCCACGATGTCTTTGACAGGCTTTTCATCGACGACGCGGTTGACGCCATTGAAGAAATGCCGGCAAATGTTGTTACGCGCATTCTTAACAACACCGATGCCGAAACGCGCAAGCTTATCAACGAGATATTGAAATATCCCGAAAGCAGTGCAGGAAGCATCATGACGGTTGAATATATCAACCTCAGAAAAGATATGACGGTGCTCCAGGCTATTGAAAAGATCAGAAAAGAGGGCTCAGACAAGGAAACTGTCTATACCTGCTATGTCACAGAGAATAGAACTCTTGTGGGGCTTGTGGAGGTCAGCAAACTCCTTACATCTTCCGACAACGAAAAGGTCGAGGATATTATGGAAACAAATGTTATTTCCGTTTCCGCTTACGAAGACAAGGAAGAGGTTGCGCTGATCGTCAATAAATATGGTTTTATTGCACTGCCTGTAGTTGATAACGACAACCGTCTTGTTGGAATCGTCACGGTAGATGATGCCATTGATGTTATCCAGCAGGAAAACACCGAGGATATTTCAAAAATGGCGGCTATGGAGCCTATTGAAGAAAGCTATTTCAAAACATCGGTCTTTTCTCATGCCAAAAAGCGTATGCTTTGGCTTATGGTACTCATGATATCTGCGACTGTCACCGGTATGGTCATGCAGTACTTTGAGAATGCCATAAGTGCTTTCCCCATACTTGTGAGCTGTATTCCCATGCTGATGAATACCGGCGGAAACAGCGGTTCTCAATCTGCTACAATGATGATCCGCGGAATTGCTTTGGGAGATATCCGTTTCGGGGATATTCTGAGAGTTGTTTTCAAAGAGTTCCGGATATCGATTATAGTCAGTGTGGCGTTGGCAGTTGTTAATTTTGCAAGAATCGTGATTATGAATCAGTTCGGAATTCTTGGCGATACCGGAGGACAGTCTGTATATCTTATTGCAACTATAGTTTCATTAACGTTGATTCTTGTAGTAATCCTTGCTAAGTTTATCGGGTGCACACTGCCGTTACTCGCTGATAAGATCGGTCTTGATGTCGCTTTGATGGCATCGCCTATTATTTCCACTATAGTCGATGCTTTTGCCGTTTTCATATTTTTCAGAATAGCAACTTATTTTCTTGATATAGGCATATAGTTTTCAAAAAAAATCACCTTTTTGCATATTATGTGAAGAGGTGATTTTTTTGAAGAAATCTGTTCTACATAGAAAAAATAAGGCTCATAACGCCTTTGTTTTTTTGCTTTGGTTGCTTGTAATTGTGTCTATTTTCATATGTTTTGACAGTATGCTTTTTCCGATGGTAAGGTCGGCGGCAGAGCAAAAGGCTAAAGCCGAGGCAACTTTTATCATAAATGATGCGGTAAGCCGCATGACAAATACCAACGCCTTTGAATACGATGACCTTGTAATGCTTGAAAAGAATGAAGGCGGAAGGATTGTGGCGCTGACAACAAAAGCCGCAAACATGAACAAGCTGAAAGCGCTTGTTGCAGTGGAAATTTACAACAGCCTTGCAGTCTATTCGGATGATGTGATCGGTATTCCTCTGGGGAATGTGTTCAACAACAGCTTTTTGCTCGGCAAAGGACCGAGAATAAAAGTATATATGAGACCGTACAGCGCCGTTTTGTGTGATTACCGAAATGTTTTTGAAAGCTGCGGAATCAATCAGACAAATCACAGAGTCATGCTTGATGTTGAGCTTACCATATGCGTTGTTATGCCGTTCAGAAGTGTGAAATGCAATGTAAACACATGCATCTGTGTTGCTGATACCGTCATCGTCGGTGAGGTGCCGCAGGCATTTACAAATGTTCAGAATTACTCGACAAGTGATGAGGGGGCGACGGTGGCGGATGAGATCGTCGATTTCGGTGCGCATAATCACATTGAATAAATAAGATGAACCTCTCCGCAAAAGAGAGGTTCAAAAAATTATTTTGCTTCAGGCTTATAGCTTCCCTTGAGGGTTACGATTCTGTTGAAGGTGCCGGGATGCTTGGAGTCTGCACAGAAATATCCGCTTCTGACAAACTGGAATTTTTCTCCCGCCTTGACATCTGCCATGCAGCCCTCGAGCTTTGCATTTGTCATTACCTTGAGCGATTCGGGATTAAGGTAATCTCTGAAGGTCTTTTCTTCGTCCATATCTCCCGGATCTTCGATGGTGAAGAGATTGTCATAAAGATTGACTGTTGCATCCACTGCGTTATCTCTGCTTACCCAATGGATAGTGCCCTTGACTTTTCTGCCGTCGACGGGCATTCCGTTGGAGGTTTCAAGATCGGCGGTACAAAGAAGCTTTGCAACTCTTCCGTCATCTCCGTAAATCACTTCGTTACATTTCACAATGTATGCGCCCATAAGTCTTACTTCACAGTCGGGCTTAAGCCTCTGATACTTGGGTGGAGGATTGTCCGAAAAGTCTTCGCGGTCGATATAAAGGTGCTTTGTGAAGGGAACCTTTCGTGTGCCGTCGTCGGGATTTTCGGGGTTGTTTGAAACTTCAAAGTATTCTGTTTTTCCGTCTTCAAAGTTTGTGATTTCAACTTCGATAGGATCAAGAACCGCCATTCGTCTCGGAACCACATGACCAAGCTCTTCGCGGATGCAGTATTCAAGAAGCCCGATGTCGCAGAGTGAAAGGGAAGTGGAAACTCCCGAACGCTTGACAAATTCAAAGATCGATTCAGGGGTATATCCGCGGCGTCTCAGACCGCAGAGGGTAGGCATTCTGGGGTCATCCCAGCCGTCAACGAGTTTCTCCTCCACAAGCGCGCGGAGATATCTTTTACTCATGACAGTGTGGGTAACGTTCATTCTCGCAAATTCGCGCTGCTTGGGCTTAATCTCAAAGCCGATGTTGTCGATCACCCAGTCATAAAGAGGACGGTGGTTTTTGAATTCAATAGAGCAGAGAGAATAGGTGATGCCCTCTGTCGCGTCCTGAATGGGATGGGCAAAATCGTAGAGGGGATAGATGCACCATTTGTTACCCTGTCTGTGATGTGAGGTATGAATGATCCTGTATATGGCGGGGTCACGCATATTCATATTTGGGGATGCCATGTCTATCTTTGCGCGAAGGGTTCTTGTTCCGTCCGCAAATTCGCCGTTTTTCATTCTTTCGAAAAGATCGAGGTTTTCCTCAACACTTCTGTCGCGGTAAGGGCTGTGTTTTCCGGGCTCGGTGAGAGTTCCGCGGTATTCGCGCATCTCGTCTGCCGAAAGGTCGCAAACATATGCTTTTCCGTCTTTTATAAGCTTGACTGCGTATTCGTAACACTTGTCAAAGTAATCCGAGCCATAGAAGATTCCGCCTGTGGGCTCGGCGCCGAGCCAGCGGAGGTCCTCTTCGATCGACTGAACATACTCATCGTCTTCTTTGACGGGGTTGGTGTCATCATATCTGAGATTGAAAAGTCCGCCGTATTTTTTTGCGGTCATAACGTTTATCCAGATAGCCTTTGCGCTTCCGATGTGAAGATAACCGTTTGGTTCGGGCGGAAAACGGGTGTGAACCTTTTCTACTTTTCCTTCGCGGAGATCTTTGTCGATCTCATCGTGAATAAAATTGGAATTTGCAAGTTCTTCAAATGCCATGAGCTTCTTACTCCTTTATTTTGTGGAATGTTTACTTGATTATATTGTCTTTTATAATAACTTTCTCAAAGCCTTTTATGTCATAGGCAAGATCGATCATATCCTCAAAAACATTTTCTGTTACAGTAATTGATTTGTGGATGTATGGTGTATCATCGCCTGAATATCCCGACACACCGGTTTTTATAAAACCGTCAGAAAAGCGCGCTTTCCTGAAATGATTGTTTCTTATAACAAGGTTCCTGATTCGTCCCGATTCGTACCAGTATTCCGCAAGATCAAAGGCGTAAACAGGGAAATTGCAGTCTGTATATTCATTGTTTTCAACAATTATGTCTCCTGCACCCGAAAGGCGCCAATGAGGAATGTTTTCGCTTTTGTTGCGGTAAATGTGCATATCGGGCATACGCAAGGGCGATTCGATCAAAAAGCCTTCCCCGATATTATTCGTAGGATCGTCGGTGTAAATCCGGATTGCCATTCCGGAGCTGTCGGAAAAGCATGCAGACGAAACGCGAAATCTGCAAACTTCATCAAGATTTTTCTTGTTGATAATTGTGAGTAGATCGCCTTTTTTATAAAGTTCGAGAAAAGAATGCGCCTCATGCATGTATCTGACATCTACAAAGTTTTCCCCGATAGAAGCAACCGAAGTATATGTGCCGTGTACATTACAGGCATCGTCAAGGCTTGATTTCAGCTCGCAATCATGTATCGAAAGCTTTCCCGAACAATTGACGATATGGATAATGTCGGCGGTAAGGGTGATGCTTTCGCCCTCTGAGGGTTTAACGATAAATCTGTCGATTTCGATGTCCTTGCACAGCTGCGCTATGATACCCATGCCTCCGCCGCGCTTGACGGTTATCTCTGATATGACGGTGTTTTCCGAGTCTTCAAGAAAGAAAACATCTCTGAAACGGCTTTCTTCGAGGTTGATGGAGACATATTCACCTACATCATATGCGCATTTTTCCGATTTTTCATCATCGAGATAGAAAAACTCAATGCATCCGTCTTTTTCAAAAGCTTCGCAAAATACATATCCTGCAGGCAGATTTTCCTTTGAGGAAACGCAATCTTTTGTAAAAAGATATCTTATAACGACCCGCTCCATAGCGTGAAACGAAAGCTTTTTTGAAACGGTGCTTATTGCTTCGGTTTCGGTGTTGAAAACAAGGTTTCCGTTACACACTTTGCAAGGAATTTTGGTATCATCAAATTTGCAAACAAATTTTTCATCTGTTTTTTCCACAACCTGCATCAGTGCATATGAAGGCAAAAATGTTGTGAGGGTGGCGTTTTTTATTGTAATGTTTCTGCTGTTTTTGACTATAAAAGGGGAGACTGTGCCGTGGAATACGAATGTTGAACCGTTACCGTCAATTACGATGTCGGAACAATCGATCAGCGGAAACACAACTTTCTTGATGCCGGTCTCGTTATTGCTGGGTGCAAAAAAGGCTTGACAGGTCCCGTCCTCGTAGAAATGGTATTCACCGAACTCGAAAGATATACAACCGCCGTTTTTGATGTCGGTGATCGATTTTATCACATCAGGTGTGAAATTGTATGAAGGATTCTTTTGTGATAAAACTATTTTTTTCATAACAAAAAAACGATATTATGCCTGTGCCGCGATTCTTGCTTTTACTCTTTCTTCGCCGAGAAGACCGCAGATAGCAAAGAGATCGGGAGAGTTCTGTCTTCCCGTAACAGCGACGCGAATTACAGTAGAAACATCTGCGACAGAACCCTTGAAAGCGGAAGGATCTGCTTTGTATGCCTTCATATCAGAGGTGAAGCCGTGCTTTTCTGAGAGAGCTTTTACTGTCTCGAACCATTCGTTGTTGTCGCTTGCGGTCTTATAAATTCTTGCATATTCGGCAAGAATTGCTTTTCTGTCCTCAACCGAAATGTTCTCGGGGTATTCGGCTTCGTTTACGCAGAACAATTCATCAAAGAAGTATGAAACGAAATCCTTGACTTCCGACCAGCAGGCGATATCCTTTCTGGGCTTTTTGCCTCCGCGGCCGATGGCGAAAATAGAAGTTGAATACTGAGGGTCTTTGGTGAGAATCGAATTAAAATCAGGATCATATTCTGCAGCCCATGCGGATACTCCTTCATAAACCTGCTCTGCAGTCATGCGTGCAACAACGTTTTTTGAAATATCGTTGAACTTCGCAAGATCAAAGAGTGCGCCCGATGCGCTCATCTTTGATGTGGAGAAGGGAAATTCGCGGTAGCTTTTATCAGCGTTCGCGCTTCTCCACTGCTCGTAATTGGAGTTGAGCAGAGTCATGAGATATTCAATGACCGATTCCTTGGGATAGCCTGTTGTATAATAGAATTCAAGTGAGCACTCAGGGTCCTTTCTTTTGGACATTTTTCTCTTTGTGCCGAGCTCCTCGTCGAATTTGAGCACCTGTGAGGTGTGGCAATATCTTGGACGGCGGAAGCCGCAGGCGTTCCAGAGTTCAAGATGCCAGGGAAGTGTAGAAAGCCATTCTTCACCGCGGATGACATCGGTTGTGCGCATGAAGTGGTCGTCGACGATGTGTGCGAGATGGTAAGTGGGGATTCCGTCGGATTTCAGAAGAATAAAGTCCTGATCGTTTTCGGGAACTTCAAGATTTCCCTTGATGGAATCCTTGAAGGGCGTTTTCTTGGAAGGATCACCCATAGACTTGAAACGGAGAACAAACTTGTCACCGTTCTTGATTTTTTCAATTGCCTGTTCAATGGGCATATCGCGGTGGACTGCATATTTTCCGTAGTAGCCGAAATTATCCTTTGCCTGCTCCTGCGCCTTGTGTGCATTTTCAAGATCCTCTTCAGAGCAGAAACACGGATAAGCTCTGCCGTCAAGCAAGAGCTTGCGGGCGACTATATGATAAAATTTAGCACGCTGGCGCTGTCTGTAAGGTCCGTACTTGCCAAAATCTCCGTCGGCTGTGGCGCCCTCGTCAAAGGTAAGACCAAATCCTCCGAGATATTTTATTATCTTCTCAACGGCACCTTCCACCTCACGCTTATCGTCAGTGTCCTCGATTCTGAGCATAAAAACACCGTTACCCGAAGAATGAGCAACTCTTTCGTCGGCAAGAGCACCGTAAAGGTTCCCGAGATGCATCGAGCCTGTGGGACTGGGAGCGATTCTTGTAACCTTGGAGCCTTCCTCAAGACCTCTTTCGGGGAATTTCTCTTCAAGAGATTCGATTGTGTCGCTGTCGCAAAGATCGGGGAAAATGAGGGCTGATAATTCCAAAAGCTTTGTGTTGTCCATTTTTATTGTTACCTTTCGTGTTATTTCGTTTCAGTAAAGATAAGCCATTTCGATCATAACTTCATCGTATTCGGCATCTATATTTGAGTAAAAATAAAGATTTGTTCCCGAAAAGACGAATCCGTTTTGAAGATAAAAATCAATGGCGGGAATGTTGCAGGACTGTGTTTCGAGAGTTATTATGCGACGATCTTCTTTCAGGGCGATCTCCTTGGCTTTGCCGATAAGAAAAGCTCCGATTCCACGTCGTCTGTATTCTTCTTTTACAAGAAGATTTGTTATTCTGAGCCTGTCGTTCCACTCTTCGCGGGCAAGCTCAATATAAGCAATAGGCTCGTCGAAACCGCCTGTAAATACACCGTAGGCTTCACAATGCTTCCATACATCATCAAACAAAGTGTCGTACGAATCGTGTCGGTATACGCAATCAAGCTTTTCTCTTTTGAAGGAAAAGGAAAAAAGGTCTTTTTTTGATTCGGAGTTGAGCACATAGTGAGCGTCGGACGAATAAACATAATGAAGCTCGTGATATTTATAACGGCTTTTAGGCAATTTCTTCAGAACAAAATCCAAAATATCACCGCCTGCAAACATAATTTCATTATATTATAGCACACAGCAATGATTTTTGCAATATTTTTCGGCAAAATATCGACATTCACTTTTAATATTTTACAACATATAATGTACATTGGAAGTGTAATATATATGGCTTTTGCCGATGGAAGTTTTTATGCTGATCCCGAAAGGAAGACAATAATATGATATATTGCATTATAGTAATGAGTTCTGTGACCTACGCGCTGAAAGCGCAATCGGTACTTGCTCGCGAAGGGATCGGAACAAGACTTGAAAAGTTGACAAGAAACCGGTCGCTGAAAGGCTGCGGATACGGTTTGAGGATCGAAAAAAGCAAGCTTGCAGAGGCTGAGACTCTGTTGAAAAAAGAAGGAGTAAGAATCGTCGAAGTGATTGAATGCTGACCGGAGAACGATATGGATAGAATTGTTTATTTTGACCATGCTGCCACAAGTTGGCCAAAGCCTCCGGGCGTTTTTTCTGCAATGTCAGATGCAATGCGCGAAAAGGGCGGAAATCCCGGGCGCAGCGGTCATCTGCTTTCTGTCAACGCAGCACGCGCCATATACGAGTGCAGAGAATCTGTGTGCAAGCTTTTTGGTTGTTCGTCGCCCGAGCGTGTTATATTTACTCAAAACACGACTTATGCCCTTAATATGGCAATCAAGGGACTTGTGGGTCGTAATGAGAATGTGCTTGTATCCAATCTTGAGCATAATTCGGTTCTTCGGCCACTCCACGCGCTTGCATCTATGGGGGTAAGCTATAGTATGTTTGACGCCCGTGACAGCGATGAGGAAGAAACGGTTTATTGCTTCAAGAGGGCTATAAACAGCAACACAAAGCTTGCTGTTGTCACAGCTGCATCAAATGTCTGCGGAAAGATATTGCCGATAGAACGCATATCAAAGGTCTGCAAAAGTCATGGAATAAAGCTTATCGTTGACGGTGCGCAGGCGGGTGGGATTTTTCCATTTAATTTTATTAGATCGGGAGCCGATATTCTTTGTCTTGCGGGACACAAGGGGTTATATGGTCCCCAGGGAACGGGTGTTATGATCTGCTCAGAATCCTGCACTCCCGAAAGCTTTGCACAGGGCGGCAACGGAATGTATTCCGAAGAACGGACAATGGGTCAGGATTTGCCCGAGAAGCTTGAGGCGGGCACGCTGAACACTCCCGGAATCTGCGGTCTGCGCGCAGGTATCGAATATGTGCTCGAGCAGACACCCGAAAGTATATTCGGAAAGACACTTCTGCTTACAGATTATGCCTTGCAAGGCCTTGCATCAATTAAAGATGTCACGATGTATGGCAACTATGGCATTAAAGCACCGATAATTCTGTTCAATAAAAAAGGCTATAATCCTTCGGAAATGGCGTCGCATCTTGCAGAACACGGAATATGTGTAAGATCCGGACTTCATTGCGCGCCTACAGCGCATGAAGCGTTGGGAACATATCCCGATGGCGGCGTCAGAGTATCGTTCGGGCATAATAATACCAAAGCAGAAATAGACAGATTTCTGAAACTTGTAAACAGAGCATAAAAAAACCGAGAAAACACATTGAGGTTTTCTCGGTGATTTTTATTTAAGCAAATTATCCGGAAGATAAAGAGTTCCGTCAAAAACAATGTTTGAGGGAGCAGTGATGTAAATGCAATTATTTTCTGCACGCCATTCAACCTGAGTCACACCGCCTATCTGCTCCACCTCAACCTTTCTGTCGCAACGGTCAGTCAGCACACCGCCGACTGTACAGGTGGCACAACCTGTGGCGCAGGCGAGGGTTTCTCCCGTTCCGCGTTCCCAGGTACGCAGACGCAGACGGCTTCTGTCTCGCACTTCGCAAAATTCGGCGTTTATTCTGTTAGGGAAAAGCTGATTGTTTTCCATCAAAGGCCCGAATTTTTCAAGATCAAGATCGTCAAGATCGTTGATAAAGCTTACACAGTGAGGGTTTCCGAGAGAAATGGCTGTTGTGTCGAACTTTCTGCCGTCAAGTATAACAGACTTGTCGATGAAGCATTCTGATTTTGTAACGGCAGGAACTTTCGAAGCATCTATTATTGGTTCTCCGATATTTGCGGTAATGTTTGCGACATGACCGCCCCTTACATCAAGATATACTTTTTTTAGACCGCCGAGTGTTTCCACAGTAACTTCGGTTTTGTCTGTAAAACCCTTTTCATAAACAAGCATACCGACACTTCTGAGAGCATTACCGCACATCTCGGCTTCGGTACCGTCAGGATTGAAAACACGCATTCTGAAATCGGCAATATCAGACGGACAGACAAGGATCATACCGTCGGAACAAATGCCGAAATGTCTTTTAGAAACGAACTTTGCAAGCTCGTTGAGATTTGTAAGCTCCTGAGTCAACGTGTCGATATAGACATAGTCATTGCCGTAAGCCTGCATTTTTGTAAAAGTTATCTCCCTGTTCATCAGAATTATTCTCCGAGAACAGACGCAAGGTCTGCTATGATATCTTCTTTGTCTTCAATACCTACAGAAAGGCGCAAGAGCTTATCGGTGATTCCGATGGAATCGCGTACTTCCTTGGGAATAGAGGCGTGAGTCTGCGTAAGGGGATATGTGATGAGTGTCTGAACACCGCCGAGAGACTCGGCAAACATAATCATCTGATAATCGCAAAGGGCGTGTTTTACGATAGAGGGATCCTTGAGTGTGAAGGAGATCATTCCGCCATAACCGGTGCACTGCTTATCAACGATGGCTTTTGCGGGGTGAGAATCAAGTCCCACAAAGAAGACTTCGTCGACAGCCTTGCATTGCGAAAGCCACTTGGCAACTGCGATTGCGTTTTCTTCATGCTTTTTCATGCGAAGAGTCAGGGTCTTGATACCGCGAAGAACAAGCCAGGAATCAAAGGGGGCAAGAGCTGCGCCTTCGGTGTTTCTGTTGTATGCAACGCCGTTATATACCTCTTCGTCGGATGTGATAAGGAAACCTGCCATTGTGTCGTTGTGACCTGCAAGATATTTTGTTCCGCTGTGTATTACAACATCAGCACCGAGAGCCAAAGGCTTCTGGAAAACGGGTGTCATAAAAGTGTTGTCAACAACAAACTTTGCACCACACTTTTTTGCGATGGCGGCGATAGCTGCGATATCACAAACCTTCATCATGGGGTTTGTGGGGGTTTCAACATAAAGGAACTTGGTGTTCTGCTTTACAGCCGCCTCAACCTTTTCGGGGCAGGAAAAGTCAACTACAGTGAATTCAACACCATAGCGGGGGAACACATCTCTCGAAAGTCTGTATGTGCCGCCATAAACATCATCGCCAATTACAACATGATCGCCTGCAGAAAGGGTGGAGAAGAGAGCTGTTTCAGCTGCAAGTCCGCTGGAGAAGGCAAAACCGTATTTTCCACCTTCAAGAAGTGCAACTGTCTTTTCGAGCTCATCTCTTGTGGGGTTTGCACAGCGGGTATAAGAAAAGTCGATGTCTCCGCCGAAATTCTTGTTTATGTATGTGGAAGTCTGATAGATCGGGAAGCTGACAGCATTTGCGTGGGTGTCGTGTCCCATGTTTCCGTGAACTGCAAGCGAGTCGGGTCTGAGATTTGCGGGAGTCAATTTCTTTGTCATATCAATTATCCTCCGATATATTTTTATAGTATATTTCATCTTACATTTATATTTTATATAAAATGTTTTGCAATGTACAGTGCAAATGTTACTCTGATTATTGCAAAAAATGCACATCAAAGAGATGTGCATTTTCAAATTATTCTTTTGTGAGCTTCGCGTATGTTCCCATAAGCTTTTTCGTTCC
>JAZSFD010000022.1:0-16349 GCA_045532035.1 Eubacteriales bacterium | reverse complement strand
GATGAAGTTATCGGCAAGCTTATCGCCGATGCCATGGAAAAGGTTACCGCTGACGGTGTTATCACTGTTGAAGAATCCAAGTCGTCCGAAACCTTCTGCGAGATCGTTGAAGGTATGCAGTTCGACAGAGGATATATCTCTCCCTACATGGTAACAGATACAGACAAGATGGAAGCTGTCATTGACGATCCTTATGTGCTCATCACAGACAAGAAGATCTCGAACATCCAGGAACTGCTTCCTCTTCTTGAACAGATCATCCAGGCAAGCAAAAAGCTTGTAATCATCGCTGAAGATGTTGAAGGCGAAGCTCTCTCCACACTTCTCGTCAACAAGCTCCGCGGCACCTTCACCTGCGTTGCAGTGAAAGCTCCCGGTTTCGGTGACAGAAGAAAGGAAATGCTCACAGATATCGCTACCCTCACAGGTGGCGAAGTGATCTCGGCAGACCTCGGTCTTGAGCTCAAGGACACAACAGTTGCTCAGCTCGGCCGCGCTCGTCAGATCAAGGTTACAAAGGAAAACACCATCATCGTTGACGGTGCAGGCGATTCGGATGCTATCAAGGCAAGAGTCGGTCAGATCAAGACAGCTATCGAGACCACAACTTCTGATTTTGACAGAGAAAAGCTTCAGGAAAGACTTGCGAAGCTTGCAGGCGGTGTTGCCGTAATCAAGGTCGGTGCCGCAACCGAAACAGAAATGAAAGAAAAGAAGCTCCGCATCGAAGATGCTCTCAACGCCACAAAGGCGGCTGTTGAAGAGGGCATCGTTGCAGGCGGCGGAACAGCTTTTGCAAACTGCATTCCCGCAGTTGAAGAACTCCTTGAGAAGACAGAAGGCGACGAAAAGACAGGCGTGAGAATCGTTCTCCGCGCACTTGAAGAGCCTATCCGTCAGATCGCCACAAACGCAGGACTTGACGGCTCTGTTATCCTCAACAAGATTCTCACCTCCGGCAAGGTCGGCTATGGCTTTGACGCTTACAACGAAAAGTATGTTGACATGATCAAGGTCGGCATCGTTGACCCCACAAAGGTTTCGCGCTCTGCTCTCCAGAACGCCGCATCTGTCGCATCCATGATCCTCACCACAGAGGCTCTTGTTGCCGACAAGCCCGAGCCTGTGGCTCCCGCGGCTCCTGCAAACCCCGGCATGGGCGGAATGTATTAATTTTAATACCTGTCACAAACCCCGACGGATATCCGTCGGGGTTTTGCTGTTGTGATAATCTTTATTTGACAAAACTCAAATTAATATATATAATATATACTAACAGGATATTTGCACAGGGCAGATATGAGACATATTTTTTTGAAAGAAAAGCAATGGACGGAATAATAAATCTTTACAAGCCGAAAGGCTACACTTCCCACGATGCCGTGGCGAGGATAAAACGCTTCTGCAATACTCGTCGTGTTGGACACGCAGGTACCCTTGACCCTATGGCGCAAGGGGTCTTGCCGATTCTTGTGGGCAGAGCAGCTTCGGCTCAGGAATATCTCATGAATCATGACAAGACATACCTTGCCGGAATGCGCTTCGGTGTTGTCACCGACACGGGTGATGTCACGGGAAATGTTCTTTCCGAGAAAAAGGTCGAGGTTTCCCTCGGTGAGCTGGAAGCTGTGTGCCGAAAATTCAAAGGAAAGATCATGCAGGTTCCGCCGATGTATTCGGCAATCAAGGTTGGCGGCAAAAAGCTTTATGATCTTGCCCGTGAAGGGATCGAGGTCGAACGCAAGGCAAGAGAAATAGAAATCTATGACATAAAGATAGTGTCTAAGGAATCCGGATGCGATTTTCTCGTGGAGGTATCCTGCTCGAAGGGCACATATATCAGAACTCTTTGTGAAGATATAGGAGAAGCTTTGGGCTTTGGCGGAACTCTTTTCAGCCTGGAAAGACTTTCATGCGGAGAATTCAGAAAAGAGGACTGCGTAACTCTTGATGAGCTGCAGAGGCTTTATGAGAATGGCGAAAACGACAGCATAGAAAAGCTGCTTGCTTCTCCCGAAAAGGTTTTTTCGCATTGTCCTGTCATAAAGCTTTCGGCATTCTATTCCCGCCTTTGCAAAAACGGATGTGAGATATATCTCAAAAAAACGGGAATTCCCGCGGATAAATTTGAGAAAGACAGCCTTGTGCGGCTTTATGACAGTGACGGTATATTCTTTGCTCTCGGTAAGATCGGAGATTTCGCGGAGGGGAGAGCGGTGAAGGCTGCGGCGCGCTTTGTTGACTGAAGTGTGATGAAAGGGGATTTTTATGAAAAAGAATAAAAAAGTTACCCGAAAGCTCAGTAAAAAGGGCAAGCTTCTTGCGTGGATCGCAGGAATTGTGCTTGTGCTTGCTTTGCTTGCGCTACTTTCGGAAGTTGTGCTTCCGTCTCTTGAAAAGAAAGTGACAGATACCGGAAGGGAACAGGCGGCATCGGAGGAAGAAGAGGAAACCAAGCTATTTTACAGCGATCTTTCTCCCGAACAGCTTGAGGGTTATGCCGATTGTGACACACAGATATTCTATTCGGTCAATGGTGTCGGCGGTCATCTGACCGAGGAGAGCGCTTTTGCCGATGACGGATACAGAGGACTTTTCTGGGTAAACTATATCAAGGCAATCATGAGCGGTGACGAGGCGGCATATTCGGCGCTCTTTTCAAAAAAGTTTGATTTTTCAAACCCCATCGAAAGATATGCGTCAGGAAAGCTTGATTTCCCGCCCCAGAGGCTATATAACATCAAAATCGAGCTTGCGGATGAAAAGGCAGATCCGTCAACCGGAGAGAGAGAAAGTGTTTTTTATGTCGAATACAACATATACCGTAATGAGGGTGATTTCCGCACCGACATGAGCTATGACACGGCACCTCTTGCGGTGACGATCGTTGAATCGGGCGAGAAAGTGCTCATCACCGATGTGCAGTACAGATACAGATAATCACAAGTTTCGGAGGAATGGATATGAGCGATTTCGGAGATATTTTTTCCCGAGCAAAAAAGACTGTTGTCAGAAAGACCGACGAGCTTTCAAAGCTTGCAAAGCTTTCGATGGAGATCGAGGGCTGTAAAAGCCGTCTTTCGGCGATATATGAAAAGATAGGTGAGTGCATTGTGAGCGACAGTCTTTCGTCGGGAAAGCTTGACAACGATAAGATTGTCGGCTTTATCGGTGAGGCGAAGGCCGAAAGAGAAAAGCTCAAAGAGCTTGTCAGAAAGAAAAAAGAGCTTAGCGAAAAAGCAGAATGCACAAATTGCGGAAAAAGCGTGAAAAAGGGCGGATTCTGCCCTTTGTGCGGCGAAAAAGTACAGTGATCTAAGGAGAAATCAATTGATAGTTTTGAACTTGTCGGATGTCTGCATGGCGTTTGGCACGGATGTTATACTTGATAAAATAACTTTTGGTATTCACAGCGGTGACAGGGTCGGCGTTGTGGGAGTGAACGGCGCGGGAAAGTCGTTGCTTTTCAAAATAATTTCGGGTGAGGTCAGAAACGACAGCGGAAGCGTGAATTTTTCGAAAGACCTGAAGGTGGCATATCTTGAACAGAACGCTTCTTTTGAATCGACAAACGCAATTTTTGCCGAAATGCTTATGGCTTTTCCCGAACTTGTGAGGGATGAGGAGCGTCTTGAGGAGCTTCAGGCGCAGATGCTTGCCAGCGAAAATGACGATGCGGTGCATATGCGTCTTGCGGGAGAATATACCCGTCTTGAAGAGAGTTTTCGCAAAAACGGCGGTTATGAATACAAAAGCCGCATCAGAAGTATGCTTTGTGCCCTCGGTTTTGACGAGGAAAGACAGCAGAATTCGATAGAAACTCTTTCGGGAGGTCAGAAAACAAGGCTTGCCCTTGCGCGAACGCTTCTTTCCGAGCCCGATATTCTCATGCTCGATGAGCCGACCAACCATCTTGATATTCCCTCGGTGGAATGGCTTGAAAACTTTCTTTCGGGATACAAAAAGACGCTTCTTGTCATATCCCATGACCGTTATTTCCTCGACAAGGTCACCACAAAGACCCTGGAGATCGAAAACTGCGAAGCGAAACTTTACAATCTGCCTTACAGCGGCTTTGTCAAACAGAAGGAAAAGGACCGCGAAATCGACGAGCGGCATTATAAGAATCAGCGCCGCGAGATCGAACGCATGGAAGCTTTCATAGAAAATCAGAGACGCTGGAACCGCGAGCGAAATATTATTGCCGCCGAGAGCCGCATGAAAGCCATTGAACGCATGGACAAGCTCGAAAAACCCAAAGCTTTGCCCGAGAGCGTGTCGATGCATTTTACCGCAGGCTCGCGCGAGCTTTTGTCAGACAACATTCTTGAGGTGTCGTCGCTATCTAAGGCTTATGGAGAAAAAGAACTGTTTTCTGATGTATCCTTCGTGCTTCATTCGAAGGAAAGAATGTTTCTTTTCGGCGAAAACGGAGTCGGAAAATCCACTATGCTCAAGATTCTTTGCGGGAAGCTTTCGCAGGACAGTGGATCCTTTGAGTACATAAACAAGATAAAGATCGGCTATTACGACCAGGAGCATCAGGGACTTAATCCTTCAAATACTGTTCTTGAGGAGCTGTGGGGAGAATATCCCGAGAAAAAGCAGTCGGAAATCAGGGGTGCCCTTGCACGCTTTCTTTTCAAGGCGGAGGATGTTTTCAAAGAGGTTGCAGTACTGTCCGGCGGAGAAAAGGCAAGACTCACTTTTGCCAAAATGATGCTTGACGAGCTGAATCTGCTTATCCTCGACGAGCCGACAAACCATCTCGATGCGGCAACGCGAGAGGTGCTTGAAGAGGCAATACTTGGCTATAACGGCACTGTCATTGCTGTGTCGCACGACAGATATTTCATCAAAAAGCTTGCTACAAGAATACTTGAACTCAAGACCGACGGATATTTTGATTATAAAGGCGGTTATGAGGATTTCTGCGAATACAAAAACTCAAGATTGACAAGTGCTGTCGGCGTGTCGTCGGATACTGTAGAAAAAGACGAAAAGAACGATTATCAGAAGGCCAAGCAGGAGAAGAGCCGCCGCAGAAAGGCGGAAAAGCAGCTTGCCGAATCAGAAAAGGGAATTGCCGAATGCGAAGCAAGGCTTGCGCAGATCGACACCGAAATGGAGCAGGCAGGCTCCGATTATGTCAAGACTGAGGCTCTTTACCGCGAGCAGGACGAGCTGCAAGCAAAGCTTGATGAGCTGTATGAGCTTTGGGATAAGGCATCTGCTGAGCTTGAAGAGCTTTGAGTACAAAAAAGTGCTATTCGCGAAATGACGAAACGAAATTGCTTGTTTCGTCATTTTTTATATGGTGTAGAAATTTGATGCCCAAATTTGTTTGTTTTGCACAACAAGAAAACGCAAAAAATGGCAAGAAATACCATATAATCGTTTGTATGACTATCTATTTTGAATGCAGTATAAATTTTGAACTTAATTTAACGCAAATCAAAATTATATATTTCCTATTGACAATCAAAATAATATTATCAAAAAACCCTTGAAAAATAAGGGTTTTTCCGCTTTTTTGAAAAAACGATTAAATTGTAAATTTTATATTTGTGCATTTTTTTGGAGAGATAAAAAACATCGAACACTCTTTCGTAAAAAAACAGAGACTGAAGCGGCACATCTTGGGGAGGGGAAATGGAATGCCGCAAAAGGTTCGCGCACTTGACAAAAAATGCGTTGTGTGGTATTCTATTTCTGTAACAAAGGCATTTTTGCGCCCTTTTTTCGATTTTTATGTGTTTTTCAGGTGTTTTTTCGCTGACGAAATACCGAAGAAATCGGGAGGAAAGCGTGATTTTGTCTTGCTTCTATAAATTCTGCGCTCCCCGTACGGTATGCGGAAAATGCCCGGGTTTCTCAGGTATTTGCGGAGATTTTATACAATAAGATTATAGTAGCAAGTCCGTGTGCCGGGTGCCATACGGTAATGGAGTTGCTGCTTACAAGCAAAGCATAGGAGGATTTTGCGAATGAACATGAAAGCAAGAGGTTTCAAAAAGCTTATTGCGATGTCGTTGTTTGCGGCTACGATGTTGCAGTTCACGCCTACAGCTTTCGCAGCAGAAGAGGACATCTGGGGCGCAACCCCGTCCAACTCTCTTGACGAAATGGCGGAGCTTTTGAACGCCACTACCTACGAAGATTATCTGGCTCAGTACGCCGCCGAAGGTATTCTTCCCTTCGGGCAGGATGAAAGACCCGACTCGATCACTGTGAAAGCCACTGATTTTGTCGATGAAAGATCCGAGGGCGCTGTCCGTATTTCCGACCCCAAGGGTATTATTGCTCAGACAGACAAGGATGGTGCTGCTTACGGCATTTCCGATTATGTCCTCACCAAAGACGGCAATTCGGCTATTTACAAGGTCAATATTCCCGAAGCGGGCTTTTACAACATCTCGATGACATATTATCCCTTTGTTCACATCGTTTATGATGAAGAAACGGGAGAACTTCTTGAAGACCTCAACGAGGATGAATACGAAGCAAAATATGGCGACAAGGAGGTTGCCGGTCATGTTGAGGGCAACACCGTAGCCATTGAGCGCATCATCAAGATCAACAACGAGGTTCCCTTCACCGAAGCGCGCAACATCGCTTTTACCCGTGTATGGAAGGATGAGATCCCCGAAAAGATCGAGACCATCAAGTTCGGCGGTGTCGATATGGAAAGACCTTTCCGTCAGGACAAACACGGAAACGAGATCAGATCCAAGAAATATGAAGATCCTTCGTGGCGCGAGCATACTCTGCGCGACTCCAACGCTTTCTATACAGACAGCTTCCTCTTCTATTTCGAAGAGGGCGAAAACAGCATTGAGATCTACGGCTCCCGCGAGCCTGTTCTCTTTGGCGATATAGAGATTTTTGTTGAGGATGAGCTTATTCACTATCATGGCACAGATGGTGAAAAGGGCTACTATGAGCTGACCGACGGCAAGACCTCGAATGTTACATCCGAGCATACCATTAAGATCCAGGCAGAACAGCCTCTTGCCACCTCCGATCAGGTTATTTATCCTATCAGCGACAAGACTTCCTCGATCACAGAGCCCAGCTCCACCAGCAAGACTCTTGTAAACACCATCGGCGGTGACAAATGGCAGATCGCCGGTCAGTGGATCAGCTATGAATTCACTTGCGAGGAGTCGGGTTACTACTATATTATTCCCCGTGCAAAGCAGTCGACATATGCAGGTATTTTCGCTTCCCGTTCGCTCAAGATCAACGGCGAATATCCCTTCGAGGAAGCAAAGTATCTCCAGTTCAACTACTCTGACGACTGGGAAACCAAGCCTCTTAATGACGGCACAACAAACTTCAGATTCTACTTTGAAAAGGGCGAGACCTACGTTATCGAACTCGAATGCGTGCTCGGAAACCTCTCCGACAAGCTCCGCAAGGTCGACGAAAGCCTTACAAAGATGAACGACTATTACAGACAGATCCTCATGATCACAGGTCCCGAGCCCAGCTCGTACACCGACTACGGTTTCCAGAAGCTCATTCCCGAAGTTCTCCGCGGTATGCGTGAGGAAGCCGAAAACCTCAGAACAGTGCTTGCACAGTTCGAAGAAATCATCGGTGAAAAGGGTGAACACTCGGTAATCCTTGAAAAGGTTGCTTATACTCTTGAAGTCATGGGCAAGGACGAAACAAAGATCGCTGACAACCTCTCGATACTCAAGTCCTATGTCGGTAGTATCGGTACATGGTTGCTTCAGTCGAGAAACCAGCCGCTCTACATGGACTACATCGTTATCCAGGGCGTAGACGAAAAGCTTCCCAAGGCTGAATCGAACTTCTTCGAATCGATGGGCTTTGAGATCGGTTCGTTCGTAATGTCCTTCTTCACAGACTACAACTCCTATGGTGAAATGCCTCAGAAAGAAAAAGAAGCTGCAGAAATCACAGGAAATGTTGAAGTATGGCTCACCACCGGTCGTGACCAGGCGCAGATCATGCGTGAGATGGTTGACGACTTTACCGATCAGACAGGTATCGCCGTAAACTACAAGCTTGTTGCAGCAGGCACACTTCTTCCCGCAACTCTTGCAGGTATCGGCCCTGACGTTTCGACAGACGCTGACCCCACAGGCTTCGGTGTAAGAAATGCAGTCAAGAACCTCGCCGAAAAGATATATAATGAAGAAAACGGCGAATGGGAATACAAATATAAAGGCTTTGAAACAGTCCGCGGCCTTGACGAAAACGGCAAGGTAAACGGCGACAGCTGGTTCTCGGAATCTGCTTGGACAGGTCTTGAGGTTTATAACCCCGATGACACCACCGGCATGAATCGGAAAGCCACATACGGTATCCCCGTAACTCAGTCCTTCTCGATGCTGTTCTACCGCAAGGACATCTTCGTTGAACTCGGACTTGACGTTCCCAAAACATGGGATGACCTCAACGGCATCATCCAGAAGCTTTCCGATAAGAATATGACCATCGGTCTTTCTCAGGGTATGACCCAGATTCTTATGTACCAGAAGGGCGAACCCTACTACAAGGGCGAGGGCAATATCAAGTCTATCGGTTATGCCACAAACCTTGATTCCAACATCGCGCTCGACTCGTTCCAGCAGATGTGCGAATACTTCTCGCTTTACGGTCAGCCGATCTCTTACGATTTCGCAAACCGTTTCAGAACAGGCGAAATGCCCCTCGGTATCGCGGATTACTCGCTGTGTAACCAGCTCCTCTGCTTTGCTCCCGAAATCAAGGGTCTTTGGGAATTCATCAGACTCCCCGGCTCTTATACATATGACGAGAAGGGCAATATCACAAACTTCAGTGCTGTTGCTCCCTCCGGTGCATCCTCCATTATGATCATGCGTGATGCAAAGAATGAGCAGGAAGCATGGGAATATATCAAGTGGTGGGTAGATGCTCCTGCACAGGAACGTTTCGGTAAGGAACAGGTTGCTATCCTCGGTTCCGCAGGTAAGTACTTCACCGCAAACAAGAAGGCTCTCCTCGGTCAGCCCTGGTCGGCACAGGAAAAGATCAACCTTCAGGAACAGTTCGACAATCTCATGGGAACTCCCATGACTCCCGGTAACTATATCATCGGCAGATATACAAACTTCGCATTCCTTGATGTTGTTGATGACGGTGACGCTGCTGCTGATGCAGGTCTTTACTACATCGACGAAATTAATAAGGAAATCGAAAGAAAACGACTGGAATATGACTTCCCGATCGAATCTGAGCTCATCGAAATGGGCATCATCGACGAAGACGGCAACGTTCTCATCACTGATGAGGACGAGGCCGCAGCGGCAAAAGTCAAGAATTCCGATTCCAAATAAAACATTTAAGGAGTGAATTTAATGTCTGCACAGACTGCTGAAACAAAACAGGCAGCTCCTAAGATGAGAAAAGACATGACTAAGTGGGAATGGACCCGCCGTCAGATGGTCGTCAACAAGGTCGGCTACATCATGGTGGCACCTTACTTCCTTGTCTTCCTCACCTTTACCGTTGCTCCTGTTATACTTTCCCTGCTTCTCAGTTTTACATCGTTCAACATGCTTGAATTCCCGAAGATTCTCTTCTTCGAAAACTATGTAAGACTTTTCCTTGACGACGATATCTTCCTTATCGCCATCAAGAATACCTTTATATTCGCGGTAATGACGGGTCCTGTATCCTATTTGCTGTGTCTTATGTTTGCTTGGTTCATCAACGAACTTACTCCCAAGATTCGTTCGATCGTAACCCTCATCTTCTATGCGCCCTCCATCTCAGGTCAGGTATACCTCATTTGGACAGTGCTCTTCTCCTCCGACTCCTACGGTTACGCAAACGGTATCCTCATGAAGCTCGGAATCATCAACTCTCCGATCCTGTGGTTCCAGGACACCGAGTATATCATGCCTCTCGTAATCATGGTAGCTCTCTGGACATCCCTCGGTACTTCCTTCCTGTCGTTTATCGCGGGCTTCCAGGTCGTTGATAAGAGCTATTACGAGGCAGCCGCTGTTGACGGTATCCGTAACCGTTGGCAGGAGCTTTGGTATGTAACACTTCCGGTTATGAAAAACCAGATGATGTTTGCCGCTATCATGTCGATCACAGGCTCATTCGGCTTCGGCGGCGTCGTTACCGCACTCTGCGGATTCCCGTCTCCCGACTATTGTGCATGGACACTTATGCATCACCTCGAGGACTACGGTGGAGCCCGTTGGGAAGTCGGTTATGCATCGGCTATTGCAACCCTTCTCTTCCTTATGATGATCGGTGCAAATATGCTTGTTAACAGAATGCTGGCAAAGGTAGGTAAGTAAGATGGCAAAGAAATTCAAATTCAAAATCAAAGCTCACCGCCTTAACCGTTCTGCCGGTGGCGACATCGGTATCAATGTCATCCTCATCCTCTTCGGTGCTTTCATGTTCCTGCCCATGTTCTATGCGTTCTGTCAGGCACTCAAGCCCCTTGATGAACTCTGGATGTTCCCTCCGCGCTTCTTTGTGCGCAACCCAACCTTTAAGAACTTTACAGACCTTTTCCGCTTGATGAGCACCTCGTATGTACCTTTCTCAAGATACATCTTCAACACTGCTTTCGTTTCGATCGCAGGTACCTTCGGTCACCTTTTCCTCGCTTCGATGGCAGCCTATTCGCTCACAAAGATCAATTTCCCCGGCCGTCACACCATGTTCAAGATGATCCAACTCTCGCTCATGTTCCATTCGACGGTTACAAGCATCACAAACTACATCACCATGTCGGCTCTCGGCTGGGTAGATACATACTGGTCGCTTATCATTCCCGCGTTCGGTTCTACTCTTGGTCTTTACCTCATGCGTCAGTTTATGGACTCGTCGGTTCCTGATTCTGTTCTTGAATCTGCGCGTCTTGACGGTGCAAGGGAAATCAGCATTTACTGGAAGATAGTAATGCCGATGGTTAAGCCCGCTTGGCTTACACTTATCGTGTACTCGTTCCAGGGACTTTGGAACAGCGGTACTTCCATCTATATTTACAGTGAAGAACTTAAAACATTCAACTATGCCATTCAGCAGATCCTCGCCGGCGGTATCGTCCGTTCGGGTGCATCGGCTGCGGCAACAGTTATCATGATGCTCGTTCCGATTCTTGTATTCGTTGTTTCGCAGAGTAACATCCTCGAAACAATGGCAAGCTCGGGTATGAAGGACTAAGGAGGGGTAAACAGAATGAGAAAAATCAAATCAGTGTTAGCCCTTATCGTATGCCTTATCACCCTTATCGGCAGCATCCCGGTATTCGCTATCACTCCCTATTCTACATACACATATGACATCGACGGTACCGATATGCCCTCTCCTGCGGCATATGTTCCGTTGTCTGTCATCGACTCCGAAAAGCTCAACCTTTCGGTTGCTCTCAAGGAGCCCAAGGACTTTGTTGTTCATGAATTTGTTAACAATGAGGGACAGAATGACTATCTTATCTGTATTTCCGATACAGGTAACAAGAGAGTACTTATCATCAATTCGGACTATGAAGTAACAGGTGTTATTACCGACTTCATCAACGAATGGGGTGTTCATGACAGAATTGCAGAGCCTCAGGGCCTTGCTGTCAGCAAGAGTCATATTCTTTACATCTGCGACACCTCCAACAATCGTATTGTTGCATTCGACCTTGACCCCAACAATCCCGATCCCGAAATGGACGAGATCCACGGTCTTGTTGAATACAAATTCGTAAAGACCCACGGCGAACCTGAAGGCGATGTTTTTGCTGAAGGTACAACCTTTAAGCCCGTTGCGGTTGCGGTTGATGATTCCGGCAGACTTTACGTTGTATCCTCGGCTTCAAACCAGGGTATCATTGCTATGACAAGCGACGGTGTGTTCCAGGCATTCCTCGGAGCGCAGTCGGGTACTCTTTCGTGGTGGGATCTTCTCTGGAGACGATTCCAGACTGCAGAACAGAGAAGAAAGTCTGTAAAGAACGTTTCTGTTGAATACAACAACATCACAATCGACGATGCAGGTTTCGTATATGTTACAACAGATGCGGTTTCCGAATCCGATCTTCTCAACTCCATCAGAAGCAAGTCCCGTTCGGGCGATAAGGCTCCTGTAAAGATGCTTAACCCCAGCGGACAGGACGTTATGATGCGTACCGGCTTTTATCCTCCTTCGGGTGAAGTTACCATTGGAGTAGCCGAGTACACTCCCGTTTCCAAGGTTGACCGCGCAGAAAGCCCCTCCAAGGTGGTTGACGTTGCCATTGGTCCTGAGGATGAGGGCATCTGGACTATCGTTGACAGCTCCAGACAGAAGTTCTATACATATGATAAAGAAGGACGTCTTCTTTACATCTTTGGCGACAAGGGCGACCAGCTCGGTAATATTCAGACAGTTGTTGCTGTAGATTATCTTGGCACAAACATCCTTGCACTTGACAAGACAAGCAACAATATCACAATTTATAAGAGAACCGAATACGGCGAAGATGTGTCCCGCGCGCTGAGAAACAACAATCAGCGTAAGTATGATGCGGCAGAACAGGACTGGACAAACATTCTTCAGAAGAATGCAAACTTTGACCTTTCCTATGTCGGTATCGGTAAGTGTCTTTATCGTGAAGGCAAGTTCGAACAGGCTATGGAAATGTATGAATATGCATACGACACGGCAAACTGGTCGGACGCTTATCACGAGCTCCGTAAAGAAGCGCTTTCCAAGTTTATCGTTCTTATCCCTGTTGTGGTTGTTATTCTTTGTGTTCTTCTCTCGCTCTTCCTCAAGTATGCAGCAAAGAAGAATGTCGAAGGTCAGTCTTCGGGCGTAAAGAGAACTCTCTGGAGAGAATATCTCTACGGCTACTATGTAATATTCCATCCGTTTGACGGTTTCTGGGATATCAAGCATGAAAAGCGCGCATCCGCAAAGGGTGCAACCCTCATCATCGTACTCAACATAATCGCATTCATCTATCAGTCCTTCGGACGCGGATATATCGTAAATCCTTCTCAGGATTCGTCAAACTTCCTGATGACAGCACTTTCGCTGATTTTGCCCCTTATGCTTTGGGTCATTGCGAACTGGTGTCTCACAACTCTGTTTGACGGCGAAGGAAGTCTCATGGATATTTATATTGCCACAGGCTATGCGCTCTTCCCGCTGCCTCTCTTTGTTATGGTATCCACCTTTGCTTCCAACTTTGTTACCGCGGATGAAGTTTCTATCCTTAACCTTCTGACGAATATCGCATTCTTCTGGTGCGGATTCCTGCTCTTCTTCGGCATGATGACAGTACATGACTACTCTCTTGGTAAGAATGTGCTTACCACCCTCGGTTCTATCGTAGGTATGGCATTTATCATGTTTATCGCAGTGCTTTTCTCCAGTCTCGTCGGAAAGATTGTTTCGTTTATTTTCAACATCGTTCTCGAGTTGTCCTACCGAGTATCCTAATTGAAAGAGGTGTGATTTATGAATATTAAAAAATTAATATCGCTTTTCCTTTCAATCATGATGCTTCTCGGTGTGGTTGCAGTGCCGGTCATGGCAGACGAGGGAAATGCGGATGAAGAACTGGCAGCTGAAACTGCCATAGCAGAGCTTGTAGCGACTCTTCCTCAGAGCGTTGCGGCTCTGAAAGAAGCCGGATTTGAATACATCTGTGCAAGCTATGGCGTTGATCTTTACGCCATCAAAGACAAGGAAAACGAAAACTTCGGAGAAATCTATTTCGTATATTCCGAACAGCCCGGCGGTGAGGGAAAGGTTCTCTTTACCAGCCAGAAGGCTGAAGCTCTTTACAATCTTCCCAAGGAAGATTCTGACACATATGCCGATGATATGAAGACTTATCTTGACAGATACAAGACAGTCATCTATCAGAGCCCTCATGAATATGTTGCATCCACGATGAAATATGTTTATGAGTACAATCCCGGCAAAAACGAAGGTCAGATCATGTTTATCGATGAGCTGACAGGCGCTGCCGCTTTCCTTGATAAAGCGACAGGTCAGATCCTCACCACAAACCCCTTTGACCTTGGCACATCAAAGGCAAACAGCGAAACAAAGTCAAAGCTTCTTTCCCAGTTTGTTTTTGATTATGTAAAGGGTCAGAACGGTAACACATATACAACCTTCGAAAATGCCGCAAAGAATATGCAGGTCGAATATGACCGCATCCGCGGCGGTGTTCGTGTTGAATACACAGTCGGTCGTATGGAAACAAGAATCCTTCTTCCTATCCTTATTGAAAGAACAAAGTTTGAAGAAGAGATCCTTGCAAAATTCACAGTTGCAAACAAGGCTCCTACCACAGATATGACCCCCGAGCAGATCGAGGATCAGGTTGAAAGAGATGTAAAGAAGCTTCTCGCTTACTACACTCTCAGAGATCTTGATGCATATAAGGGTTCTGCAAGAGACAATGTTCTCATCCAGTATCCTATCATTGAAAAGTACGACTTCTACGAATTTAACGAACAGAGCTCCACAAGACCTAAGTATCAGATGGAAGCTCTCATCAAGGAGTATACAGACTATACATATGAAGACCTCCAGGCGGACCATCTCCTGCTTGAATATCAGGGCAACGAGACCAATCCTCCTCTCTTCAAGATGGCTATCGAGTATTACTTTGATGAAGACGGACTCAAGATCAGAGTTCCCGCAAAGAGTATCAGCTACAACAAGGATACATTTACCATCACTCAGCTCCAGATTCTTCCTTATCTCGGTGCAGGTAAGCATGGCGAGACCGGCTACACCTTCTATCCCGACGGATCGGGTGCGCTTGTGAGATTTGAAGATATCGGAACTCAGACAAAGGTCATCACCGGTAAGGTTTATGGTCAGGACTATGGCTTCTATGCCACAAGCGGTCAGAACAAGGAAGTTATGAGACTTCCCGCATTCGGCGTAAAGCGCGACCAGAACTTCACCATCGTTGATTACTCCAAAGAGTATACAGTTCAGTATACCGACACAAGAGATGTAGATGGCGAAATGATGGAAGTTACCACCAACGAAGGCTTCAAGCTCAACTACGGTATTGATGTAACTTCTCAGAATGGCGTTTATGATCCCGCAAACTCCGATTATACCTCTGTTCTCATCGACAGTAACCTTGATATAGAGCCTGCCAACGACCTTAAGATGGATCTCTTCATGGCAGCTATCGAAAAGAACAATGCCGAAAAGCCTGAAAATCTTGTTGTTATTCCCGAAAACAAGAATCTCGACGGTAGAACAGCATTCCTCGCATATATGACCGAGGGTGACTCACTTGTTCAGATCTCCACCTCTCACGGCGGTATCACTCACGAGTATCATTCGGCATATGTAACGGTTTACCCCGAACTTTCCGATACATATTCACTCTCCAGCGGTGACGAATGGACAGTTGGTATCGACCGTAACTATACAGGCAACTACACCTTCCGCATCTTTATGCTCAAGGAAGATAATGCTGACTATGTAGGCATGGCAAATGCTCTTCGTGATTATCTTATTGCCACAGGTGAGCTTGTTGAGAACGATATCGATGACAATCAGAGCATCCCGCTCTTCCTTGAAAACTTCGGTTCGATCAAGACAACTCAGAAGGTGGTCGGTATTCCCGTAACAGAGCATACCCCTCTTACAACCTTCGAACAGAGCCAGACTATGATCGATGAGCTTATTGCAAGCGGTGTTACAAACATCAACCTCAAGCTCACCGGCTGGTATAACGGCGGTATGGAGCACACAGCTCCCTCAAAGCTCAAGGTTCAGAAAGCAATCGGCGGAGAAAAGGGTCTCAAGAATCTTAACAGCTACGCTGCAACTGTAAGCGAGGACGCTTCCCTTAAGGCAAATGTCGAAATCTATCCCGATCTCGACTTCACCTATGTCATGAAGGACGGAAGTTTTGACGGCTTCTCAGATACGGATGACGCGATTCGTACAGTTGACAACAAGATTGCCTCTCACCGCGTATACAACGCTCTTTATCAGGGCTTTGTAAAAGACGATCTCCTTATCGTCAATGCCGATCGTATGCTCGAGTTCTATGACAAGATCAGAGAAAAGTACAACAGCTACGGCATCGCAGGCGTTTCGGTTGCATCGCTCGGTTCCGAACTCAGCTCGGATAACGGCAAGGAGACCATTATGACCCGTGAGGAGTCGAAGGAAGCTATTTCGACACTCCTTTCCGAACTCAGTACTGACGAAAAGAAGATCCTTGTCAGCGGCGGTAACGCGTTTACATACAAATACGCTGACCTCATCACAGACCTTCCTCTTGACAGTAGCCGTAATACCTACACCAGTGAGGCAGTACCCTTCCTCGGAATGGTGCTCCATGGTTGTATCGAGTTCACAGG
>JAZSFD010000107.1:0-65473 GCA_045532035.1 Eubacteriales bacterium | reverse complement strand
AAGACAAAATAGCAAAAACTATCTCCTCATCAAGCTACGATTCGGCAGTCGACACCGAAACAGGCGAAGTTATCCCGTCGGCATCTGCCGCAAACGACGCAATTTCTGCCCTTGTGGTGCTCGGCTATACCAAAAACGACGCCGCAAAGGCCGTGAAAGCGGCAGGAAACGGAAGTGTGGAAGAGCTTATACGCAAAGCGCTGTCGCTTCTTATGAAGTAAAGGAGTTTTGAATTTTGATTAAAAGTACAAGAAACGAAGATTTCGGCGAAAACGAATTTGATTTTGAAAGCCGCATCATAAGCTCCCGTGAGATCAACGAGGATTCGGAAAATGAGATATCCCTGCGCCCGAAGACATTGTCCGAATATGTGGGACAAAAGGGAGTAAAGGAAAAGCTTGCCATCTCTATGGAGGCGGCAAAAATGCGCGGAGAATGTCTTGACCACATTCTGCTTCACGGACCTCCCGGTCTTGGAAAGACCACCCTTTCGGCGATCATCGCGGCAGAAATGGGGGCAGGCATCCGCATAACCTCAGGTCCCGCCATCGAAAAGCAGGGTGACCTTGCAGCCCTTCTCACAAATCTTAAGGAGAATGACATTCTCTTTATCGACGAGATCCATCGTCTTCCGCGACAGGTGGAAGAAATTCTCTATCCCGCCATGGAAGATTTTAATCTTGACATCATCATGGGAAAGGGTCCCTCTGCCCGAAGCATCAGGCTTCCTCTTCCCCGCTTCACTCTCATTGGCGCCACAACGCGCGCAGGTCAGCTCACATCTCCCTTGCGCGACCGCTTCGGACATCTGATGCGCCTTGAGCTTTACAACGAAAACGAGCTTTCGGACATCGTAACAAGAAGCGCAGGCATCCTTGAGATGCCCATTGAACACGATGGCGCCCTTGAAATTGCCCGCCGCTCACGCGGAACGCCCCGAATCGCCAACCGCTTGCTTAAGCGTGTGCGTGATTATGCCCAGGTAAAGGGTGACGGAGTCATCACAAAGGAAATGGCAGACGGCGCATTGCAGCTTCTTGAGATAGACGCTCTCGGACTTGACAGCATCGACCGCAGAATGCTTACCGCCATCATCAAATTTTTCGGCGGAGGACCTGTCGGTCTTGAAACACTTTCCGCGACCATCGGAGAAGAAGCCGTGACCCTTGAGGATGTTTACGAGCCCTATCTTCTCCAGCTGGGCTTTCTCAACAGAACCCCCAGAGGTCGTTGCGCAACTGTCAGAGCTTACGAACATCTCGGCATTCCCTTTGAAGACGGTATGAAAACAAAAAACCGGGACAAAGCCTCTCTCCCCTCACTTTTTGACACAGAAGAATAAATTTTGGATAAGGAAATATTATGGCTGAAAAGAAACCATCAAAGAAAAAGAGCAAAACAAAAGTAACAGACGAGCTTCTTCCGCCCGCACCTGCCCTTGACCAGGCGATAACCGACACTCTGCGCGTAAACTATATGCCCTACGCCATGAGCGTTATCATCTCGCGCGCCATTCCCGAGATCGACGGCTTCAAGCCCTCCCAGAGAAAGCTTCTCTATACCATGTATGACATGGGGCTTATGCACGGTGCGCGCACCAAATCGGCAAATGTTGTCGGCGCCACAATGCATCTCAATCCCCACGGCGACAGTGCGATATACGAAACTCTTGTCAGACTCACAAAAGGCAACGAAACTCTTCTTCATCCCTTCATCGATTCAAAGGGTAACTTCGGAAAACGCTTTTCGACAACGGCATATGCCGCATCCCGTTACACCGAATGCCGCCTTGACGAATTCTGCGAGAGCATCTTCAGCGGTATCGACAAGGATGCAGTGGACTTTGTGGACAACTATGACAGCACCATGAAGGAGCCCACCTTACTTCCCACCGCTTTTCCGAACATTCTTGTTTCGGCAAATCTCGGTATTGCCGTCGGTATGGCGACAAACATCTGCTCTTTCAATCTTGGAGAGATCTGTGACGCAACGATTGAGCTTATGAAAAATCCGCAGGCGGATCTTCTTGAAATCATAAAAGCCCCCGATTTTTCGACAGGTGGACTTCTTATTTATGACAGAGCCGCTCTCAACGAGGTTTATGAAACCGGCAGAGGCTCCTTCAAGGTCAGAGCAAGATATTCCTACGACAAAAAAGAAAACTGCATCGAAATTTCCCAGATACCCTATACCACCACGGTAGAAGCAATTATCGCCAAGATCGCAAAGCTGATGAAAGAGGGCAAGCTCAAGGAAATATCCGATGTGCGCGACGAGACCGATCTTCAGGGTCTCAAGCTTACCATTGATCTAAAGCGCGGTGCCGACCACGAAAAGCTTATCTCAAAGCTCTTCCGTTCGACCCCTCTTGAGGATGCTTTTCCCTGCAACTTCAATGTTCTCATCGGCGGAAATCCGAAAACTTTAGGCGTACGCGACATTCTGGGTGAATGGATCGCCTGGCGTACCGAATGTGTCAGACGCGAGCTTTATTACAATCTTTGCCGCATGGAAGAAAAGCTTCATCTCCTTTACGGTCTTAAAGAGCTTCTTCTTGACATCGACAAGGCAATAAAGATCATCCGCGAGACCGAAAGCGAAAAGCAGGTCATTCCCAACCTCATGAAAGGCTTTGGCATTGACGAGCTCCAGGCAGAATACATCGCCGAGATAAAACTTCGCAATCTCAACCGCGAATATATCCTCAAGCGTATCGCAGAGACCGAAAAGCTTGAAGCCGACATTGCCGACACCAAAGATAAGCTTTCGTCGCCAAAAAAGATCCATTCGGTCATTGCAAAACAGCTTGCAGATATCAAGAAAAAGTATGCCAAGGCAAGAAAAACACAGCTTCTCTTCACCGAAGACGAGCCGATCTACGAAGAGCCCGCCAAGGAGGCATATCCCGTCATCGTCGTTCTCACCAACGAAGGCTATTTCAAAAAGCTTTTGCCCCACAAGGGAAATCTTCCCCACAATGAGGATCAGAAGCTGAAGGACAACGATTTCGTTGTGGTACGCGAGGAGACCGACAGCGAATGCGAGCTTCTCTTCTTCACCAACAAATGCCAGTGCTACAAGGCAAAGCCCGATGATTTTGACACCGTCAAAGCCTCGGCACTCGGCGATTATATTCCTGCAAAGCTCGGCTTTGATGAAGGCGAAAGCGTTCTTGCAATGCTTCTCGCCCGCGATTATAAGGGCAGTGTGGCTTTCTTCTTCGAAAACGGAAAAGCAGTCTCTGTCCCTCTCAACTCGTATGCCACAAAGCTTAACAGAAAGAAGCTCACCAACGCATACAGTGATGACAGTCGAGCCGTCGGCATCTTCTTTGTCCCCGAAAAAGAGGGCAAAAAGCCGTCGTGCGAGTTCCTTTTGCGCTCGGCTCAGAACAAGGCTATCATCATGAATTCCGATCAGCTGGCGGCAAAAACCACCCGTACCGCCGCAGGCGTTTATGTCTTTACTCTCAAAAAAGGCATAAAGCTTGAAGCTGTCAGCATTTTTGCCGACGACGGCTCGGAGGAAATGAAAAAATACGCAAAATACAGAAAATCAAAGCTTCCGAGCACCGGTACTCTGCTTGAAGCTTTTGATATCAACGCTCAGCAGGTCAAGTTTGACTTCTGATGCAAAATCTTTTTTATGGCACACCCGGTGCCTTTTGGAGGAATATTTTGAAATTTTCCGGATACACAGTCTGCCCCGATGAGGAATTTAACGGTGGCGAAGAGCAAGGAAGCACCTCTCCTGAGCTCAACATAAAAACCGTAAGGATCACTCCCTTCGATCTTGCGCTTCTTCTTGCTTCGCTTGTGCTTTTCTGCACCACAGCCATTGACAAGAGCTATTTTTCGGTCATCGCCCTCATTCTTTCGGCACCAATCTATACCATTTTTTCATACAGAATCGGAAATCATTTTTCGTTTTTTGTCCCCCTTGTAGCATTCATAATCGGCTTTGCGGTGACAAAAAGCGCAGTGCAACCCGCATCGGTTATCTTCGCGGCAGGAATGTCCTTTTCAATACTCAGAGCGATCAACACCTGTCCTGACCGCGCAAAATCAAGTGCGGTGGCAGGAAGCGCGGTTTCGGCGGTCATTTATGCTTTTGTTGCTCTTGTTGCTGCAAAGCTTCAATACGGCATTTCTCCGTCGGATGTTCTGTCGCAGATCACAAGCGCACTTGATGTCTCAAAGGCACAGCTTGTCGAGACCTTGGGCTCTATGGACCCTTCAGCTTTCGGCTATTCGGGACTTGATGCAGCCGACATTCCCGCTCTTGTCGATCTTATAATCAAGCAAATGCTCACCTCCCTGCCGTCTGTTCTGCTTTTGGGAGCAATGGTAGCGGGATATATTTCAGCATCCCTCACCCGTCCTTTGGCAAAGCTGTGTCATGCGGAAAAAATGTTTGAGGGTGTTCGTTTTGAGGTTTGTCTTTCGACAGTGTCAGTGTTTGTATATTTCATCTGCTCATTACTTGCCATTTTTTCGGACGGAGCCTTCGGCTATGGTCTTCAGAATATCACAAACCTTCTTTCCCCCGGACTTCTTCTGTGCGGAATCAAGCAGGTGGGCGATATTTTCAAACGCCGTAATTTCTCAAAATCCGCAATTCCCGTCATTATGATCGCGGCAGTAGCAGTTGCAATCATACTTCCCGCAGGTCTGGGAAACATGATACTTACCATTCTCGGCATTTTTTATTGCACACGCTACAACGAATCGTTTCAACAATAAACTTTCGGAGGTGTACACATCTTGAAAGATCTGCTCGAACAACTGCGGGCAATGACCTGGCGCAAAAGCGTTTTGTGCGCCATAGTAAGTCTTGTGGTTTATACGGTGATATGCGCCTTTGTGAACCCCTGGCTCATTCTTGCAGGCCTTGTAATGACCGCGGGATATGTGGTCAGCGCTTTTCTGCTTCTGAGAAAGGATACGAAAAGCGAAGGCTTTTTCGCCGAGGACAACGCAATACTCGGCATTACCCTTGATTTTGTTTCAAAATTCAGATCCCCTGTTATCATCATGAACACAGAGGGAAATATAAGCTGGTACAATTCAGCCTTCGTGGAGGCATCCGAATCCCGTCATTCGCTCTACGGCAAAAACGCCGCTGAAACCATAAACCCAAGCTTCACGCCTGCCCGCATCGAACAGCTCAATTCGGGCGCAACCTTTTCGATCAGCTACAACGACACAGACTATGAGGTCTCGGGATATGCTCTCAATTCAGGAAGCAAATCCTACTGTCTTGTGGTTCTGAGCGACAAATCAGAGCTTGTCAGCACAAAAAAAGAGCTTGCCGACAAAAACGCCGTCGTCGCCTTTATAATGCTTGACAACATCAGCGATTCGGTCACGGTTTCACAGGATCAATACCGCAGTGTATCGGCGCGTGTGGCAAGGCTTATTTCCGAATGGACAAAAGCCCGCGGCGGCTTTGTCAAGGAATATGACAGGGACAAATACATCATCGCCTTTGAGGAAAAGCATCTTGCCGGAATCGTCGCATCGAAATTTGACCTTCTTGACAACATCCGCGAAACAGAAGTGGAGGAATCCTCCACCCCCATCACGGCATCCATTGGTATAACCAACATTCCCGGTTCTTTTGCCGAAAAAGAAGCTGCCGCAAGGAACGCTCTTGAGCTTGCTCTTCAGCGAGGCGGCGACCAGGCGGTGCTCAGAACCGAAAGCTCCACCGAATATTACGGCGGAAAAACAAAAACTGTTCAGAAAAAGACGAAAATACGCTCAAGAGTTATCGCAGGCGAGCTTTCCGAACTCATTTCAAAGAGCTCAAATGTCCTTGTCATGGGTCACAAATTCTGCGATCATGACAGCATCGCCTCCTGCGTTGCGGCGGCAAGGATAGCCACCAACCTCGGCAAGGAAGCAAAGATCGTCGTCAACATCCACGATGTGAACCTCAAGCCGATCTTTTCGCGTATGCGCGGTCTCAACTATTACTATGATCTTTTCACAGATGCGGCAACGGCTCAGGATATGATAACCTCCCAGACGCTTCTTATCATCTGCGATGTCAACAATCCCGAAATGTTCGAGTCGAAGGAGATATACGACAACTGCATGAATTATCTCATCATCGACCACCACAGAAAGGTTCAAGATGAATATGCAATCCCGCCAAAGCTCACATATATAGAGCCGTCTGTTTCCTCGGCATCCGAGCTTTTATGCGAAATTGCCGAATATGCCCTGCCCCACGGCGGACTCACAAAGATCGAAGCCGAGCTTCTCTTTTCGGGCATAATACTTGACACCAACAATTTCAGGAAAAACACAGGTGTCGGAACCTTCAGCGCGGCACTTTTCCTGCGTTCGCAGGGCGCTGACCCCATCGAGGCACAAAACTTCTTCCGCACAAATCTTGACGAATTCATGTATGAGGCGGATATCGAAAACAACATTTCCATCTATCGTGACAGAATGATAATCGCCACAACAAGGCTTGATTCAGACGATCCGAGCCAGACAAAGCTCGTTTCGTCGAAAAGCGCAAACCGTCTGCTCTCCATCACGGGAGTTGATGCAACCTTTGTTCTGGCACGTGTCGGAAACAATGTCAATGTTTCGGCTCGTTCAAGCGGCTCGATCAATGTTCAGCTCATCCTTGAAGCTTTGGGCGGCGGCGGACATTTTGATGCTGCAGGCGCTCTCTTGCGGGATGTAACGATTGAACAAGCCACACAGCTTCTGCAAAACGCGATAGACGAAGTTATAAAAGAATAAGAAAACAATTTATTTTACTCAAATACGGAGGTACAAAAAATGAAAGTATTACTTTTGGAAGATGTTAAGGCACAGGGCAAAAAGGGTGAAGTTGTAAATGTCTCCGACGGCTATGCAAGAAACTTCCTTTTCCCCAAAAAGCTCGCCTGCGAGCTCACCCCCACCATCATAAACGATCTCAAAAACAAGGAATCCGCAAAGGCTCATAAGCTCGCCGAAGAAAAAAAGCTTGCCAAAGAGAACGCCGAAAAGCTTCAGGGCATTACCGTCAAGATCTATGCAAGCTCGGGAGCCGATTCCCGCCTTTACGGTGCGATAACCTCCAAGGAAATCGCAGAAGAGCTCAAAAAGCAGCATGACATCGATGTTGACAAGCGCAAGATCGTTCTTGAAAATGCCATCAAAGCTTATGGAAGCTACACTCTCGATGTAAAGCTTCATGCCGAAATCACAGGCAAGCTTTCGGTCGTCATCGCCTCCAAAGAATAATTAATTAAGGAACTCAGAAAATGGCTCACGAAATCACAAGCATCGACAGTCCCAGGCGTCTGCCTATTGCGACCGAAGCCGAGCAGGCGCTTCTGGGCGCAATACTGATCGATCCCGAAAGGTTCAAGGATGTAGCAAATATCATCCGCTCTGACGATTTTTATCTTGAGCAGAACAAAAATATTTTTGAAGCTATGCAGGCACTCTTTCTGCAAAGCCGCACCATCGAGGTCGTAACCCTGCTTGATGCTCTGACCCAGGCAGGCGTTTCCGACGAGGCGGGAGGCAAGAATTATATCAAGCTTCTTGCCGACTCTGTATCGACCTCGGCAAATATCACCGATTATGCCAAAATCGTCCGCGACAAATCGATGCTTCGCAAGCTGATCCATGCCGCCGAGGAGATCGAGGAGATGGCATACACGGCTGAGGGCGATGTGGCAAGCATCATCGACAGCGCAGAGCAGAAGATCTTCAACATCGCAACAGATGTCAACTCCAAAGGCTTTGCGCATATCCGCGATGTCATCCTGCAGCACTATTCCCATCTTCAGGAGCTCATCACCGACCGACAGGCGGCAATGGGTATCCCCACCTATTTCAGCAGCATCGACAAGCTTCTCATCGGTATGGGCGAATCCGACCTTATCGTCGTCGGCGCGCGTCCCGGTATGGGTAAGACGGCGTTCTGTCTTAATATCGCCGCCAATGTTGCCTGCCGCCAGAAGAAAGCCGTCGCCATCTTCTCGCTTGAAATGTCAAACGAGCAGATCGTTTCGCGTATGCTTTCGGCAGAGGCTCTCATCGACAGCTATAAAATGCGAAGCGGTGAGCTTGAGGACAACGACTGGTCAAACCTTGCGCGTGCCGCCGCCGTTCTTTCGGAAACAGACATTCTTATCGACGACACCACGGGTATCACCGTCACAGGCATGAAGGCAAAGCTTCGCCGTGTCAAAAATCTCGGTCTTGTCATTATCGACTATCTCCAGCTCATGCAGTCGGATTCAAAAAGCGACAACCGTGTGCAGGAAATCGGTGAGATTTCCCGAAACCTCAAGCTTCTTGCAAAAGATCTTAAGGTTCCGGTCATCACCTGCGCCCAGCTCAACCGTGGAGTTGAGGGCAGAACCGACAAAACTCCCATGGCATCCGACCTTCGCGACTCGGGTGCGATCGAGCAGGATGCTGACGTTATCATGTTTCTTTACCGTGAGGAATATTATAAGGATGACCCCGAAAAACAGAATACTGCCCAGTGTATAATTGCCAAAAACCGCCACGGCTCAACCGGCAAGGCGGATCTCGGCTGGTATGGTCAGTATACAAAGTTTATTTCGGTGGACACTACACACAATGAATAACAACGCAGCTGAAACAAAATCAAATTTTGAATCATCGGTGGAAAAGACCCTGCTTCATTATAAAATGTTCGAAGAAAATGACAGGATCGTCGTCGCTCTTTCGGGAGGCGCCGATTCTGTGTCGCTTCTTCTTTCTCTTCGGGCGCTTGCGGAGAAGCTTTCCTTTTCGATTTTTGCCTGCCATCTCAACCACATGATAAGAAAAGAGACAGCAGTGCGGGACGAGGAGTTTTCAAAAGCCTTGTGCAAGACTCTTTCGGTTCCCTTTTATTCGGAAAGAGTCGATATTCCTGCCCTTTGCGAACGCGAAAAAGGCAGTCTTGAAACAGTGGCAAGAAATGCAAGGTATGACTTTTTTGAGCGCGCAAAGGCGCATTTCGGTGCACAATATGTCGCCACGGCACACACCATGTCCGACAACACCGAAACGGTGCTTTTCAATCTGACCCGCGGCACAGGTGCCGACGGTATCTGCGGTATTCCGCCCAAAAGAGACTCTTTCATCCGTCCGCTCATTTGCCTTTCAAGGCAAGAGGTGGAGGAATACCTTGACGCTTGCGGTCAAAGCTTTGTCACCGACGAAACAAACTCGGATGAAGAATATTCCAGAAACTTTCTGCGAAAAAATGTGATTCCGCAGTTAAAGAAATTGAACCCCAATCTTGAGGATGCGGTTTTCAGGCTATCAGAAAGTGCCCGCGAGGACAAAGAATACTTTTTGTCTGTCACAGAGGAGCTTGGGAAAGAAAAAATGTCGGCAAAAGAGCTCTGCGCTTTGCCTGTGTCGCTTCTCAAAAGGCATATAAGGCAGCTTTTTTCAAAATCTGCCGACGGCGCCTTTTTGTCGGGGAAAAATATCGACGATATCGCAAAAGCGATCTTCTCGACCGCTTGCGATAAAAAGAAGCGCCGCATTTGTCTTTCTTCAAAAATTTCTGCCGAAATCTCATCCGACAGTCTTTGCTTTCTGAAAGAAAGCGAAAACTTCGGGAACGAAAAGGAAGACCTCTTTTTTGATATTCCTCTGGTTTGCGGAGAAAATATTATAAATGAAAAATACGCCGTCTTCATGACTGCGCAAAAGGATCAGACTCTTCCGCTTGTTATTAAAAACCAAGATATTGTTTACAAATTGTATAAAAAAGCGGCTCTTCGGTCTGATATAATAGATAATAGCGTTTTTGTACGCCCAAGGCAGGAAAAAGATGTTTTCATTCTCGGCAGTATATCCAGAAAGCTGAAAAAGGTTTTTGCCGATATGAAAATTCCGCAGGACGAACGGCATCTTGTTCCGATAGTTTACACAAAAAGCGAAACGGCAAAAGACACTGTTCTTTGTCTTCCGCTGTTTTCCGCACCGAGCGATAATGCAAAGGCGCAGGAGAATAAAGATGTCACCGTTATCGCCTTTTACCGAGCTTAAACCACTATAACCTTTCAGAAGGAGTGATATAACAGTTTAATGAAAAAGAACTTCAAGGTAATCGCTTTTTATGTTATCGCCATCGTCGCCATGATAGCCCTGACCAACTGGCTTATCGGCAACACCGACAAGGATGAGGTCACATACAGCGATATAAGAAATTATTTTGTGAATGAGGAAGTCAAATCCTTTGAGGTCACAAACAGCAACGAGCTTATCCTCACCCTGAAGGAGTCAGAGGAGGAGGTCGTTTACAAGCTCCGCAGTCTTGATATGTTCTATTATGACTTTGGCGAGCTTTACAACAAACAGCTTGAAAACGAGGTCATCGAAAGCTACGATTTCGAAGAGCCTGCAAATATTCCCTGGTGGGTGTCCTATCTTCCCACAATTTTGCTTCTTCTCTTTATCGTAGTCATCTATTTCGTTTCAATGAATCAGGCTATGGGCGGCAAGGGCGGAAAGATCAATTCTTTCGGAAAATCCCGCGCTCATCTCATGACAGATTCCAAGAACAAGGTCAGATTTTCCGATGTTGCAGGTGCTGACGAGGAAAAGGAAGAGCTTCAGGAGGTTGTGGAATTTCTCAAGAATCCTGCAAGATACAATGAACTCGGTGCACGCATCCCCAGAGGTGTTCTCCTTGTGGGCCCTCCCGGCACAGGTAAGACCCTTCTTGCCAAAGCTGTGGCAGGTGAAGCAGGAGCCCCCTTCTATTCCATCTCGGGTTCTGACTTTGTGGAAATGTATGTCGGTGTCGGCGCATCGCGCGTGCGCGATCTTTTTGAAAACGCAAAGAAAAATGCTCCCTCCATCATCTTCATCGACGAAATCGATGCTGTCGGCCGTCACAGAGGCGCAGGTCTCGGCGGCGGACACGATGAAAGAGAGCAGACATTAAACCAGCTTCTTGTCGAAATGGACGGTTTCGGAAGCAACGAGGGAGTTATCGTAATTGCGGCAACAAACCGCCCCGATATTCTTGACCCTGCGCTTCTGCGCCCCGGACGCTTTGACAGGCAGGTAACAGTAAACTATCCCGACCTCAAGGGCAGAGTTGATATTCTCAAGGTTCACGCCAAGGGCAAGCCCTTTGAGGCTGCGGTCGATCTTGAAAAGATCGCTCAGACCACCGTTGGCTTTATTGGTGCTGATCTTGCAAATCTTCTCAACGAAGCGGCACTCCACGCTGCCCGCAAGCACAAGAAGCTCATCGGCATGAACGATATCGAGGAAGCGACCCTTAAGATCATGGTCGGAACCCAGAAAAAGTCGAGAAAGTTCAAGCCCGAGGAAAAGCTCAAGACAGCATACCACGAAGCAGGTCACGCAGTTCTTGCACACATTCTTCCCTCGGTCGATCCGGTGCGTCAGATCTCGATCATTCCTGCAGGAAGAGCACTTGGATATACTCTCACCGTCCCCCTTGAGGACAAGGTCAGCGTTTACAAAAAGGGGCTTATGGAAGAGATAACCATGATCCTCGGCGGACGCGTTGCCGAAAAGATCTTCTTTGATGACATTTCGGGCGGAGCCTCGAATGATATTCAGCGCGCAACCCAGATCGCACGCAATATGATAACCCGTTACGGCATGAGCGACAAGCTCGGTCCCATCGCCTTTGCCTCCGAGCGCTCGGATGATGAAGTCTTCCTCGGACGCGATTTCAATAACGCCAAGAACTATTCGGAAGAGACCGCTGCTCTCATCGACGGCGAGATCAAGCGCATCATCGACAAATGCTTCACTCTTGCCGAAAAGCTCATCCGCGAAAACGAAGAAAAAATGCGTGTGACAGCCGAATTCCTCGTTCAGTATGAAACCATGGACGAAGATCAGTTCAAGTTTGTCATGGACACCGATCCCACTCCCACCATCGAGGAGATTGCCGCCATCGCCGAAGCAAAGAAAAAGCAGAGCGACGACGAGAACGAAAAGAAGCGCCGTCAGCAGGTCTTCACAGTAAAGCCCATGGAGCAGGAAAACACCGATAACATCAATCCCGACGCTTCAGAAAACGGCTTCTTCTTCCCCTTCGGCATTGACCCGAGAGAATTTATCGAAGAGGCACAGCCGAAAGACTCTGAAAAGAAGGACACCCCCGATGAAGAGTCTGACGACGAAAGCGGAGAAAACAAAGAATAAAACAAAAAGGCGCTCGGTCTGCGGGCGCCTTTATTACAACAAATTATGACCGACAAAACAATATACGAGAAAAACGAAAAACTTCTGCAGGCTCTGTCACTTTTCATAAATAACTGCCCCGACGGAATAGGCGAAGAAATGGTAAAAGAGCTGTGCAACGATTGCGATTTTACGCAGGAGCAGGCATACCGCATACTGCTTGCAGGCGCCCTTGACCTTTATGACGACCGCGAGATGATGCAGAATTATCTTCAGAAGACAGTCAAAAAGCTGTCGTCCGAAAGCTACAAAAACAACCCTTACTATAAAAACATACAGCTTGATTTTGAAGAGGTCGGCAGCTGGACGGTCGAAACAAAAAGCTACAAGCCCTATGAGCTTTTCGTTTTTGACGATCTCAAAAAGCTTTCTGACGGCAGGATCATTCCGCAGGTGGGATTTTTTGAGGATGAGTTTTTTTATCCGTGCATCCTTGAAAATGGCAGAGAATGGATGCTCATTACCCCAAACGAGATCGAGACCATGAAAAAACCAATTCTGAATGCTCACGGCAGAGTGCTGACTTATGGGCTTGGGCTCGGATATTTTGCATACATGGCATCAAACAAAAACGATGTGGAATCGGTGACTGTAGTCGAGAGGGACAAAAATGTCATTGAGCTTTTCGAAAAGCATATCCTTCCGCAGTTTGAAAACAAAGACAAGATAAAGCTTGTGGAATTTGATGCTCTCTTTTTTGCCGCCGAGCAAAAAAGCAAAAAGGTGTCCGATTTCGATTTTGTCTTTGCCGACATCTGGCATGATCCATCCGACGGATGCGACATCCATCTTCTGCTAAAAGCACTCGAAAGACCCGATTGCGAATATTCTTATTGGATAGAAGACACCATCAAGTGTTATTTATAAAACAAAAAGCATAAGATTTAACGAGGTGAACATATGAAGCTTACAAAAAAAGAGATATCAGACCTTTCCTTTAATCCTTTCACAAAGATCGGAAAAGAGTGGATGCTCATTTCCGCCTGCGACGAAAACCGCACCGACAAAAAGATCAACACAATGACCGCAAGCTGGGGCGGAGTCGGTGTTTTGTGGAACAAAAATGTTTTCTTCTGTTTTGTCAGACCCCAGCGCTTCACAAAGGAATTCATCGATGCGCAAGACACTGTCACCCTTTCGTTCTTTGACGAATCTTTCCGAGATGCCCTGACAAAATGCGGAAGAATATCGGGCAGAGATTGCGACAAGATAAGTGATGCAGGTCTTCATGCAAAGGCTCTCGACGGTGCCGTCTTCTTTGAGGAAGCAAAGCTTACCATCGTCGGCAAAAAGCTTTTCTGTCAGTATCTTGACGAAAAATCCTTCGTTGACCAAACACTTATCGGCATAAACTATCCCGCAAAGGATTATCACATGATGTATGTCTGTGAGATCACGGGAGTGTATGAGAATAATTGACAAAAAAGGCATCGGATTTTTCCGAAGCCTTTTTTATTGCTTTTTTCTGTATTCGCCGGGAGTTATACCGCTGAAGCTTTTGAAAACTCGGTTGAAATTTCTGATGCTGCCGAATCCGCATTCGCAGCATACATTTGTTATGTCACAATTCTTGTCCGAAAGAAGTCTGCAGGCTTTTTCAAATCGAAAAAGGTTAACAAAAGCCTTAAAATTCATTCCGAAGCAGTTGTTGAAAAGCGAAGAAAAATAGTGATATTCGTACCCCAAAAGCTCTGCCGTCCTGAGCATTGAAGGCTCGACGGAAATGTTTTTGCTGATATGGTCAGTGACCTTATATCTGAAATCGTTATCTCCTCTTGAATCGGCGGGATGCGCGTTTTTTATGCACTCGCTGCAGACAAGATAGAGGCAGGAAATATGAAGAAAATGCTCGGGGCGTTTTTCGGTGAAAAGATATTTTTTCAGAATATCCTCGGCATCCTTGTCACATCTGAATTTTGAATAACTGATGTTTTTGTTTTTCTCGGCAAATGCAGAAATAAAATCCTGCGAAAAAACACCAACCCACATAAGCGATTCCCCTTCGGCTTTAAGAGAATGAACCGTGTACGGTGAAACAAGTATCATCTCCCCCTGAAAAAGGGTATCAAAAACTCCGTTTATCGAAATCGTAATGTTACCGTGCAGGGCATATATCAGCTCATAGTTCCCGTGGAAATGCGGATGATAACCGCGGTTCTGATAAATAAAGGCGTTGTTGTTATAATTGCCGTAGGAATTTGTTATCTGATGCTCTATCAAAATACCACCAACCTTAACTTTTGTCTATAATTATATAATATATTTCTTGTTTTGTCAACTTCTGTCTGATATATTAAGATAAAGGAAGTGATTGGAATGATCGGCACAGTATTTTCGACAGAAGAATTTTCGGTCTATGACGGACCGGGAATCAGGACAACCGTTTTTCTCAAAGGCTGTCCTTTGCGCTGCAGTTGGTGTCACAATCCCGAAGGGCAGAAAAAGGCACCCGAGATCGTTCGCTCTCCAAACGGATGTCTTTTGTGCGGTGAATGTGAAAAGCACGCCCAAATCATCGACGGCAGAGTGAGATACACCAAAGAAAGCATCGAAAAATGTCCCCGAAATCTCCTGCGTATTTGCGGAGAGGAATATGAAAGCGATGAACTTTGCAGAAAGCTTCTGAAAAACGAGCGTATCCTAAAGAATGGCGGAGGCATCACCTTTTCGGGAGGCGAGCCTTTTTTACAAGCGGATTTTTTGTTCGAGTGTCTTTCATATCTGAAAGGAAAGCTTCACACAGCCATACAGACAAGCGGTTATTGCTCATATGAAAATTTTGAAAAAGCAATCACCCTTGCCGATTATTTTCTGTTTGACCTGAAGCTTTTTGATGAAAACGAACACATAAAATATACCGGTGTTTCCAATCGCGGCATTTTGAAAAACTTTTCGCTTCTTGCAAAAAGCGGCAAGAATTTCACCGTCCGTATTCCTCTTATTCCCGGCGTTACCGACACAAAAGAGAATATTTCGGGCATAGCAGAGCTGCTCTGCAGCCACGGCGTTCGATATGCAGAGCTTCTGCCCTACAACAAAATGGCAGGGGGAAAATATGCCATGACAGGGCGGAAATACTCTCCCGATTTTGACGAAAGCATTGAAGTTTCACCGAGAACGGATATTTTTTCAAAATCCGGTGTCGAAACAAAAATACTGTGAGGTGCCAATATGACAGACAGAATAAAAAAGCTTCTTGAGCTTCTGAACTCAAAGGAATACAGAAAAGTCCGCCGGCACTTTCCCTGCCCAACAGATCATTTTTGCTATACGGCAGAAGATGTAATGCAGGCTTTTGACGGATTTATATCCGCAGACCTGCCGATCGCTTTTGACGGCGATATCTTTGGATTCAATCGCACAACAGATACGGCACTGCCTAACGGTTCGGGAAATCTCACCCCAAACTATAAAAGGGTGATGAGTGCAGGCTTTGACAAAATCATTTCTCAGATAAACGAGCAAATGTCAAAAACCGACAGCGACCAAAAAAAGCTGCTGGGAAATGCAATGATAAAAATGCTTGAAAGATGCATTGAATACTGCGACAAGCAGAGAATGCAGGCAAAAGAATCGAGCAACGAAAAGCTATACAACGCTCTTTTGAAAATCCCCCATAAGCCCGCTGAAAGCTTTTATGAAGCCTGCCTTTTCATCAAGCTTTCCATATATTTCTTGAGATATACAACCGCATCCCATCTGGGACTCGGACGCTTCGATCAATATATGTATGACTATTATCTTGCAGATATCAAGCGAGGTGTCAGCAAGGAAGAGATTTTCGAAACACTCGAAAATTTCTTCATTTCCTTGAATTTTGATTCTGACACATACTTCGGCATACAGCAGGGAGACAATGGGCAGAGCATGATGCTCGGAGGCTTTGACAAAGACGGATTCAGCGTATACAACGAGCTTTCGGAAATGTGCATGAAAGCCTCCCTTGAGCTTAACCTTATCGATCCCAAGATCAATCTTCGTGTCGGTAAAAACACGCCCGATGAGATTTATGAGTTTGCGACACTTCTTACAAAGCAAGGACTTGGCTTTCCCCAATACTGCAACGATGATGTGGTGGTGCCGGGACTTATAAAGCTCGGCTATGCCCCTGAGGATGCCATAAATTATACCGTCGCCGCCTGTTGGGAGTTTATCATTCCGAATTGCGACGGCGTAGCGCCCAACCGCGAAACAATGAATTTCCCGCTTATCGTAAACAAAGCTATCTGTGGGCATCTTGAAAAAAGCGAAAGCTTTGACGAGCTGATGGGACACCTTCGCACGGCCATATCCGATGAGTGCCACAGGCTTATGTACAACTGCAGGAACGACAGAGACGGAGCCAATCCCCTTTTGTCGGTTTACATGGACGGTTGCATCGAATCGCTGACAGGGCACTGGTCGGGCGGAACGAAGTATCTGAATTACGGATGTCACGGTGCGGGAATTGCCAACGCAGCCGATGCTCTTGCCGCAGTCAAAAAGCTTGTATTTGACGAAAAAAAGATAACAAAAAAATCACTTCTTGATGCTCTTAATGCTGATTTTGAAGGCTTTGAAAAACTAAGAGGCGAGCTTCGCGCCTGCCCCAAGATGGGAAATAATGACGACTATGTTGATGACATTGCCTGCGATCTGATGAGTGTTTTTTCGGAATCTATCAACCGAAAGCCCAACTATATCGGAGGAATCTGGAGGGCAGGAACGGGAAGCGCGCACGAATATATATACAGTGCCGAAAAATGCCCCGCTACCGCCGACGGAAGAAAAAGCGGAGAGCCTTATTCGTCAAGCTTTTCCCCCTCCCTCGATGTCAGACCCGATGGAATATTATCGGTTATACAGTCGTTTACAAAATTTGATCTTTCCAATATCATCAACGGCGGACCCCTTACCCTTGAGATCCATGACTCGGTATTAAGAAACGATATCGGAATAAAAAAGACTGCGCAGCTTGTGAAAAATTTCGTTCTTCTGGGAGGTCATCAGCTCCAACTTAATTCCATCAACCGCGAAAGGCTTCTTGATGCAAAAGCACACCCCGAAAAATACCCTAATCTTGTGGTTAGAGTCTGGGGATGGAGCGGATATTTCAATGAGCTTGATACGACCTTTCAGGATCACATCATAAGACGATGCGAGTTCAATTAAGACAAAAACATAAGAGGAACCCTCGCAGGGTTCCTCTTCGTTTTTATTCATCGTAGCCGTTGGGATTGTTTTTCTGCCAGTTCCAGGTGTCGCGGCACATATCGTCAATGGTCTTTTCGGCCTGCCAGCCAAGCAGCTCTTTTGCCTTTTTGGGGTCGGCATACATTTCAGCCACATCCCCCGCACGTCTTTCGGCGATGACATAAGGAATCTTGATATCATTTACCTTTTCAAATGACTTCACAAGATCAAGAACGCTGTATCCGACGCCTGTGCCGAGGTTTACGATCTCGGTGCCCTTGTTGTTCGCCGCATAATCGATGGCGGCAACATGACCGCGGGCAAGATCAACAACATGGATATAATCACGGACTCCTGTACCGTCATGGGTGGGATAATCGTCACCGAAAACCGAAAGCTTTTCGCGCTTGCCGACAGCCACCTGGGCAATATAGGGCATGAGGTTGTTGGGGATGCCGTTGGGGGCTTCGCCGATAAGTCCCGATTCATGAGCACCGATGGGGTTGAAATAGCGCAGAAGCACCACGGAAAGCTTGGGGTTTGCACTTGCGGCATCTGTGAGGATGCGCTCATTCATGTATTTTGTCCAGCCGTAGGGGTTGGTACAGCCTGTGGGCATACCTTCAACAAGCGGCACTGTTTCGGGAATTCCGTAAACTGTGGCGGACGAGCTGAAAACGATGTTGTTGACGCCATATTTCAGCATAGTCTCCACAAGGGTAAGGGTGGAATCAATATTGTTGCGATAGTACATCAAGGGAAGCTGGCACGATTCGCCCACCGCCTTATAGCCTGCGAAATGGATGACCGAATCGAACTTTTCGGCGTTGAACATACCGTCGCAAAGAGTAGAATCGCAAATGTCTATGTTGTAGACCTTAACGCTCTTGCCGGTGATCTTTTCGATGCGCTCGACAACGGCGGGACTTGCGTTGGAAAAATTGTCGGCAATGACCACCTCATGGCCCTTATTCAAAAGCTCGACGGCTGTGTGAGAGCCGATAAAGCCTGCGCCGCCTGTAAGTAAAATTTTCATATTTAATCTCCTGTTATTACCTGTTATTTATATTTATTATATCACACTCTCACCGCTCTGTCAACCGAAAACAAAGGCGTTTTTTGGCTGAAATCATTTGCTGTACAGCTTTCGGTATTCACCCGGGGTAAGACCGGTTTCCCTTTTGAAGCACTTGCAAAAATAATATATGCCCGAAAAACCCAGCATCTCAGAAATATCTGTGATGCTTGAACTGTCGTATTTCAAAAGCTCCTTTGCACGCTCGATCTTTTGATGGGAGATATATTTTATCGGCGGCATTCCAAATTGCTTCATAAAAAGCCGTCTCAGATGCACACTGCTTATACCGCAGGCATCGACAAGAAGCTCAACTGTCACCTTTTTATCGTTTTTTTCAAGCACAATAAGCTGAAGGGCAGGCTCGATAATAAGCTGCTTTTCGCTTTCGGACAGAACCGTGTCGATTATCAATTCATATATCGAATAAAGAACCTCTCGGGATTTTGTAAGCTTTTTTCTTCCCCCTTTTGTCCAATAAAACAAAAGTCTGCGGAAGGTCTCCTGTTTTTTTGGCGGTCGGGCTTGTAAACTGCGGCGCAAAGGGCACCCGAATCCTCGGAGCAGATGTCAAAATCGGTGTAGATAAACTTATAATCAGCAAAAACCTTGATGGTATAGCGTGAATTTTTCGGAAGAAAAATAACATCCCCCTTTTCGACCGCAAGAATTCTTCCGTCAAAACAATACTCCGCATTTCCCGAGGTTATCAGCACAAGGCATTCGGAATGTCTGCCTTTGTGGGTGTTGTCATAAAGTCCTTCGGACATAAAGCTTTTGATAACACAATGGATATTGCCGAGAATATATTCCCGGGATGTCAGCTCTTTCATATTTTCACCGCCTTTTTTCATTCTATCAGATGCGATGTCAAAAGTCAATATTTATGTTTGAAAAGTGCAAAAGCTTCGTTTTGTCTATTGATTTTCATTTCGCTTGGGGTTATACTTGAAAAAAAGGCAGGAGGAAGGCTATGCTCTCACCAATCTTTGACAAGGCGGCTTTGAAAAAAGCGCATACCGAAAAAGAAGCTTTTCTGACAGACGGCACACCGCTTGATGTGCTCGAAAAAGAGTGCAGAGAATTGTTTGAAAAGTACAAGAACACCTCGGTCGCTCTCGGCAGAGCTTATGTCATCGACCATATCCTTTCAAACGCCCGCATCTTCTTCTGCCGCGACGAGCTTTTTGTCTACGGCGTTGAAAACAGGAACATCACCGGCAAGGTAAGATATGAGATGCTGTGGGCAAATATGAGAGCCCACTGCCCCGAATCTGCCGAATTGCAGCTTCTGGGCTATGAAAGCTGTGCTTTCACAGGTGATTCCGATTTCGGTCACAACTGTCCCGATTACAAAACTCTTTTTGACCTCGGCATCGGCGGCATCATCAAAAACGCCGAAAAAAACATGGAAAAATATGAAGACAGCAGCCGTGAACATTATGTTCTTAAATCAATAGTAATCTCCTACAAGGCTTTGCAAAAGCTTATTGACAGGTATATCGCGCTTGCCGCAGAGCACAAAGGCGAAAACGAAAACGCCGCTCTTCTTCATGCTTCTCTTGTCAGCATCCGCAATAATTCCCCCGCCAACACTCACGAGGCTCTTCAGCTTCAGATGCTGATTTTTTCGATAATAACCCTTATCGCCGAAAACAACGCGCGCACTCTCGGGCTTCTCGACAGCCTGCTTTATCCTTTTTACAAAAACGATATTGAAACAGGAACCTTTTCCGAAGCGGACATCCGCAATATTATCTCCCACTGCTTTTACCGCTATTACACCATGCGTTTTACGGCAAACACCCCCTTTTGCCTTTCCGGACTTGACGAAAACGGCAAGGATGCATCAAACGAGCTGTCGCTGATAATGCTTGAGGAATATGATGCTCTTGACATCAACGACCCGAAAATACAGATTCGTCTGCACGACGATCTTCCCGACAGAATACTTGAATTTGCCGTCAGATGCATATGTCGCGGACGGAACAGCATCCTCTTTTTGAACGATGATGTTGTAATACCTGCTCTCATAAAGCTTGGCGCAAGCAAAGAGGATGCGAAAGATTATGTTCCTGTCGGCTGTTACGAGCCTTTGTGTGCAGGAAAAGAGATTGCCGCCACCTGCGCAGGTCGAATCATACTGCCCAAAGCCGTCGAATATGTTTTCTCGCAGGGATTTGACCTCAATATCAAAAAGCAGGTCGGTGCAAAGACAAAGCCGATAGAAGACATCAAAAGCTTTGATGAATTCTACTCGGTTGTCAAACAGCAGATCGCGTATTTGTCTGACATTACGGTAAAGGTCTGCTATGATTTTGAAAGATTTTATCCCGAGGTTGATTCGGCGCCTTTCTTCACTCCCCTGCTATGCGGATGCATCACCGAAAATGGTGTTCGCGATGCCTATGACAGCGGTGCAAAATACAATAACACATCGATAAATGTCTTTGGCATTGCAACTGTTGCAGGTGAGCTTGCCGCCATCAAAAAAGCGGTTTTTGAAGAAAAAAGACTTTCACTTTCTCAGCTTTTTGAAATTCTCAAAAACGACTGGAAAGACAACGAAAAGCTGAGACTTGAATTCTTTGAAAACTACCCGAAATACGGAAACGCAGATGCTCTTCCCGACCGAATTGCCGCCGATATTCTGAAATACTGCGCCGATACCATAAACGGTGTTCCAAACTGCCGTGGCGGTTCGTTCAGACTGGGTGCTTTTTCGATAGACTGGGCTTTCTCTTTCGGAAAAAAACTGCTCGCCTCTGCCGACGGACGGCATTTTGGGGAGCCGATGTCTAAAAATATGTGTGCCGTCACCGCCACCGACAAGGGCGGCGTCACATCTCTTATAAGATCGGTCACATCTGTCGATTATAGCGACATTCCAAACGGCACGGTTCTTGACCTTATGCTTCACAGTTCTGCTTTTTCGGGAGAAGACGGCATAAAAAGCGTAGCATCTCTCATCAAAGCATATATGAAAATGGGCGGCTTTGCCATCCAAATCAACGCTTTTGACCCGAAAATTTTGCGTCTGGCACAGAAAATGCCCGAAAAATACCGCAACCTTCAGGTGCGCAGATGCGGATGGAATGTGTATTTCAACGAGCTGTCCTTTGAAGAACAGAACGAGTTTATAAAACAAGCCGAAAACCTTTGAACAGGAGACAAAAATGAACGCATCTGTTATTGATATAAAAAAATTCGCCATCCATGACGGCGACGGTATAAGAACCACCCTTTTTCTGAAAGGTTGTCCGTTAAAATGCGTATGGTGCCATAACCCCGAAAGCATTTCCTTTGCGCCTCAGCTTTCATACATCGAAAAGAAATGCATCGGCTGCGGTGAATGTGTCACCGTATGCGATGCAGGAGCGCATATTGTGAACGAAAACGGGCATTTCTTTGACAGAACAAAATGCATCACCTGCGGAAAATGCGAAGAAGTCTGCCTTGGCGAGGCTTTGAAGCTTTACGGCAGAAAGATGGATGTAGACGAGCTTGTGCCGATACTTCTTGAGGACAAGAGCTTTTATGAAAGCTCGGGCGGCGGCATTACTCTTTCGGGTGGCGAATGTCTGATGCAGCCCGAATTTTGTGCAGAGCTTCTGAAAAAAATGAAAGAAAACGGCGTGTCCACTGCCATCGATACCTGCAGCTTTGTAAACAGACAGGCAATAGATATGGTTTTGCCGTACACCGACATTTTTCTTTATGATATCAAAGCCATCGATGAAGATGTTCATAAAAAATGCACAGGTCAGAACAACAGCATCATTCTTGAAAACCTGCGTTACCTTGATGAGAGAAGTGCAAAGATCGAAGTCAGATATCCTTATGTGCCTGGCATGAATGACGGCGAAGTCGAAAAAATAGCCGATCTTTTGTGTTCGCTTAAAAATCTGACAAAGCTTCGTGTTCTGCCTTATCACAGCTTTGCAGGCTCGAAATACGAGGCGGTGGAGATGGAAAACACCCTGCCGACCTTTGGAATGCCCACCGCCGAGAAGATGAAAGAAGTCAATGAATATTTCAGATCCCGGGGACTTTGTGTTGTTGAATAAAAAATTTATCCCGCCGATTTTGGTTCGGCGGGATATTGTTTTACTTATTTTTTCTGAAGCAGATGAACACCGAATCCGCCGAATTCTTCGGCAAGATAGATGAACTTTCTTGTGCTGTCATCATTGAAGGTGGCAGACTCTTCGTTGAACTTTATGCCGCGCTTCGAAAGGTGGTAGACTGCGCGGTCAACGCTGTTTGTGAGTACCGCAATATGTCCGCATCTTCCGGGGCCTTTTGACTTCATCACTTCAAATTCCGAAGAAACGAACATTCCCTTTTCGCTTTCGCGCTCGATGGGCTTTCCTGTGAGAAGGGAGAGCATATCGGCTGTCTTCTTCGCTTCATCGGCGTTTTCGTGGTTGATACCGATGTGACCGATCGAAAGACCGAGCATCGTTTCGACAGCCTTTTCGGTAAGCTTTGTGATCTCATCCCAGTTTTCGCCGTCGATAAAGCTTTCCTTGACCATGAAACTTCCGCCGCAGGCAATGATGCACTTTGCGGCAAGATAGCTGTTGACATTTTCAAGGCTGACTCCACCTGTGGGCATAAACTTGATGCCGCCGTAGGGAGCTGACATTGCCTTTATCTTGTCAAGTCCTCCGCTCTGCTCAGCAGGGAAGAATTTTACGACCTTGAGTCCCATCTCAAGCGCCTGTTCGATCTCAGAGGGAGTGGTGCAACCGGGCAAAGGTGTGACACCGTTGTCAAGACACCACTGAACCACCTTGGGATTAAAGCCGGGGCTGACGATAAACTTTGCACCGGCGTTAAGAGCACGCTGTGCCTGCTCAATGGTAAGCACGGTGCCGGCACCCACAAGAACCTCGGGACATTCGGAGGCGATATTCTTTATCGCCTGCTCTGCCGCATCTGTTCTGAAGGTGATCTCAGCAGCAGCAAGGCCTCCCTTTGCAAGAGCTTTTGCAAGGGGAACTGCTTTTGCAGCGTCGTTGATCTTTACGACGGGAATAATACCGATATTGGATAATTCTTTCAAAATTTCCATTTTTCAAAACCTCGTAATTTCTTATCTCTGGACTCTTCCGCTGCCGTCGCCGCCGACGAGAGCGTCAACTTCCTTGCGGGTGACCATGTTGTAATCGCCGGGGATGGTGTGCTTGAGGGCTGATGCCGCAACACCGAATTCAAGAGCATCCTTGAAGCTCTTGCCGTCAAGGAGCCCACAGATAACACCGCCTGCAAAGCTGTCGCCGCCGCCTACTCTGTCAACAATGGGACAAATGCGGTATTCTCTGGAATGATAGAATTCCTTTGTATCTCTCGAATAGATGCAAGCAGACCAGCCGTTGTCGGAAGCCGAATGAGAAACGCGCAGGGACGAAATGACATATTCAAAGTTGAACTTTTCAACCATCTGCTCAAAAATACTCTTGTAGCCTGCAAGCTCAAGCTCACCTGCTGTGACATCGGTCTTGCCGGGCTTAAAGCCGAGAACCTTTTCGGCATCCTCTTCGTTGCCGATGCAGACATCAACATACTTCATAAGCCCTGTCATTACCTTCTGAGCCTTTTCGCTCGACCAGAGCTTCTTGCGGAAGTTGAGGTCGCAGGAAACCTTTACGCCCTTTGCCTTTGCGATCTTAAGAGCTTCTTCGGTAAGAGCTGCCGCTTCATCAGAGATGGCGGGAGTGATACCTGTGAAATGGAACCAGTCGCAGCCGTCAAAGATCTTATCAAAATCAAAATCGGATGCCTTTGCTGTGGAAATGGAAGAATGTGCTCTGTCGTATACTACCTGGGAGGGACGCATGGCGGCACCTGTTTCAAGGTAATAAACACCAAGTCTTTCACCGCCGCGGGGGATGTTGTCGGTCTTGACATTCATCTTGCGCAGAGCCGCAACACAAGCCTCGCCGATGGGATTATCGGGAACCATGGTGACATATTCGGCATCGTGGCCGTAGTTTGCAAGAGACACCGCAACATTTGCTTCGCCGCCGGCGTAGCAAACATCAAATTCGTCTGCCTGCATGAATCTTTCAAAGCGCGGTGTTGAGAGGCGGAGCATGATCTCGCCCATTGTAACAACTTTTGCCATAACAAAAAACACTCCTTCAAAAATATTATTTGACAAATTTCGCCTATAGCTATATAATAACACTACACTGTGAATATTTCATCATTTATTTTATAAAAAATGTCAAAAATATTATCCTCATTGAAAGGAGGACATCATATTGGCAAATCAAAACACAGGCTTTTGCGATACAACCTTTTCTCATTCCGAAAATCTTTTGAGGGTATTTCGCTCGGCTCTTCCCGCCGACGGAGGTATGTTTTATGAGCATCACCACACAGCCCTTGAGATCACAATGGTGCTGTCGGGCGGCGGAATTTATGCCACCGATGAGAGCGAATTTGGCTTTGAGGGCGGCGATATATTTCTGTTCGGCACTGATGAGAGACACTGGATAAAAAAGCTTGACAGCCGCACGGAATTTCTCAACATACATTTCGAGCCGAGATTCATCTGGTCGGAAAACTTCGGCATTTCAAGCGGTGAGCTGATACGGGTCTTTCTCAACCGAAAAAAGAAATCCTTCAACAAGCTTGATATGGAAAAGCCCTCCTCCAAAGCCGTAAGGGAGCTTATGTATCTCATGGAAAAGGAGCTTGCCGAAAAAAAGCAGGAATACGAGATCATGCTAAAGGTCCATCTTGTAAACATCCTCATTGAGATGATCCGTTCTTTCGAAGGGCAGCTTACCGAAACCGATTTTTCATACAACGCAAGGTCTCTCCATCACATCGAAAAATCCCTCAAATATATTGACGCGCACCTGTCAGAAAATCTGACCCTTACAGATATCGCCGAAAAGGCGCACATGAGCAAAAACTATTTCTGCCGTCTCTTCAAAAAGCTGAACGGAATGGCCCCCTGGGACTACATCACCGTAAAGCGCATCGAGCGCGCGGTGCTGTATCTTACCACCACCGATCTTACACGCCTTGAGATTGCTCAGCTTTGCGGCTACAACAACACCTCCAACTTCTATTATGCCTTCAAAAAGGTCACGGGAATGTCGCCGGGCGATTATATCACGCTGCTCTGAATCGTCGCGGAAGCCGACAAAAACAGACTTTTTTTCGCAGGGTGTTGATAATATCATAAAAATATGCTATTATATCTGTAGTATACTGAATTTTTTTGAGCTGCTTTGCGAAAAATGTCACATTTTTCCGTTTTTACTGTAAAACAAGAAATTTTATTCTGTCGACCTTCGGGAAAACAGACAATACTACGGAGGAAAAACATGAAGGATGTATATATCAGTTATCTTCCAAAAGACAGGAAAGTGGCAGAAGACCTTGCCTCAGCCCTTGAAAACGGCGGCGTTTCCTGCTATATTGCCTCACGCGATCTTGTAAGCGAAGAATCAAAAACACTTCAGATAGTCGATGCAATTTCAAACTGCAAGCTTTTTCTTCTGATCGCCTCCCGCAAGGTTAACCACTCTGCGGAGATATTCAATGAACTCGATATCGCGCAAAGCAAGGAAAAGCCCATATTGTCGGTGTTCACCGATCTTTTTAGCGTCAGTATTGAATTGCGGAAACGTCTGCACAAAGCTACGATCCACCGCGCTCCCCGCAACAAGCTCAAGTACCATTTCAAAAGAATTCTTCTCACGGTAAAGTACTTTTTGGATCCAAATAAGCCCAAGTCAACCTTACCGAAACAATGTGACGAAAACCAAAACGGCGACTTCCCTGTTTCCACTTACAACGAAAGCAGCCCTTTCATCTTCATAAGCTATTCCCACAGGAATTCCGAAAAAGTGCTTAAGATCGTTGAAAGACTTCAGGAAGACGGCTACCGCGTATGGTACGATGAGGGCATCGACCCCGGCACTGAGTGGGACGAATTCATTGCCGAAAAGATCGAAAACAGCAGCTTCTTTATTGCTTTCATGTCGCAGGAATATCTTGATTCCAAAAACTGCAAGGACGAGCTGAACTATGCAAGAGACCTTGATAAGGACAGGCTTCTTGTATATCTTTCCGATGTGAAGCTTGCCGGCGGAATGGCAATGCGTCTCAACCGTCTTCAGGCAATTCATGAATACGCATACAGCTCTTTTGACAGCTTTATCGAAAAGCTTGAATCCACCCCTGCTCTTGAAGCGTTCAAGGATTGACAGTTAAGCATTTTGAAAACAGTAATCACATAGAATATTTTTTGGAGGGACATATGAAACAAGTATTTGTCAGCTATACTTCCGCCGACAGACCTGTGGCGGAGGATCTCGTCGCTTTTCTCGAAAGCCATGGAATCGAATGTTATATTGCCCCGCGTGATGTGGCAGGCGGAAAGCCCTACGCCTCGGAGATCGTCGATGCCATCTCGGGCTGCCAGGTCGTTCTTCTTCTCGCATCAAGCAACATCAACAATTCGGTACACGTACTCAACGAAGTGGATGTCATCATCGAAAAGAAAAAGATTCTTATGCCTGTTTTCATCGAGGATTTTGAGCTTAATGACGAATACCGGTATTATCTCGGAAGACAGCATCGTATTCTTGCTTATGAAGATGATGTGAAAAAGCATTATCAAAAAATATTGGACGAGGTCACCGGAAGATTGCCCAAAAAGCCTTCCGCAAAAGACATCCTCCGCGCCGAAGAAGCTGATGTTCAGGATTCGAAAAAAACCACTGTTTTTGAATATTATCCCGACAGAGGAATAATGATAAATCCCGAAGACCATCAGAGAAACGTAAGCTTCAGAACCGACACCCTCATCAATATGCTCGGAGGTATTTTTGACGAAGTGAAAAAGCTTTCAGAGTCAGATGCCGAAAGAATCTTCTTTGAAAGCGGATATGACAGCGGAAAGAATTTCGCCGAAAGAATCGAAAGTCAATGGAATGCGGGACACACCTTTGAAGACATCAAGCTTAAGTTCGAAAAATGGTGTAAATTTGATTCTGCGGTAGGCTGGGGTCGTTTTTCTTATGAGCTCAACCTTGACGAGAAAAACGACTGCATAAACGGTTCTGTATGCATAAATGAAGCATTTATAGTCGATAACAGAAAAAAGAGAAAGGTCTGCTCTTTCATAAAAGGCTATTGTGACGGAGTCATCGAGACATTTCTCAATTCAACAGAAATCGAGCTTACTTGCCGCGAATGTCCTTTGAGAAGCACCTTCAAGACAAGCTGCGTGTTCGATTTCAAAACAAAGTAAACCCGACCCACCCTTTTTCAGTGAAAGGATATACAAGCTCAATGAAAATTCTGGTCATATTCACAGGCGGAACCATCGGAAGCAGAATGAAAAACGGCTGGTTCTCCACCGACAACAACACAAATTATACTCTGCTTGAGCCGTTCAAGGATGCGGAAGATATCGAATTTGACACCGCTTCTCCCTTTACCATACTCAGCGAAAACCTTTCTGCAAACGAACTGAATCTTTTGCAAAAGGAGGTTGCCGTCGCTCTCGGCAAAAACTATGACGGCATCATCATCACCCACGGCACAGACACTCTGCAATATGCAGCTTGTGCCATCGAAAACGCTTTCGGAAAATGCTCGGTTCCCGTGATATTTGTGTCGGCGGCATATCCTCTTGAGGATGCCCGGACAAACGGCTTTGATAATTTCCGCGCCGCCCTTGAATTTATCAAGGGCAAAGTTGAAAACGGAGTTTTTGTGTCTTACAAAAACGAAAAGGATAGCTTTATCTCGATACACAAAGCCTCAAGCCTTCTTCAGCATTCGGAGGGAAGCTCCGACCTTTACTCCATAGATGGAACTGCTTTTGCGGCATATGACGGAAAAAACTTCACAAAAAGCAATATCTGCGAAAAGAAATGCAGATCGCTTGGCGTTGTGGAATATGCAAACGACCCGGGAATACTTCTCATCGAAAGCCATCCTGCCGACAGCTTTTCGTATTCCCTTTGCGGCATAAAGGCGGTCATTATAAAGCCGTATCACTCTGCCACCCTTTGTACCGCAAATCCGCGCCTTGAAAGCTTCTGTGAAAAAGCCCGTTCCGAAAAAATCCCTGTTTTTGTCAGCGGAGTCAAAGATGGCACAAGCTATGAAAGCACCAGCTTGTTCGGCAATCTTGGCATCACCCCCCTGCCCTATGGCACACTGATCTCGGCATACATGAAGCTTTGGGCAGGCATTTCACAAGGCGAAGACCTTCTTAAGTTCACGAAATGAATATTTTTGCAAAACAATGGCAAAAAATGTATATTTTTCACTGCCGCATCGAGTCAAATCCGCTCGGTGCGGTACATTTTTTGCAATTATATAATATTTTTATATAATAATATGAACGCAAGTATTGACAAAATGTGACACAAGTGATAGAATGTATATTAGGGATTTTTATATTCAATACACATCTACTACATATTTCAGGAGCTAATATGAAAAAGATATTTTTGACATTGCTGTCATTGCTAATACTCATAACCTCCGCCACATTCGTTTCGGTATCCGCTGACGAATCAGCCTCTCCGAAGCATATACCGAGAATCGTATCAATTGTGTTTGATGACTCTGCAAGTATGGCAGGACTGGGAAAAAATTCAAATGATGCAGATGCAGACTTCAGATGGGCTTACTCAAGCTATGCAATGCAGGCTTTTATCGCCATGATGGGTGAAGAAGATGTTCTTTATGTAACATATCTGAACGATGAAGAACAAGAAAAAAACAAAACCGGCATCAAAAGCGGAAAAGTTAACCTTGGCACACAAAAGAAGAACGAAATAGAAAAACTCAAACAGCTGCTGGTCGAAGGTGGAACAGACAATGAACTCGAAACCGGATATAAAAAACTTGAAGAAGCATATAGAACTTACAAAAACAATGCAAAATATTACCTTGTGGTAATGGCAGATGGTCAGTTGGATCAAAACACCACCTTCCACACAGAGGATAAGACTTTTTCAAGCGAACTGCTTTGGGCTGACGGCAAAGTAAAAGAATTCATCAATGGTGCAGACTTTGAAACCATCTTTTTTATGATGGGAGACAGCGTTTCGGCAAGCGGTCTTGACGGAATCTCAGTGAGCAAAGCCAAGTCGAGCAAAGAAATCATCAGCTCAGTTAAAGATATCTCTGCAACCATCATGGGACGCACTGACATCACCGCAAAGACTGCTGTCAGCAACGGAACGCTTACCTTTGATCTTGAATATCCAGCGCACAACATTTCGCTTCTTGTCCAGAAGGAAAACTCACCTTTCGGAGATATCGCGCTCCCTGTAACCTGCAGTCAGAAAGGCATTTCCTTCGAAGTTAAAAGTTTTAATCTCGACTGTCCGGAGCCCTCCCCTAAAGAAACAAAGAATTACATACTCACCGTCGAGCACAAAGTTCCTGAAAACCGTCCCTACGGTTTCGTTTCACTTATAGCCAACAAAGACACAGCCTCCCCCCTCCCCAAGGGAAATTACAGCATCGATCTTTCGGCATACGGCATCGACAAGAGCAATGTGGTCGTGCTTGTGGAACCTGCGGTAAAGCTCGGATGTGAATACTATGTGGGCGACGATCCCGATCCTCTGAGCTTTTCGGACATAAAGGATAAGCTCCACGAAGGCGATTCTTTCGCCATCAAATGCGGACTTTTTGAGATCGAAGAAAACGGAAAGCTCGGCGCAAAGGTGTCCTCCGATGTTCTCAATCCCGAGTACACCCTGTATATCAACGGTAAAGCCGTCACAAACGCAGACACCGAAAACGGCTCATATGTCGTAACCATGCAAAAAGACTATGAGGGGAAAGAGCTGAAGATTGAAGCCACCCTTGACGGTTATCAGCCTTTCGTTCAGAAAGAATCGCTGGGAAAGATAAAAGGAAGACCCGTAATCGACACCTCGGCGCTGACGGGAGATTCCGCAAAGATTTCCCTCACAAAGCCCCTTTTTAATGACTGGGCAAACGGCAAAAACGGAATTGAATTTCCTTTTTCGAACCTTTACAGCGGAATTCTTGATGACCTTGAAATAAAGATCGAGGGAGCAAACGGCTTCAACAGCGGAAAATGCTCGGAGCTCTCCGAAGTGAAAACAAGCGGTAAAAGCATCATATATACTCCAAAAGCTTCTCAGGATTTCAATTCACTTCCCCAAAGCTTTTCGGTTTCGGTCTGTTTTGACGGTCAATCGATTCTGACAAGAACTGTTGAGGTAATAAAGCCTCAATACAAAATCGAGACCGAAAAAGACCTTTTGAGCACACAGCTTTCGATCATTGAGCTTGAGTCAAACAAAAAAGCCATCACTTATACAATCGTTGCCGATTACGAAAATGACGGAAAGTTTATTCCGATAAGCGAGTCGGCGTGCGACAAGGGCACCTTCAGCATTGAACTGAACAGCACCACACTCCCCGGCAAGCTCACAAAAGAAAAGGATTCGGTAAGCTTTGTCCCCTCTTTTGATCCAAAAGACAAAAAACTAAAGACCGAGGACATTCTCAACAAGGAGCACAAGCTTTCCGCCACAGCCAAGGTCGGAGATACCACTCTTGACTCCGAAGAGATCACGGTATTTATCAGCAGCTCCTCATACATGATAAAACTTGACAATTCACTCCCTGAGACCTTCTCTGTTGACACTCTTAAGAGTAACAAGGACAAAATGACCTTTACTCTCCTTGCCGACTATGAGGGCGGCGAGAATTACGGTCCTCTTGCCGAGATCGACAAGGAAATATATGAAACACTCAAGATCGAGACCGCGGGTCTTCCCGGTGAGATCGTAAAGGAAAGCGACGGCTCATTAAGCTTCGTTCCAAACCTCGGCTCGGACTCCCCCGCAAACATTCTTGGAAAAGAACACAAAATCTACGCCACGGTAAGCGTGAACGGCAGTACAATCCAATCGGAAGCATTCACCATCGCCATAAGCAAAGCTGCCTACAAGATCTCTGCAGAATCCGAGATTTCCGAAGATCTCAACCTTGACTCTCTCAAAAAGAATCAGAAGAAGATCGTCTACACACTTCTTGCAGATTATTCGGGCGGCGAAAACTATGGTCCTCTTGCAAAATGGGACACAGAAATTGCAAACGGGCTTGTGATCGATAACGGCGAGCTTCCCGGCAAGATCGAAACGGTGTATGACGGAAATCTTCCCGTCGGAAAGTCTTTCACCCCGCAATATGACGAAAATGCAGCAGGCGCCGTTCCTTACACGGCAATAACAGGCATAGATGTCAAAAAGACACACACGATAACCGCCTCTATTGAGCAGATCGCGGCAGAACCCTGCAAAGCAGAAGTTTCGGTGCTTGCTCCCAAGCATTCGGTTTCAGTCAGAAAAGATGGCATAACCGTCGTTGATGTGGAGCTTACAAAAAACACCGACGGTGTTGAATTTGAAATTTCAAGAGATACAAGAGTTTTGTCAAAGGCTGAGCTTGAGGCTCTCGATTGCAACGTTTATCTCAACAAAAACAAAAAGCACATCGGACTTGATGTGAAAGTTCTTGACGCCGGTGACGAAACCGGATATCTGTTTGTCAGACCCTGCTACAACGGCTGGACATTCATTTCCCCAAGCCTTTGGGAATGGGCAAATCTGTTTCTTGTCAAAGACGGAGATACAGAAATAGTTCTCTCCTTCAACGATCAGCAGGTAAGCGCAATAGTGCATGTCAACACCAACCCCTTAGTTCTCATCATATTCTGGGTGGTTCTCGGTGTGATAGCTTTCGTTGCTTATTTCACATTCTGCTGCATCACTCGAATAAGATTTATAAAGGGAAAGCTCTACAGGGCAACCTTCAGAAAGAACACTGTCGGGGACTGGAACCTTATTGATGTAAATGTAATAAAAAAGCGTCCGTATGTTCTCCCCCATCAAGTGCTGCTTCCTTTCAAGAGTATGCGCAAAAGAGTATGTGTTTTTGAACATTCGGCAGATCTTATAGCCCCCCGCGCCTTTGGTCTTGAAAGAACCTATCCGCATTGGACGATAGAGCGCAAACCCACTATCGATATCACTCCCGAAGATTATGTCTTCAACACAGGCGCACTGAATCAAACATATTTGGACAGAATCCTTGCCTTTGACACCAGAGATACCTTTGAAGAAGGCAGGCTCATCGGTCGCCAAACCCGCTTCGATCCCAAGGAAGGCATCAGCATCAACCTTGAAAACGAATTTATCTGCGAGGTTCAGGAAAAGCAGCTTGCAATCGTGTTCTTCCGCAGAAACGGCAATCAAATCTGAATTCTTAATTTGAGAATAAATAAAGGAGACAAAACATGAAACACAATTACTTTATCGGTCTCGGCGGAAGCGGAGGCAAAATCATCACAGAGCTCTACAAAAGACTCATTGATGAGCGCGGAAAGGGCTTTGAAAGCGATGTGGCATGTATTGCCATAGATACCGACCAGGATGAGCTCAACCATCTTTCTCAGCTCGGTGTTAATAAGATCTGCCTCAGCGGAGACGGCACTGTCGGCGATTATTACAATTCCGTCGGCGGAGATGTAGGAGAATGGTGCCCCAACACTCCCAACGAAGGCAACTTCTTTGCCTCCACTCTTTTCGGCGGTGCTTCGCAGTGCAGACTCAAGTCAAGACTCTGCCTTGCAAATTTCTTGAAGGATTCTAAAAACGAACTTGAACGCATTCTTGAAGATTCCCTCATGCTTGACCCCACAGCAACCACAGCCGAAGATAAGCCTCCTGTAATTCTCATTGCCTCTTCCATCGCAGGCGGCACAGGCTCGGGTATATTCATTCAGGTTGCCCTCTATGTCAAAAAGTTCTTCAGAGACAGAGGTGTTGATGCCGTTGTTCACGGACTTTTTGCCTGCCCCGATCTTTACAAGAACGTTGTTACCGCTCAAATGCTCCCCAACCTTTATGCAAACGCATATGCCGTCATCAGAGAGCTCAACGCCTTCAACCTCATCTGCGGCCCCGACACAACCGCGGCATACGGCGGAAAGCTCGATCTCGACATCGAGATCAGCACAGACTGTGAAGGCAAGCTTTTTGAAAAGGATTCCGAAGGCAGATACGGCGAAAAGCCCTACGACATCCTTTACTTCATCGACAAGCTCAACTATCTTTCCAAGATTCTGGGCGGTCTTCCCGAATACTACAAGGCTATGGCAAATATAGCTTATTCACATCTGTACACAGACATTTCGGGTGAAGTATGGTCCAACGAATCCAACGAAATGCACGCCCACACTCTCGCTCCGTCGGCAATTTACGGAAGCGCGGGTGCCGCTTCGATGAAATATCCCCACGATGACATAGTCAATTATTTTGCATACCGTGCATTGAAGGACAGCCTTGATTCGGTATGGAATGCCATCGATGACGAGTGGAAAAATTACCGCAAGGAAAAGGACATGGTGGCTCAGTCTTCCGGTCTTCCGGCATATGTTCCCGAACCCGGCGAAAGAGCAAATCATTATATAAACACCTTCGAAAAGAGAGTTAAGACCACAGGTGTTTCAAAGAATGAATTCTCATTCCTCGCACCTTCTGTTATTCGCAACAGCGAAAATGCTTCTGTCGCTCTCATGAAAAAGATCAAGTCTCTTGCAGCTTCAGAAATTGCCGGTGACGACAGAATAAACAAAGCAAAGGATGAACATATCGGCGATATCGGCGGCGCAAAGGCAAGCATCCTTTCCAAGATCAACAACAGCTCGGGCAAGGACGATGACAGCAACATTTTCTGGGCCATCTCCGATATTGACGAAAACATCGACGATTACTGCGAAAAGGGTCTCAACTTTGCAATCGACCAGTCGATCGCCTTTTCTAACAAAATTCTCTGTGAAGATTGCTCGATGTGGAAGTTCTACGACAAAAGCGATATCGGCATCATCAACGGTCTTCTCGTCGATGACAAAACCGGCGATTACATTCACCCCGTAGCAGCACGCTATCTCCTCTATAAATTCAAGCTGGCAATCGATGAAAAGGCAGAAGAAATCATCAGTCCGGTAGATACCGCAGCCGATGATGCCGATGATTTTTACGCTTACCTCATGACAATGGTGGTTGAAAAGCAGCGCAAAGTCCTCAGAGCAAGCGAAAGCGAGGAAGGCATCTCCAACAAGAAGATCCTCGAAAACAGAATGAACAGATGGTTCGGCAAAAAAGCTACCGTCAAAGAAGTCAGCAGCTATTTCTCCACTCTTGACAGAAAGCTCAACGAAGCAAACGATGTGTTTGTCGATGCTCTTATGTACTTCTCTCTCGTCAAGGTGAGCGAAAGACTTCAAAAGCTTATCACAGAATATGAGTTGTTCTTTGACAAGCTTGACGAATTCGCCACAAAGACACAGGGCGCCATTACAACCTCCGAGAAAAAGCATGAGCTTGCCAGAGGAAATGTTTATGTTTGTGCCTCTTCTCGCATCAAGCGCGAAATGTATGAAGACTGCGGTTCCCTTATCAACACCAAAACAGGATCTACCGCAAGCAGTATCAGCAAAGCACTTTTCGAGGCCATGCGCATAAGATCCACCGGCTCCGCAAAGAAGCTCGGTGTTGACCAGAAAGCAACCGGCATCGACGGTCTCTTCAACACCGTTTCAAGCATCGTTTCAGACAGCATCCACGAAAATAAGGAAGTCCAGGACAAGATCAACATGAATGTTTTCCAGGCTCTTCTTTATGAATACTCCCTTACCTCTCCCGAATTCAAAGATGACGAGGCAACCTATTCCAAGGATGATGCGGCAAGAAACAGACTCGACCAGTTCATTTCCGGAAAGTTCAAAACCCTTGTTCAGATGGCAGCGCCCTTCCTTTCATACGATATCGCGGACAATTACAGCGGAATGTTTGATGTAGAGGACGAAAACGGCGATGTTTATTACAAAAAACCGCCTGTATCAAACTTCTACAGATATCTTTCGTTCAATCCCGTCAACAAGGATCGTGTTGAAGAACTTACGGGTGATTCCGTATTCTCCTTCTTTGACAAGATGTCGTCCATGCTTCCCAAGGATACTCAGCGCCAGACAGTAAATCTCAACTGTGTCAACAGTGAAAATGTAGATCCCTACACAGTTCTCTGCTACTCAACAGTTCACTGTCTCCAGCCTTATCAGATCAAGCCCTTTGATGAAATCAACGGCGGTGTATACTTCGAGCATTATTCAAAGAGAATCGCAGAAATGGAAGCTCTTCAGTGCTATTCGATGTCTCCCCACCTTGATAAGCGTTGGCACAAGCACGGAGTTATGCCGTACATCAATGTCAAGAAGGAAGAAGAACGCCGTCTTGACCTTGCAAAGGCATTCCTCTTTGCCATCACCTACGGAAAGATCGGATATGACATCGACGGTTCTGATGCCAGAATCGTATTCGGCGACCCGAACCGCGATCAGGATTATAAGATCCTCATTCACAAGGGCAAGACCATCCCCTATTTCAAGCTGAACAGGGTCATGAACTGGTTTGCCGATCAGGAAAGCCTCATTGAAAGCTACTCGTCTCAGTTTGATGCAAGAATCGGCATCGAAATCGAAAAGCTTTCGAAATACAGCGAGAATGTCGGCGAATACAAGACAGGCATCACAAATTACGCTGCCATCCTCAATCAGTTCAAGAGAAACATCCTCAGAAACATTGAAATCGACAGCGCAAAGAACGGAAAAGCAAAGGCCGCTCCCAAGAAAAAGGATCCTATGAACCTCATCGAATTCGCATATAATGTACATACAAGTGAGGAAACCGAGCACGACAAGGATTACGGAGAATTGCTCATCGAAACTCTTTGCAATATCATCCACAGATACGCTGCCGCTCCTTACAATGCCGATGCTATCGCGCACAAAGATACAGGAAACGAAGCCTACAGATGTTATCAGGATGTTTACACACATATTGCCAACAAGTTTATGGAAGAATATGTCGCAACCCTTTCAAAGCAGATGAAGGCCGAAGCGAAGGAAGAACCCAAGAAAAACAACTTCGGTAGAAGCACCGAGGATCTTGATGAAGACCCCATTACCGACAACGGTGCAAAGGTATTTGATTTCGAAGCAAGTGAAGCTGTTCAGAAAGACAAACGCTTTGTCTGGGCTTCCGCTTTGTTCAACAAATATTTCGGCTAATCCATTAAAATAATCACACGATCAAAGGAGTTTTTACAGAATGAGAACAATAGTCATAAACACTTCTGTTGAAGCCAAAAAAACACAACTTAATATTCTGTTCAAAGCTCCTTTTGATCAAAGCAGCTTGATATGGTTCGATGAGGATAAATTCTGCAATATTGCGAATTATCCCGCCATCATCGAGCGTGAACTCATTGACAACGCCGATACAGTCGACAGGAACTATAATCTCTTGGTTCTTGTCGACCTGTACGGATTATACCGCAGTCAGGAAAAGGAAGTTTCCGCAATTTACAAGGTGTTGCTCACAAAATACCTTTCCGCTTTCCTTATCGATCCCCTTAAGGCAAATCACGACCTTAGACCTAATCAGGCGGCGATCTTCTTTGTTGATTCATTCAAATATTCAAAAACCGAGATCGAATATTCCGCCGCAAATCCCGAGGAGGCCGAAGAAAACGAAAGAAAACGCATCCTCGAAGCCGAAAAAAAGAACCGTTCTGTCGCGCGCTCCGATGACGGAGACCTCATAGGCGACGACATTACAACGCAGTCTAACGGAAAAAAACGTTCAAAAACCGAAAAAAACATACTTGATATATTTTCATGGACAGAAGACAGCAAAGCTGATGATATTTTGTGGAACAAAACAAAGCTTGACAGCCTTGATTTCAGCTCGATCTTCAGCGAGACCGATAAGGCAATAAAAGCATCAGCCAAAAATGTCCATGTGATCGATATTGCCCTTGCCGCTGTAACAGAATTGATAAACAACTGGAACAAAAACGGAGAGCACTCCTCTGTCAGAGAGTTTGACATCAGCAGTCATATTGTTAACAGCTTCAGCATCTCGGCTTTCGCATTTGATATAGTTACTGAAAATGAGCAAAGCCTGCTTGAGGGATATTTTAATGTTCTTGCAAACATTTTCACCTGTGTGCAGGAACAGACTGTCTTAAACAACATTAAGAATTATTCCAAAGACGAAATCAAAAAGGTGCTCCTGGAAGCACTGAGAAAATATACATATTTTTCCAAAGAAGAAAACATCACAATAGAGCTTGAACCGGTAATAGAGCTGTACAACGCCAAGAAATGCATCTATGAAGAACGCAAAAAAACAGCTCATGCCGAATCCCCTGCAAAAAACATCGACGAGCTGTTGAAACCCGACAGCAGCGAAAAGCGACTCAGATCAGAAGATGTTCTTCCGATCTTCAAGCCAACCAAAACAGACAAAAGATTCGGCGACATCGCCGCAGACATTTTCAACAATTACGACCCCGAGATCATCAAGAGCCAGAACGACTCTGTCATAAAAGATTGTCTCAAGGGCTTCTGGAACTGGCGCGATAAGCAGACCGATGACGATTTTGTCAATGTGGCAGAAGCCTGCCGCCAAAAACAAAACCTGACCGACAATGCGAAAGGTCAGAACCCTGCAGTTTCCAGCACCTCCGATACCCGCGCCGAAATGGTCATGGTGGAGGAGGACTTCGACCGCGAATATACAGAGCTTATAAACAAGGTCACCGAAGCCGAGCACAAGCTTTCTTCAAACGAAAACATTTTGCTCGAAACAAAGAATCTTATTATTAAATATGTAGACACCGCAAAAAAAGGTAAGATATATCTGCTGGCGCAGATCGGTGCCGGAATCGCAGTTCTCATTTCGATTTTGCCTTTTCTTTTCATTCAGGGCGCATCTGCCAATGAGAATCTGCTCCACAAGATCATGTATGTTCTTTTCACCGCAGGCTTTGCAGTTCTCTACGGCGGCGCCGTCAGCTTCTATTCAAGCCTTATAATGAGAAAGAAGAGAACGCTTATAAGCGAACTTGAAACATACAAGGAACAGAGTGAAAAGGAACGCAGAGAAAGCATTGAAGCGCTTTATGAATACTACCGAGATGTAATTGTTGACGCCGAAAGCCACTATCTGCTGAGAAGAGAAATCTCAAAGCGCAACGACAGAAACAGCAGAAAGCTCATGATGAAAAACAATCACATCGTAAGACTCGACCATCTTGAACGAAGAGTCAAACGCTTTATCACAACCCTGAAGCTCGACTTCAGCGAAAACGATCTCGACGATGAAAGCAAAAACAACTTTGATGAATCGGGACTCTCGCTGTACGGCGAAAAATCCTATTACGACAAGGACAACCAGAAAATCTATTCTGTACTTGACCTTAACACATCCGACAACAATGGGAAGGAGGAAAATGTATGATCCTGTTGCCGCTTAAAATACTTGCGATCATTGTTATTCTCGCCCTTTTGTGTCTTCCCTTTTTTCCGCACAAGTTTTCTTTCTCTCTGGCATCTGTGGGCTACACAAAAAGCCGCAGATGGAGAAACATCTGCTTTGTGCTCGAAACAATTTTCCTCGGACTGCTTCTTTTGTGCTTCGCCCCCCTGTTGAAAAATCTGCTCGACTGGCTGCTGAAGCTCGGTCTCTTATCGTGGCTTATAGGTTTGATTCCCGCAAGAGCGGTATATACCGTGAGTGTTGCTGTAATTATTCTCTCCAACCTCATAATCGCATATATCTTCCTGGTGGCAAAAAAGATCTTACGGGCGTTTCTTGATTCGACATTTTTCAAAAACAGCAAGAACTCTTCTGAGGATACCTCCGACAAAAAAAGAAAAAAGATTACCTCTCCCCCTCAAAACGCAGGAGAAAAAAAGAACCGCGATTCTTTCTTAAAGCGTTTGAAGCTGCTTCGCCGTGATTCGGTTCTGGTTTTTAAGAATGTATCAAAAAACAAAAATGTCAAGGTCATCTCCTCCGATTATATCGCCGAGAATCCCGACACCGAAGAAATAACAGATACCGTCACCTCCGAAAAAGTATACGAGGAAGACAAAGCTGTCACTCTCGGTGAGCTTGTTAAGGAGCTGTGGTTCAAGTTCATCGGTCTGTTTTATAACAAGCAGGAAAACTTCAGATATGTCAAGACCTCTACCTTCAGATGGGCAAATGAACTGAAATATTTTCTGTTTCTTCTGGCTGTGGTATATCTTATCATATGCCTTGCCATGCTTCTCCCTGTATTTTTCTCATTTACAAAATTTCCCGGCTTCTACTCGGTTGCCCAGTGGCTTGTCAGCAACACTTATCTCTACCCCATGATCTCTTTGATCCTGCTTTTTGAGATACTCCGCTTTATTGACGGAGAATATAAAAAGCCCGACGAAGCGAAGGATCCCGCTCTTTCGTTTGCCAAGGGTGTTTATGAAGAAGAAAAGCAGGATGTCGACAGCCACCGCAAGCAGCTTCTTGACAAATATGGTCAAAGCTATCGCATCAAAACCTTCAACACCGACTCCTCCGCCTCAAAAAGCTCATATAATCTCAACGAGAAAAAGCAGGCGGTTCAGAACATGGCAAAAGCCATCAGAGCCAACAAAAAGATCATCAACAACGCTTATATGCAGGGAATCGAGTCAATGCTTGACGACAAGCACATTCTTTTCGACTCCTCCCTCTATTCATCGCTTGGTGAATACATTATTCATTATCTTTTTGTGAAGCTCTCATTCGGAACACGTGTCCTTTTCATCTGCGAAGACGAAAAGGAGATCAAAAAAGCCTCTGAATACCTCAAAGAAGGCTTCCTCCATATCACAAAAACAAATCAGGCGCTGTGGAGGATCAGCACCTTTGACGATATGTACAAAGGAGAAAAGCCTGATATACTCATGCTGACTCCTGCGCAATTCCTCGAAAAGGATCTGTTTGTCTACGGAAAGAGCTTCTTCAACGAGCTTGTGGATGTATTTATTCCCAACACCGACAAGGTGCTCTCCGCAAACAATTATTACTGCCTGATAATTGCAAAAAAGCTGGAAAGATACTCCTCTCTTTGCAACAAATCACAAGTGAACGATCCCGAATTCAATTCAAAAACCGCAAAAAGAGTAAGATACCGTTTTCTTTCAAACGGTCACATTCACGCCATCGACAACAGCATCAGACAGTTTTTCAACCTTGGTGACGAACCTCTTGAAACCTTCAATTCCTTCGGTCTGTCCTCCAAAAATGATGTTTTTGTCTGGCACACGGGAATATCCTCGGCACTTTATGTCGATAACGGCGCCAATCAGGTGGCTCTCGAAGTCCAGCTTTCAAAGGATGCCAGCGATGACGGAGTTTCAAACATAAACCTGATTTCAGAGACAGCGGTATACAACAGCCAGTTGAACGAGATCCCCGGACTTTGCATGAACAGCTGTGACATTTCCGACGGAAATACAGGATATGTCATCGTTTCGGATGACGCTTTCGATTTGCCGAACGCCATCTACAATTATTCCAGATATTCGGGAAGAAGCTCTTCGGTTCTGCACGTTATCAGCAAGCCGTATCTTCTGAGAGACTATTTCACCGCGCGCGCTCAGAATTACGTTTCCCGTTTCGAGCTTATCGGTGAGACCATGTGCGAACACGCCGATCCCAGCAAAGCAGGCGTCATCATTCTTCTTTGTGACGCTGTGAACGGAATGGAAAAGGGCGTTTTCCTCAAGCGCGCCTACGAATTGCTCGGCGACAAGCTCAAATGCGAAGAAAAAGACTGCTTCAGCGAAAGCCGTGAGGATCTTGACAAATGTGTGCGCCTTTGCTACGAAACAGCCTTCGGTCCCATCGAGGATTATCAGCCCCGCTATAACCTCAGAAAGTTCCTCAATTCCCGCCTTGAAACAGTAACATATGTACGCTTCGAGGATTCCAACGGTCTTTTCAAGAAGCTTCTTGAATCCACAAAAACCGTCAGACTCGAATATGTCAACACTCAAAGCGTTGAATATCTTTCGATCTTCAGGAATAAGATCACACAGCATTTCATTCCCGGTCAGATCATTACAAGAAACAACCGTCCTTATACCATCAAGGACATCTCGATCAAAAACGGAACACTGTTCCTTGATGACACAGGTCCAAGCGTTAATATTCCCATGGATTATATCCAGACAAGAATATATAACGTCAAAAACCCCGTCACCCTGAGAACCTTCGGCCCTGATTTCAGAGCAAAGGACAGCATTGTTTACCATGTCGGCTTTGAGCTTGTTAATGCAGATATAACCGTTGATACCGTCGGTTATTATTCCATCGAAAAAGCGGTTCAGAATGTAGACCTTGCAAAAACCAATTTTGCAAAATACATCAATCTGCGTTCAAATCCCGAGCTTCTTGAAAAGCTCAGAAGAAACATCAAATCAAAAATGCTTGTTGTCACGCTTGATATGAAGGCTGACAGTAATCCCAAGCTTACATACACCCTTTCTGTCATACTCAACGAGATGATGAAGACTCTGTTCCCTCATCAGTACAGATGTATTTCGGTGTGTCCCCTCTTTGATGATGTAAACGAAGAAGAGTTCTTCTCGGAGCATTCGGCAATCCGCGATCTCTATCCCACAATCATCCTTGAAGAAAGCGCTTCAGCGGAAGAAAAAGAAGCTGCAAAGGCTAAAGAGACCGAGGAATCAAAGGCCTCCGACACAATTCAACCCGAAATCCCGTCCGAAGAAGCTGACATTTCCGACGAAGCCTCCGGTGTTGCTGCAGATGCCGATCAGGACGAATCACAGACAGAAACACCCAAGGAACCCGCTCGCGAAGAGCAGAACGCCTCCGAAAAATCAAAACGCATCAGATTTGCCATCATCGAGGATACCGAGCCGAGCAACGGAGTTATCGAAACTCTTATCGACGGCGAGGGCATCGTTGTAACAAATCTTCTTCATGTTGTTGCAGATTTTCTCGCATGGGCAACCTCTCCCGCAGGCAAGGATTTCAACTATCTCAACTTTGGTTATTCCGAGTGTCCCGACATATTTGATATCACACAGCTGGAGGTACTTCTCAGGCAGTTCAGACATGAGATCGAAAGGTCTGAGCTTGTCAGAAAGAAGGATGCAAACACCTGCTTCTTCTGCCACAAAGCAATAAAGCACAATGAGGGACAGCTTCTTGAGGATGGAAGAGTCATTTGTCACAGCTGCATCGAAAGCTCTGTCAATACCTTTGAGGGGCTTGAAAAACTCTTTGATTCTGTGCGTGACAGCATCCTTGAAAGCACTGAGGTTCCCAATAGCTTCCCCAAGGATATCAGCATTGATTTTGTTTCCACAAAGGATCTTATTTCAAGATTCAACAAAACAGGACCTGAGCTTCCCATCGGCTATTGCAATCACGCGACAAACTCTGTTTATGTCGAGTTCGGTTTGCCCGCAGTGTCGGCAGCAGGAGTCATCGCAAGACTTATCACAGAGCTGTGGCAGGAAAAGAATATCGTAAACGACGGCTCGGATATCTTCAAGGCTCATCCCAACTATGTTGAAATGCAGGTGCTTTACGCGCTCAATTATACCAATGAGGCAGATGCTCTTTCAGAGCTCTATGCACAAAGTCCGGGACTTGACGAGCTGAAAAAGCTGCTTTCGGCCGAAAACACAACAGACAGCTTTGCTCTGCTTTGCGGAAGCGAGCTTAAACAGAAGAGAACCAAGCTCCGCGACCCCGAGGCTCCCGAAGAGCCCGAGATTCCCGAGCCCGAACCGGAAGATCCGGATATGATAATCGCCGAGCGTACTCCCGACAACATACCAAGATTCTGGTACAACCGTCTGTCGGCTGACGAAAAAGAGGTCTATGATCAGATCTATCAGGCAATCATGGAGCTCAAAACAGAAATGGGTCCTCCCGTAAGATCGGTCAGCAAGGAGAGAATCGGCGAGCTTGTGGAAATCGTCATCAGAGACAATCCCGACATTTTCTGGACAGCACGCACCTACGCGCAGACCCATTATGACAGCTACGGCACAGTCACAAATGTCATTTTGAACTATATCATGACAAAATCCGAGGTCTCCCGCAGGAAAAAACAGATCGAATCGGCAGTCAAACCCTTCTTCAAGGGCATAAATGTTTCGATGAGCGACTACACTGTTGCACTTCTTGCGCATGAGAACATAGTTGATCTTATCGACTATGACTCATTGGGACTTGAAGAACAGGAGCAAGATGTCCACAGCGACAAGAAACCTGACAATCTCCGCTCTATCTTTGGCGTTTTTGTCGAAAAGAAAGCTGTCTGCGCAGGCTATGCAAAGGCTTTCCAATATCTTATGAACCGCCTTGGCATCGAATGTGCATTTGTAAAAGGACAGTGCAACGACGGCGAGTGGCACGCATGGAATATCGTCAAGCTTGAGGGCAACTACTATTATGTGGATGTCACCTGGGATGACAGGAGCAACACAGACTCCCGAAAAGACGGCGGAAAAGACATGACATATGATTATTTCTGTATCACAATGCAAGAGCTTCTCAGATCTAGAAATATCAGCGATGCTCAGCTTTATCCCGAATGCACCGCCACCTCCTGCAACTATTTTGTCAGAAGCAAGCTTTTCTTCAAAGAATATGATGCAAAGCAGGTAAATAAGCTTTTGACGGCAAAGCTGAACGCAGGAGCAAAGAGCGTTTCGTTCAAGCTCTCCTCCCCCGAAATGCTGCGTCTTTTCAAAGACCGCCTTATTGAAAAGCAAGGCTTCTTTGATATCATAGCAAATTCCGATCTTAAAAAGAAACCGAGCAGTATTTTGCATCGGACAAACGAGGAGCTAAATATTCTTCATATTTATCTCAATTGATAAGGAACAAAAAATGGTCAAAAAAGTATATACCGCCTTTATTTCTTCAGCTTTTGAAAGTCTGCGCGATGAGCGAAGTGAAGTAATAAACCATTTGCTCGATTTTCGCATCATGCCGATCGGAATGGAGCATTTCACAATTTCTACCGGAGACGAATTCTCCGGAATTGCAGAACTCATTGACGATTCCGACTTCTTCGTTATGTTGATGGGTGAGTATTACGGCTCATGCGATCAAAACGGCATATCCTGGACAGAGCGCGAATATAATTATGCGTCCTCAAAAGAAAAGCCGATGATCGTTATTATGTGCGACGAGCTTGTAAAAAACCTCGACAAGGACGCTTCGCTTTTGTCTGATGACCAGAAAAAACAGATCGAATTCAGCAAAAAGATCCTTCACCCGAGAAGAATCACATCAGAATTTACCATCGGAAAAATTCTTGGTCAATTCTTCAACACATACAATTTTTCAAAATGTATCGGATGGTCAAGAGTTACTCCCATTCAGTCGGGCAGCAAAGATTTTGATGAATGGAAAGAAAAAAACAAAGTGTTTGATCTTTCCGGTCTGTGGTATCATGTTCATTTGAATAATGAAAATGAGGATTACATAAGAACCGGTACAATCAATATAACCCAGGAGTTCACCCCGGAAAAATTCACTCAGCTTCACTTGGACGGAAACAACTTCAGCATAAAGCACTATGACAAGGAACAACACAAACTCGTCGAAGATAAAATGAAAAATTCTCATTTTGTCGGAGATTACACCCTGCGTGAAAACGGAACAATTTTCGGAATTTTTGACACAAAGCGTATGTTTACAGACAGCTTTGGCGATACTGTTGTAGAAAAGGGCTCGCGCAGAGGAATCCACGACTTTATGCTCGACATCTCCGAAGCGACGACCGAAAGATTTGAAGGCGAATTCCATGACGAAGCACCTTCGCCAAAGCTCGGACGAATTTTCGTTTTCAGAAGCAAAGAAGAACGTGATGAATTCCTCCTTGAGGCTCGAGGCAGCGTTATTAAAACCATATAGGAGAAAAACAATGGATCATACAGCAATAATCGAGCTTGTCAAGCAAGCAGGAGAATTTGTTTTTGATGAAAAACTTGCAGCTGACGTCAGCATGAAAGGCGCGGCAGATTATGTAACCGCAGTTGATCTTAAAATAAGCTCCTTTCTGAAAAAAGAACTGGCTTCGCTCACTCCCGACATCGGATTTATGAGCGAAGAAGAAGAGGGCGAGATTTCCGAAAGACGATGGATACTCGATCCCATCGACGGCACAACAAACCTCGTTTACGACTACAACCTCAGTTCTGTTTCACTGGCATACTTTGACGGCAAAAAAGTGGATTTTGGCGTAATTTACAATCCCTTCAACAAAGATATTTTCATATCCAAACGCGGAGAAGGTGTGACGCTGAACGGGAAAAAGTTCGGAAAAGCTTCCGATCGTGATCTTTCCTCGTGCATTATTGAATTTGGCGCAGGCTCCACAAAAAAACAGTATACCGAGCAGAGCTTTGCTATTGCAAAAGAAGTGTTCAAAAACTGTCTTGATCTCAGAAGGATGTGCTCTTCGGCTCTTGCCATTGCATATGTGGCAACAGGAAAAATAAACGGCTACTTTGAACGCGAAATCAAGCCATGGGATTATGCCGCAGCTTCTCTCATGCTTGAGGAATGCGGTTGCAGATGCTGCGACTGGGACGGCAATCCCATCCAGTATGAACGCCCCTCAAGCTTCGTATGCGGCACAGATAAGGCTATTGAATTTCTCATGGAAACCATCAATAAGTATAAAGAATAACACCCCCTTAAACAAAACAAGCCATTTTCAATTTCAGAAAATGGCTTGTTTTGTTGTATAATGAAAACATAGCGTAGTTTGCGTAGCAAACTCGGCATCCGCCTGTCTGACATAAAGAAAAGATGTGTGTGAATGGCGGATGTATAATCAATCACCGTTGATTTGTGATCTTATGGCATCAAGAATCTCGACATAGCGCTTGACACTCGGACAAGCCTTGTGCAAGCCTTCAAAGATATCGATCGATTTTTTCAGGAACACCTCTGCATTTTTTTCGTCAACAAGAGACATTTTGTAATACGCAACTCCAAGAGAATCGAGGCTTTCAACATCCTCAATCGCACGGTAAAAAGCACCTCTTATTTCAAGCATATCTCCGTAATATTGCCTTGCTCCCGCAATATCCCCCTCGTCCTTACATATGTCACCGAGCTTTTCAAAGCTTACAGACAAATCCCGATATGCTTCCAATGTGTCTGTTTCAGCGGCAAGGGCTAAAGATATTTCATGCGACCTTATGTAATACTCTTTAGCTTTAGGAATGTTTCTCTCTGTTATATATATGTTGCCGAGCTTTTGAAAGCTTATCGACAAATTTCGTTTTTCTTCAACGGCGGATGTTTCATCAACAAGCTCCAAGGCTATTTCAAGTGCTTTTTCGTAATACTCCTCCGCTCCCGAAATATCATCCTCACTCCAACATAAATCTCCGAGCTTACTGTAATTTAACCACTTCTCCCATTTTGTCGGAAGCATGGGTGTTTCGGAGTCAAGCGCTGACGATATTTCGAGCGACTTTTCGTAATATTCCTTTGCTTGCGAAACATTTCCTTCTGCTTTGCATAAATCTCCAAGTCTATTGTAGCCTGACACCAAATCCTGCGTTGTCAATATAGCAACTGAGCCTGCTTCAAGCTTTGACCTTATTTCAGCTTCAACCAGGCACAGAGCTCTTTCATATAATCTTTTTGCCAGTCCTATTACTCCGATATCATTACACCAATCTCCGCACAGGCAAATCTCTGAAAAAAAGCTGTGCAGCTTTTCGGGGTCGGGCGCTTTTCTGTACTCTTTATCAAGAGCGTCTAACTTGATTGCCTGCCAGTCTATTGCCTTTTCATATGCCCGCTCGACGCCGATGCCGCTGCGGTACATTTCGGTAAGCTTTGTCATGGCGTCCACAAGTCCCGAATTTGCCGCAAAGGTTATAAGAGAGAGCGCCTTTTCGAAGTCAACCTCCACATCGATTCCCGAAAGATAGGCAAGGCCGATGAAATAATTATGCTCGGGCGAGCCGTCGTTTTCCTTTTTGGCAATTTTCTCGACAGCGTTAAAAAGCTCTGCCGAAAAAGCTTTCTCATCATTGGCATCAGAACATTCGGGAATGCCCTCAAAGATGCGCGAAAGCTCCTTCTTGTCGGTAGGCACAAGCTCGGCGGGAAAAACAGGCTTTTTCGCCTGCAGTGCCATGGGGTATTCGTTCTTTACGATATAGTTGTCGGTCTCCTCACCGTTCGGATCAAGAGCTTTTTTCAAAAGGTTCGGGGTTACCGCAAGAACAAAAAGCTCGCTTTTGTCGAGTGCCTGTTTTATTGAGTCATTAAAATCCTCGCCGGGTGTCAAAAATTCGTCATACCAGATGGCGATATCCCGACAGAAATCGTTTTTATGTATCAGCCGCATCAGCCTGTTTGCTTCTCTGCGGTCGATCTTCCTGTAGCTCAGGAAAACATATGCGTCAAAGGCTGCTCTTATCTTTTCGGCAAGCTCGTCCCCGATGAGCACCGACGAAAGATACTTTTCGAGCTTTTCATCATAGCTTATGGCGGTATCGTCGCGCTTGTACTTATCAAGATACTGAAGATCCCCGCATTTTGCATTGAAAAGCTCGTCAAGTCCGCTCTCCTGCATCAGCGGAAGAACGGGAATATGCTTTTCCATGGCATAGGCAAAATCGGTGTCAAGGGCAGGATTTTTTGTCGTAAGCAAGCGCGTTGTCACAGGCATTACAAAAAGCTGCATCTGCGAAAGCTCGAAAAAATAATCCTCATCCCTCACCGCATCAGGCTCTTCGGGATAAAAAATAGCGCAATCGGTCTTCCCGAGCAGTTCATCTGTTATCTCATCAAAATATACTCCGTGATCGTCGGGGTGACAGCAGAAATATACCCTCGGCTTTCTTTCGGGAGAGGAGCCTGCTCGTGTTTTATACTTCAAGAATGACATATCTTGTCCTCCGGTCGTTTTTTGTCACACTTTATAACTGACAAAAAGGCTTTTTTCGCAACATTTGCCAAAAAGGACTTTTCGGTCATTATTCATTGTCCTTATATATTCTGATAAACTCCTCAAGGCTTTCGACAGGCTCTAAAAGAGGCGAATATTCAAGGCCGCAGCAGCCGGTGTATCCTGCCTTATCGCAGGCTTGCCATATCACCTTATAATCATTTTCACCAAATTGCAGTTCATGTCTTCCGGGGTGTCCCGCGGCGTGCAGATGGGCAATGCAATCAAGATTTTCGGTTATATTGCGGATGATGTTTCCCTCCATGACCTGTTGGTGATAGATATCATATACAAGCTTCACATCAGGGCTTGCCACCTCACGGATTATTTCAAACCCCTCAACCGCCGACCAAAGATAATAGCCTTTGTGATCGTATATGGTATTCAAAGGCTCGATCATAAGTGTAACTCCGGCAGCCTCAAGGATGGGGGCACCTTTTTTCAGCCCTTCGACGATGGAGGCGTGCTGAAGCTCTCTTGGAGCTCCTGTGTCGTTTCCGACCTGCGTTATCAGATGCTTTACTCCCAAAGCCTTTGCCGCCTCACAGCTCTCGGAAAGCCCACACAGCCATTTTTCACGGTTTGCAGGGTCGGTCAGGCAAAAATCAGTGGTACACATACTGACAAGCTCAATACCCGTTTCGCAAAGCGTTTTTTTTACAGAGTCAAAATCAAGCGATCTCCAATCATAGGTCTCAACCGCATCAAAGCCAAGCTCGCTTACTTTTCTTATGGCATCGGAAAAATCACCTTTGAAAAAACATGGGATAGGAATACAAAACCTCATATTGCTGCCTCCTTATGCTTTTTGATATTGATAGCCGAAAAACAGAGTATTTTCGTTAATATTATATCATAAAATATGTGAATGTCAATTTTTGTTGTCTGTAAAAAATAACAGCGGAGTAATCTCCGCTGTAGCCCACTGCATTCGGCAGGATTTTTATCTGTTTTTTAAGGCGTTAAAAATCATACAGTATAAATCTCCTTTTTTTACACATACTAACATCGTCCCAAAAGGAAAAAAGGAGATTTTTATATATGAAAGCAACAGGAATTGTAAGGAGAATTGACGATCTCGGAAGAGTCGTTATTCCAAAGGAAATAAGAAGAACAATGAGAATTCGCGAGGGCGACCCGCTTGAAATATTCACCGACCGTGACGGAGAGGTTATCTTCAAAAAATATTCGCCCATCGGCGAGCTTTTAAGCTTTGCATCGCAATATGCCGAAACACTTTACAAGACAAGCGACATCCCAATTATCATCACCGACCGCGACACGGTAGTGGCGTATGCAGGCGTATCCAAAAAGGATGCAGCCGAAAAAAAGATCGCCCATGAGATCGAAGAGATTATGGAATCGCGTTCTCTTTACACTGCAAGTACAGACAACAAAAGATCTGTCATTGACGGCAACGAGCGCATCTTCATTTCGGTTTGTATGCCCATCCTTTCGGAGGGCGACATCATCGGCTCTGTCATAAGCCTTCTCCCCGAAGACCGAGAGCACACTCCCGATGAAACAGAAATCAAGCTCATCCAGACCGCGGCGGCATTCCTTTCAAAGCAGCTTGAATCATAACGAAAAATCCCCCATATCGGGGGATTTTTTGCGTTATAAAAGCTTGCCTTTTATGAAAGCTTGCCTTTCAAGTAGTGTCCCGTATAAGACCTTTCGCACTTTGCAACCTCCTCGGGAGTTCCGCAGGTGACAAGCGTTCCACCCTCATCTCCCCCTTCGGGGCCAAGGTCGATAATATAATCGGCACATTTTATCATATCAAGATTATGCTCGATGACAATGACGGTGTTGCCTGTATCCACAAGCTTCTGGAGCACCTCCACAAGCTTTTCGACATCAGCGGTATGAAGACCTGTGGTCGGCTCATCAAGGATATAAACCGTTTTTCCCGTGGCGCGCTTTGAAAGCTCTGTGGCAAGCTTGACGCGCTGCGCCTCACCGCCCGAAAGGGTGGTGGATGCCTGACCTATCTTGATATAGCCGAGTCCCACCTCCGAAAGAGTGGCAAGCTTGCGGCGCAGACTCGGGAGATTTTCGAAAAATTTCAATCCCTCATCGACCGTCATGTCAAGCACATCAAAAATACTCTTTCCCTTATATTTTACCTCCAGCGTTTCGCGGTTATAGCGCTTGCCCTTGCAGACATCGCAGGTGATATAAACATCGGGAAGAAAATGCATCTCTATTTTCAGAAGTCCGTCACCCTGGCACGCCTCACACCGACCGCCCTTGAGGTTAAACGAAAACCTGTCCTGCTTATAGCCTCGGATCTTCGAATCGGTAGTGGTGGCATACAGAGCACGGATATCGGTAAAAAGACCTGTATAGGTGGCAGGATTTGAGCGCGGAGTTCTGCCTATCGGCGACTGGTCGATGTTGATGACTTTGTCAAGCTGATCTACACCCTCGATTCTTGTGTGTTTGCCCGGAATCGTGTGAGCGCGGTTAAGCTTTTTTGCAAGCTCGTTATAAAGAATACTGTTGATAAGCGACGATTTTCCCGAACCCGAAACACCTGTGACGCAGGTAAAAGTTCCCAACGGAATCGAAACATCGATGTTTTTGAGATTATGCTCCTTCGCCCCGACGATCTTCAAAAATTTTCCGTTGCCTTCACGTCTTTTTTCGGGAACTGCGATCTTTCTTCTGCCCGAAAGAAAATCTGCGGTGACAGAATCCTTTGCTTTCATGAGCTGTGCAGGGGTTCCTGCGGCAACTATCCTACCTCCGTGAACACCCGCAAGAGGTCCGATATCTACGATATAGTCAGACGCAAGCATTGTTTCCTCGTCGTGCTCAACAACAATGAGCGTGTTGCCGATATCGCGCAATTTTTTGAGAGTTTCGATAAGCTTTTCGTTATCGCGCTGATGAAGACCGATCGACGGCTCATCGAGAATATAAAGAACTCCCATCAGTGACGAGCCTATCTGCGTTGCAAGGCGGATACGCTGGCTCTCACCGCCTGAAAGAGTACCTGACGCTCTTGAAAGGGTCAGATAACCAAGTCCCACATTTGTGAGAAAACCAAGCCTTGCTTTTATTTCCTTGAGGATATCTTTCGCTATTGCCTCATTCTTTTTCGAAAGCTTGATCGTTTCAAAAAAGCTCTTGGCATCACACACTCCAAGATCGCAGACCTCTGAAATGTTCTTGTCCCCCACAGTGACCGCCATCGGCTCTTTCTTCAGTCTTTTTCCCGAGCAAGCCTTGCACGGGATCTGCTCCATAAACTGCTCATAATATTCCCTCTGTTCGTGGTTATTTACCGACATTTTGTATCGGCGGTCGATATCATTCAGCATACCGTCGAAAGACACTTCATAAGTTCTGCCTGCATATTTCATGGCATACTTTCGGTCGGTGCCGTACAGCATGGCATTATACGCCTCCTCCGAAAGCTGTTCTATCGGAGTCGAAATGCCATAGCCGTAATCGGAAAGTGCCTGATCAAAAAGATTTCCTGTCCAAGCTCGCTTGTCCATTGATTTATAGCCGTTACAGATGCATGCGCCGTCACGAAGCGAAAGACTCTTGTCAGGGATAAGCTTGTCGGGAGAAAGAACAAGAGTCTGACCAAGACCGTCGCAGTCGGGGCAAGCACCAAAAGGACTGTTGAACGAAAACATTCGTGGTTCAAGCTCTCCGAGACTGATACCATGCTCGCGGCAGGCATAGTTCTGGGAAAATTCGAGCTCATTTTCTCCCTCGGGAGAGTCAGGAAGATATACCGTCAGATTTCCTTCCGAAAGCTTGCAGGCGCTCTCAACAGAATCGGTGAGGCGTGAGCGAATATCTTCTTTCATGACAAGACGGTCAACGACAATGTCAATGTCATGCTTTTTGTTCTTGTCAAGTCCGAAATCCTCGCCGAGGGTAAGGATGGCGCCATCGACACGGACTCTGACATATCCGTTTTTCTGAGCGTCGGCAAAAATCTTTTCGTGCATACCCTTTTTGCCGCGAACGACCGGTGCCAACACCATGAATTTTGTCTTTTCGGGAAGAGTCATGATGCTGTCGATAATCTCATCAATCGTCTGCTGTTCGATCTCTTTTCCGCACACGGGACAATGGGGCACGCCGCAACGGGCATAGAGAAGACGAAGATAGTCATATATCTCGGTGACGGTGCCCACTGTCGATCTGGGATTCTTCGAGGTTGTCTTCTGATCTATCGAGATGGCGGGAGAAAGGCCGTCGATCGAATCAATGTCAGGCTTGTCAAGCTGACCGAGAAACATTCGGGCATAGGAGGAGAGAGATTCCACAAAGCGCCTGTGTCCCTCGGCATAAATAGTATCAAAAGCAAGAGATGACTTTCCCGAGCCCGAAACACCTGTGAATACCACAAGCTTGTCTCGCGGAATCTCCACATCGATATTTTTTAGGTTGTGCACTCGCGCGCCGTATACTTTCAAAGATTTATTTGCCATTTTTTGCACCTTTCGGATGAACTGTTAAACGAAATAAATAATCAAATATATTTTATCACAAAAATCATAAAATGTACAGACTTTTCGTAAATTATCGCTTTTCTGTTATGCTTTTTGTCGATTTTTTCTTATCTTGCCAAAACTCTTGAATTTGCGAAAAAACTATTGTATAATTGCAATATAACCATATGGAATAACCATATGGAATACCATCAACAAAGAAAGGCTATTATTATGAAACACAATCTCGCAATCGTAGGCTTCGGAGGCATGGGCGGCTGGCACGCAAGGCACGCTCTCAAAAGTGATGTCGTATCCCTTTTGGGCATTTTTGACATCAAGGAAGAAAGAAACACGGCCGCAAGAGATATGGGCATCCATGCCTATTCCTCCCTCGACGAGCTTCTTGCCGACGAAAAGGTTGATGTAGTAACAATTGCTACTCCCAACGATTTCCACAAGGAAATTGCCATAAAAGCAATGGCAGCAGGCAAAAATGTCATTTCCGAAAAACCCGTCACCCTTTCGTGCGCAGACCTTCAGGAAATGATTGATGCCGCAAACAAATACGGCAAAGTCTTCTCGGTGCATCAGAACAGACGCTGGGATGTGGATTTCCTTATGGTAAAGGATATTTACAAATCAAAAGAGATCGGAAAGGTCTTCAACATCGAGTCGCGTGTCCACGGCTCCCGCGGAATTCCCGGTGACTGGCGCGGCGAAAAGCAGCACGGCGGCGGAATGCTTTATGACTGGGGCATCCATCTCATCGACCAGGCTTTGCAGGCGGTTTTTGACAGCCGTGTTTGCGAAATCTTTTGCCGTTTTGACCATCTCACAAACAAAGAAGTCGACGACGGCTTCCGTTTGGATATAACCTTTGAAAACGGCACAAGATATCTTGTGGAGGTGGGAACCTACAACTTCGTTTCGATGCCGAGATTTTATGTACTTGGCGAAATGGGCTCTGCAATCGTTCGTGACTGGAGTTCGGAATGCGAGGTCGTCAGATGCAAGGAGTGGTATCAGAACAATGTCACTCCCATCGTCACAGCCGCAGGCCTTACCAAAACCATGGCTCCCCGTGACGATCTTACCACAGAAACCTATTCCAATCCCCGTCCCGAGTCTGATGTGCACGACTATTACCGCAATTTCTGCCGCGCGATAGAAGGAAAAGAAGTACAGATCGTAAAGCACTACGAAATGATGAGAGTCATGAAAGTTATTGAGGCAGGCTTTGAATCTGTCGAAAAGAACGCTCCCGTCAAGTGCTGCATCTGAGTTTTTGCGGCAAATGTCAAGATATCTGAAAAATCCGACAAGATAGGTATATCTTTTATAAAACTATTATGCTAAACTTTAATTGTTTGCACCTGCTTTTTTCAAGGAGGAAAAATGGCTGAGGTTGTTTTTGAAAATGAAAATAAAGAACGCTTCGGAGTGCTTCTTGTGTCGCTGTATTTTTCGGCAAACGAAGCCGAGAAAGCAGAAAAATCATTGGACGAGCTGAAAGCGCTTGCCCAAACAGCGCTCATCGGTCAAAAAGAGGAGGAATGTGAATTCTTCTTTCTCACCCAATGCCGTCCCTCCCCCGAGGCCGCCACATATATTGGCGTCGGAAAAATGGAGGAGGCAGCACAGCTTTGCGAAAATCACAACATAAAGCTTGTGGTTTTTGATTGCGAGCTTTCCCCCTCCCAGATCAGAAACCTTGAAAAAGGCATCTCGCCCAAAGATTCGGAACTGCGCGTCATTGACCGCACCATGCTTATTCTCGACATCTTTGCCCACCACGCGGTGACAGGCGAAGGAAAGCTTCAGGTCGAGATCGCACAGCTTAAATACACCGCTCCCCGACTCACAGGAAAAGGTATCGAAATGTCCCGCCAGGGCGGTGCCTCCGCAAGCGGTTCTGTGGGCGCGCGAGGTCCCGGTGAAACAAAGCTTGAGACCGACCGCCGCCACATCAAACGCCGAATTGCTTCTCTTGAGGAACAGCTTTTGACCCTCGAAAACACAAGAGATACCATGCGCAAGCAGCGCAGAAAATCGAACATTCCCGTCATTGCCATCGTTGGCTACACCAACGCAGGAAAATCAACTCTTCTCAACTATCTGACAAATGCCGGCATTCTTGCCGAGGACAAGCTGTTTGCAACCCTTGACCCGACAGTCAGAAAGCTTGAGCTGCCATCGGGCTTTGAGGTGCTTTTGACCGACACGGTAGGCTTTATCAATAATCTCCCCCACGGTCTTGTCAAGGCTTTCAAGAGCACTCTTGACGAGGCAAAATATGCCGATGTGCTTCTTATCCTCATCGATGCCTCCGACGAGAACGCGCAAATGAAGACAGAGGTCACCGAAAAAACTCTTGCAGACCTTGGCGCCGGCGGAAAGCCGACCATTTATGTCTTCAACAAGTGTGACAAGCTTGAAGCCGTTCCCGAAAAATCGACAGTGGGAGACAAAAAGGCTGTTTTTGTTTCTGCAACCACAGGCTACGGCACAGACGAGCTTCTTTCGGTCATTGAGGAGGAGCTGGGCGCAAACCAGAAAAAACTGAAATTCCTCTTTCCTTTCAATGACGGAGCAAAACTTGATATTCTTTACAGCAAGGCGACGGTGCTTTCGGTGGAATACACCGAAAACGGAACCCTTGTTGAGGCTATGGCAGATGCAAAAATATCCGGTATGCTTGAAAAATATATCGTGGAATAAAATATAACGAGTGAGTAATAAGGAATGAGCAATGTGTAATAAGAAATGAATTTCACATTTCACATTTCTAATTTCTCATTTCTAACTAAGGAGCAGAAAATGAACTACATCGAAGAAAAAGCAAAACAGATTCCCGTATACGGTGAATATGATGTCGCCGTCGTCGGCGGAGGTATTGCGGGAATTGCCGCAGCAATTGCTTCGGCCCGCCACGGTGCAAAAACAATACTTATCGAAAAGCAGTTTGCCCTCGGCGGTCTTGCAACGCTTGGTCTTGTCACCATTTATCTTCCCATCTGCGACGGATGCGGCCGTCAGGTAAGCTTCGGCATTGCCGAAGAGCTTCTGAAGCTTTCCATCAAATATGGCTGTGAGGGAAGATATCCGAAGGCTTGGGTAGAAAACGGCACTGACGAAGAAAAGAAGAACGGCGGGCGTTATATGGTCGATTACAACGGCCCGACCTTCATGATTCTCGCTGAACAGTTGCTCTTAAAAGAAAATGTCGAGATACTTTACGGCACAAGCGTATGCGCTGCAAATGTGACCGACGGAAAAGTTGATGCTCTCTTTATCGAAAACAAATCGGGACGCTCCGCCATCAAGGTAAGGAGCGTTGTCGACGCTTCGGGAGATGCGGATGTTTTTGCTCTCGCAGGTGCAAAAACCGAAAAGTTCGGTCAGGGCAACATTCTTGCCGCATGGTATTTTGCCACAGAAAACGGAAAATACACAATTCATCCCATCGGTTGCTGTGATGTTCCCGACAAGGACAAGGACAAGCGCCGCCCAACCGAGCTTCTTATCAACCGCAGATTTGCAGGCCTTGACGGAAAAGAGCTTTCGGAAATGGTCCAGCTTTCCCACGAAAAGGTTCTCTCCGATTTCATGAAGCGCGGCGAAACGATGGATCGTGAGCGCGCCATTTCCACCATTGCCACCATTCCGCAGGTTCGCATGACCCGCAGACCTTCAGGAAAATACACCCTCGATGACACCGAGGATCACAAGTATTTTGAGGACAGCATCGGTCTCATTTCCGACTGGAGAAAGCCCGGACCTATTTATGAAGTGCCCTTCAGATGTCTTTACGGCGATCTCAAAAATGTTGTCGCCGCAGGAAGATGTATTTCCAACACCGATGCCATGTGGGATATTACGCGTGTTATCCCCTGCTGTTCGGTTACAGGTCAGGCGGCAGGAACGGCTGCTGCCATGTCCGACGATTTTGACAGCCTTGATATCAAAAAGCTTCAGGATGCCCTTACGAAAGACGGCGTTGTCCTTCACATTTAACCGAATAACATAAAATGACGGCATCCCCGAAGAAAATAGTCTTCGGGGATGCTCTTATTCATTGTTGCCCTTGTATTCAGAGGGAGATGTGCCCACCACTTTGCGGAACATTTTTGAAAATCCAAACTGATCGGAATATCCCGTCATAAGTGCCGCCTCGGAAACATTATATCCGTTTTTCAAAAACTCTGCCGCCATGTGGCATCTGACCGTCACAATATATTCCTTGCCAGCGACACCGTATTTTGCCTTGAAAATGCGCGAAAGATATCGGCGGTTGAGTCCAAAGCGGGAAGATATGCTCTCCACCGTCAGCTCCTGCATATAGTTGAGTCTTATATAGTCGTTAACCTGCTTGCAGACATCGCGGTTTGTTTCACGGTCGGAAAAAAGATAATAAAGAATCTCATAAATGTGCGAAAGATATATTTCATAATTTCTTACCCCCATGCGCGCAAACTCGGCAACACGCAAAAAGGTCTCGGCACGATATGGCATGACAGGCGGCAGAGTCCTTATGCGCTCTGCTTCTTTTTCCGAAAAGCCTATCCAGGCATAATGCCAGGGATCATCCTTGTCAGCAGTGTACACCGTCGGCTGACCGGGACAAATTATGAAAATATCCCCTTTTCCAACCTCATAAGTTTTGCCGTTGACAGAAAAGATTCCTTTTCCCGAAATGCAATAATGAATGAGAAAATATTCTCTGATATACGGTCCGAAAGAATGGGAGGGCACACATTCCTCCTCCCCCAAAACGGTTGGAACAAGCTCTGCACACACTCTGCCCGAATTGTCGGCTGTAAGATCATAATGATTGCGCATTTCTTCACCTCAGTTACTTAACAACATGGTTTTAAGAAGTTTTGTCTCATATTGGTTACATTTTAACATGTATATGTTACAAAATACAATTCTTTTTTATCTTTTCCGTGATATAATCGGCTCATAACAGGTTTGAACAAGAAAACCGAAAAGGAGAGATCAATCATGAAAATAACCTTCATGGGTGCAGGCAGCACCGTTTTTGCAAAAAATGTTTTGGGAGACACGCTTCTCACTCCCGCTCTTTGCGAATGTGAGATCGCGCTTTATGATATCGACAGCAACCGTCTTGAAGAATCCTATATCGTCATCGATGTCCTCAATAAAAAGTACAACGGCTCAAAGGCAAAGATCACAAAGCATCTGGGGGTTGAACAAAGAAAGGAAGCTCTGCGCGGTGCAAGATTTGTGATCGATGCCATCCAGGTCGGACTTTATGACCCCTGCACAAAGATCGACTTTGAAATCCCCAAGAAATACGGTCTCCGTCAGACCATCGGTGACACTCTTGGCATCGGCGGCATCTTCCGAGGTCTGCGCACGATTCATGTTCTCAAAGGTTTTGCAAAGGACATGGAGGAGGTCTGCCCCGACGCGCTTTTCCTCAACTACACCAACCCCATGGCGATCCTTTCGGGATATATGCAGCGCTACACAGGCGTCAACACCATCGGTCTGTGCCACAGCGTTCAGGTATGCTCAAGACAGCTTCTTGACCATCTGGGACTTAAAGATGTGCAGATCGGTTCCGAGCTTATCGCAGGAATCAATCACATGGGTTGGCTGCTTGACATACGCGACAAGGACGGCCGCGATCTTTATCCCGAGATCAAGCGCCTTGCAAAGATCAAAAACGAAACCGAAAAGCATCATGACATGGTTCGTTTTGACTATATCGACAAGCTCGGCTATTACTGCACCGAAAGCTCGGAGCACAACGCAGAATACAACTACTTCTATATCAAGCCGAATTATCCCGAGCTTATTGAAAAATTCAACATTCCGCTCGACGAATATCCCAGAAGATGCGAGCTCCAGATCGAGCGTTGGGCAAAGCAGAAGGAAGAGCTTCTGAACGGCGGCGACATTGAACATTCGCGCACCCATGAATATGCTTCCCACATCATGAAAGCCATCGTCACAAACAATCCCTTCAAGATCGGCGGCAATGTCATCAACCGCGGTCTTATCGACAATCTCCCCTCTGATGCCTGCGTTGAAGTTCCCTGTCTTGTGGACGGTCACGGAATCCATCCCACCCATGTCGGACGCCTCCCCGTTCAGTGCGCGGCAATGAACATGACCAACATCAACGCCCAGATTCTCACCATCGAGGCTGCCGTCACGGGAAAGAAAGAGCATATCTATCAGGCGGCAATGCTCGAGCCTCATACGGGAGCTCAGCTTTCGATCGACGACATAATCAAGATGTGCGATGAGCTTTATGAAGCTCACGAAAAAGCAGGCTATCCCATTCTCTGATATATTATAAAAGCCGCAAACTTGCAGTTTGCGGCTTTTTCATCAAAATATCACTCTTGACCCTTCATCCGAAACTCACTCGGTGAAAGCCCTGTTTCGCTCTTGAAGACCCTGCTGAAATAGTATATGTCCGAAAAACCGCACAGTGCGGATATTTCCAAAACCGACAGATCCTCTACCGCAAGGAGTTGTTTGGCATATTCGGTCTTGAGCTTGACGATATAGCGGTTGGGAGTAATACCGAAATGATTTTTGAAAAGGTCGTTGAAGCGGCGGCGGGTTATCTGTGCGTTTTCGGCTGCTTTTTCTATACACCCGTGCTCGCGGTAGTTGCGGTCGATATATTCCACAGCATCTGCCATGCGCTGATCCTTTTTTGAATAAGCCTTTTTTCTTGCCCGCTCGATCATTCCGCACAGGCGATAGAAAAGCTCGGTCAGCTTCAGATCGTTTCCCGAAAACGAGCTTTCCTTCACGATGCGTTCAAGAAGTGTTATCATTTTGAGTGTACCCGCCCCCTTTATGCAGAAAGAATCGGTTTCGATGTCCTCATATGTCGTAAAATGTATACTCAGAGATTCACCTTTTTCGAAAACGCTGACTTTGTAATCATCCTTTTGATTAAAGAAAGGAATGTCGTTTTTTTCAAGTGTCATCGACTGATATCCGAAGTCATGAAAAGATCTGCCCGAAAGCTCGATGCCGACAATATGATCTTTGCGATTTTTTGCTACCCAGCCGAGAGTTTTGGTTTTGAATTGAACCGCACATTCTATATCCTTTATCTTGATGTTTTCAAATCTCATGCTCTCACCTCTTGTCATAATTATATCTAAAAGCCATATGTTTGTAAATAATAAATTTCCTTATATTGCATTGATAAGAATAAAAAGGAATGCTACAATCATGATAACAGAAACAAGGAGGTTTTTCTCATGACAAACACCGCCATGCGCGAAGAACTGAAAGCATATTACCTGTCAGGCAAGGCAGACAAAAGCGCCCGCGCTTTTTTTGACAAATGTATGCCCGAAATCGACAAAAGATTCACCGATGACATGAACCCCTATCAGACAAAAGCTCTTCAGTACAAGGTCATCACCGATATGTTTGAGCCTGTCGTTTTCGCAAATTCCCCCTTTTATCATGAAACCGGCACCATCACGGCGCTCAGCGACGGTTCCCGTATGTATCACGGCAACAAGCACGCCGGCGGATGGACATATTTCAAAAACGAACACCTTTTTATCGATCAGGACCCCTCTCTTTGGGAACTTAGATGCAGGCAGGGCTATGAGGAACTCTTTTATCTTGTCTGCGGTCCTTACAATGATGTTCATCAGCATTTTTCCATAAACAACCGCCCTTCCTAAAAGTCGGTCTTTCGGGAGTTTACGAGAAGGCAAAGAACGCTCTTGAAACAGCAACAACAGACGAAGAAAAAGCTTTTCTGAATGCAATATGCGAGGGTATGCTCTGCCTTAAAAGGATGTGCGAAAAGTTCTCAAGCAAAGCGTATTCTCTTCTCGAAAATGCAAAAAACGCCGAGGAAAGAAAAAATCTTTCACTCATTGCCGACACCGCAAAGCGCGTTCCGTGGGAAAGACCCGAAAGCTTTTATGAAGCTCTCGCCACGCTCTGCTTCATCCGTCGCGGTCTTGGCGCCCTTGAGGGCGTCGGTCCCAACACCTTCGGAAGAATCGACCTGGATCTTTATCCTTTTTATAAAAACGACATTGAAAAGGGTGTCGTCACAAAGGACGAGGCTTATGACCTTATCTGCAAATTCCTAATCACCTGGGATATGCACTATGCCACGATATGAAGATGGTGGGATATGCCGACCATGAGCTTGAAAACACCTACACCATCGGCGGTTGCGAAAAAAACGGTGATCCTTTGTGCAATGAGCTGACAATCCTGCTTTTGCGCGCCACCCGCGAGGAAAAGATCATCTTTCCGAAGATCAAATGCCGCTATTCAAAAAACTCTCCAAAAGAATATCTTGACGAAATCAACAAAGCCATCATCGCAGGCACAAGCACCGTCCTTATCCAGAACGACGACGCCACAATTCCCGCCTTTATAAACAACGGCAGAAGTGTGGAGGAAGCGCGAGACTATCTTGTTTCGGGCTGTTGGGGTGCAACGACACAGGAAATAGAAAAATATGACCACGGCTCATATATGAACCTTTTGCGTCCCTTTGAATATGCACTCCACCGCCGCTTTGACAAAATTGACTATGTGGGAATGCATTTTGAGACCTTTGATGAGGCACAAAGCTTTGAGGAGTTTTACAGAATACTCTGCGACAACATCGACATTCTTTTCAAAGAAAGGCTCAGAATCACGACCCTCGGCGGACAGATACGCGACAAGGTCGACCCCACTCCGATCTTTTCAAGTACCCTTGACGATTGCATCGAAAAGAAAAAAGACTTCACGGCAGGCGGCGCAAGAGTAAAAGATGATTATTTTCTCTGCGTCGGACTTCCCAACATCGTTGACTCTCTGCTCGCGATCAAAAAGCTCTGCTTTGACACAAAGCAATACACCCTTTCGCAGATGCTTGACGCAGTACGCGCCAACTGGGAAGGATATGAGGACTTAAGGCTTCAGGCAATAAACTGTCCCGGTTGGGGTGACGGAAGCGAGGAATCCTGCCAGCTTGCAAACCGCTTCAACAATGATCTTTACAGGATGACAAGCGCTCTTACCGGCACTTATGGCGGAAAAGTGCATCTCGGGCATCTGACCTACACCGAGATCCGCTGGTGGGCAGAAAAAACCCTTGCCACTCCCGACGGAAGACACAACGGAGAGTATTTTTCACAAGGACTGACACCCTCAAGACTCAAAAAGATTCCGTCGGTCACAAGCGTCATAAACAGTCTTGCGTGTCTTGATGCTAAAACTCTCGGTGCAAACAGCGTGGTCAACATCATTCTCCCATCTGATAAGATAACTCTTGACATTTGTGAGGCTTTTCTTCGTGCCTGCGCAGGTACAGCCATGCAGTCGCTTCAGCTCAACTGCACCACAAAGGAGCAATTGCTTGATGCACAAAAGCATCCCGAAAAATATCCTGATCTTATTGTCCGCGTCTGCGGCTTCTCGGCAAAATTCACAAGCCTTTCTCCCGAATGGCAGGCGGAGGTCATTTCACGCAATTTTTACGAATAATTACAAATAATTATAAAAGATATAAAAAACAAAAGGAGCTATAAAAACGAAGTTTTTACAGCTCCTTTGAATGTTATCTGTTATTCCGTAATCAGTACAAATACGAGATTCTTGTCCTTGAGATTGTCAAGTATCATCTCTGCCGCGTTGTTGAGTGCGTTTGCCGATCTGCCCTTGAGGGAGCCGAGGTTTTTGTATTTGTTCTGAATATAGATGTTGGAATCAAATTCCTCGGATGAGCGCTTGTCGACATCTATAAGATATCCTGCCGAGCGGTCGAGGATGTTGTTTTCACACTTGAGGTTGCTGTTCTTGGCATCAAGTGTGGTGAAGGAATAAAGGCGCGCCGCGCTCGCGCGGTTTGCAACGATGGTTCCCCAACCATAGCCGCAGTTGCGAAGAACATTGTCCTTTGCGATATAGTTGTGGGACTCGGGGCTCTTGACGCTCTTTGATATCCAGCACTCAATTCCCCAGTGGGTATATTCCATAAGGTTTCCGGAATATTCAATGTTGTTCATGGTGTAGTCAACACCCTGATGGGTTACAGCTGTATCATAGATCTGATACATCCAGTTATTCTTAACATAATATCCGTCACAGCTTCCGTACAGCTGAACAGCGTTTCCGTACGATCCGCTTCCGCTGTCATATGAGCCCATCTGAGAACCGCCGATCCATGCGAATTCACAGTTTGTAACAGTGAAGTTCTTTGCATAGGTAACACCGATACCGTGAGCGCCGGTGAATCTTACGTTGAGATTGTCAACAACAACATCTGTACCCGAGCCGCCCAGAGTTGTGACCTTGGGGCCGATCTCGATAGACTTGAATCTTTCGCCGGGATTTCCGCCCTCGCAATAGAGATAAAGGGTATCGTTTGTGGGATAAAATTCGAGATCCTTTGAAAGATTTGCATAGCCCGAAACGTGCTTTCCGTAATATCTCGGAGTACCGTAGAGAGCATCATAGTTTCCATGAGCGGTAAGGTCATGATCAAACGCCATAATTCCGACATTTGCAAGCTTGTCTGTCAGCTCATAAACATTGGGAACATCTGTCGCCTTCCAGAGAGCGGGATCTGCGAAATTTTTGGGAGAAGAAGTGATGATAGGCTTTTCTCCCTCGCCGTAGGAGCCGTAGATACAGCTCTGAAGCATATTGATCTTTCCGCGGTAAACGCCGCCGCGCTCAAAAAGAATTGCTGTTCCCTTCTTGGGGAATCTGAGCTTCTGCTCAAGAGCCGAAAGGGTCTTGAGAGCCTTATCAGGCGATCTGCCGTTGTTTTCGTCGCTGCCGTTCTTTTCGGAAACATAATATGTGTTGCCGCTCATGAGGTCGCCGTAGATGTCTGCAGTGTTGGGGGGTGCAAGAAGGTCTTTCTTCATCTGCTCGGCGATAACATCAACACCCTCGCGCACAGCGTCACCGGTCAGTCCCTTTGCCTGAGTGTGAAGAGCCTTGATGTATTCACCGGCACCTGTTCCCTCAAGAACATACTTCTTTTCTGTCGCATCGACAGTCCATGTGCCGTCAGCTTTCGCGGTGGCAGAGGCGATGATCTGTCCCTTTGCCCAATGATCGGCGATATCAGAGAATTTGCTGTCGCCCGCTCCGTTTGAAACTCTGCCGATGAAACGGTTGATGACAGTCACAGTCTCGGCACGGGTGATGTTGTTTTCGGGCTTGAAGGAGCCATCCTCATAGCCTGTAACGATGCCGTTGGAAACTGCGTACATTACAGCATCGAAAAATCTGTCCTTTGTATCAACATCGGAAATGTTTGTGAGTCTGACACTGCCGTAATTCTTGTCGGCAATGGCATAGATGATCTCAACAAATTCCGAACGGGTAATCTTGGTGTTGGGCTCGAAATTTCCGCTCAAGATCGAAAGAGCACCTAAGCTTTCGAGAGTGGTAACAGCGTTGTAATACCATGCATCAGCGGCAACATCCGCAAAAGCAGTGGTACCCATATCCTTGCCCGCGGGATTTACAAGAGATGCGATGATCTTGCAGGCTTCGGCACGGGTAACATTGTTCTGAGGAAGGAAGGTGCCGTCGGGATAACCGTTGATATAAGCTGTTTCAAGTCCTGCAAAGTCAAAGACATAGTTGAAAACGGGAATGTAGGAAATATCCTGTCCCGCGCGCATCTGAACTGATGCTCCGGGCTTGTAGGTCTTATTGTCAAAGGTGCATTTCCAGGTAAGGAACTCCATGTTTTCGGGAGCCTTTCCGGTAAATTCGGGAATAGTATAGTATTCAAGGTCCTTTGTGTTCACAACTGTGAGTGCTGTCTGATCGGTCTCGCTTGCAAAAAAGCTTGCCTTTCTGTCGAGAATGATGTTTCCGACAGCGGGATCCCAGCTCTGAACAGATACATCAGATATGTAAAGCACGTCGTTCTTGCCCATATTCGCCTCTCCGAGAAGAGGATAGAGCTTGATCTGTCTGAGATAATAGATATCGTCGGTAAGCTTTGCCCTCTTTTCTGCAGAAGCCTCCCCAAGCGGGAAAACAAGCTGATCCCATTTGTTTGCAACCATTCCGTTGCGGGATTTTACCGAAACGCCGAAGCTTATGCCGCTTGTTATCTCCTTGTCACCGCAAATATTGACCTGAGTCCAGGTCATCCGATGACCGTTAAGGGAAGGAGCCGCATCGGGAGACTTATAGTAGTAGTCAACAACGATATATTTTGCTCCCGAAAGGGGGATGGGCTCGCCTATTTCGTCAAGGAGAGTTCCCCAGCGGTAATAGCAAAAGCCATTTTCGGTGGCATCTGCACCTGTGCGCTTGAGAACATGGGATGATCTGCCCTCAAAAACATCTTTGGATTTTTCATAGCCTGCATAACCGCCTTCAAAAGCGGAGATGTTTGACGCGGGAACCTTCTGTTCACCGAAGGTGTCAAGCGGCACTATCACTTCATCCGCAGCAAATACAGCGGGAATGCAGGAAGCACCAAGACACATGGCAAGCAGGATGGAAAGAAACTTTCTCATCTTGTTTTTCTCTCTTTTCTTCTTCAAAGCAATTCTGCTTCGATTTTATACTTTATTATATCATATTGTTTTGCGAAATGAAAC
>JAZSFD010000050.1:0-84015 GCA_045532035.1 Eubacteriales bacterium | reverse complement strand
TGATTAGACTTCTGTTTTGCCGATATCAGAAACCTTGTTTTGGATCAGCCGCCCTTTCAGGCAATGGAGGTATTATGACACTCCCTGTTTGTGCATATTGCTAACAGCAATTATTGTAATACACTTTGTCAGCAAGCTCAGAGCCATATCGGCTCTGTTTTTGTTATGCTTTATTCTTCTCCCATGACCTGCTGTCTGAACAGCTTCATCTGAGTTTCTGTGGGTTTGAAATCTTTAACCGAACAACAGGGGAGATCGGGAGCAGAACCGTCATCCTTGAGAAATACTGTGAGTCGGTCGTTTTCATACTGCTTTCTTGCCTGCTCGGTTCTGAAATCCGGGATATCGTAGGGTTTTCCGCCCTCAAGCATCGAGCGGTGGGCAAGGATTGCCACCGATGACATGGCAACCGCCGAATGGATGTCAAAGGGATGCTCGGGTTGCCTCTTTTCGGCGATGGCTTCAAGGAACATACGGGCAGTGATGAAATCTCCGCCTCCGTGTCCGCTGGTTTTGATAAGCTCCTCATCCTTGTCGTTCCATAAGGGGAGATAGGTGGAAACTTCTTCGGCTCCCGCAGGTTTGGTCCATGCGTTGTAGCGCAATAGCACGCGCTCTGAATTGTCTCGCAGGTTTTCGATCTGTCCCTCGGTGCCGCAGATGCGGTAGGCGTTGTGATGACCGCCAAAGGCGGCACAGCCGGTCACTCTGAAGATCGAGCCGTCGTCGTTCTGTGTTGTAATGATGGCGGCTCTGTCGCCCACATTGCTTGCACTGGGAACATCCCCCTTTATCGGTGCGAAGGCACAGAATGCAGTCACTTTTTTGGGAGTGGCTCCGGTGGCACGCATTACAGGGCCGAGAGAACGGGTTATATAATAGGTTCTGCCCAGATAATTTCTCCAATGCTCGGGGAAATAGTTGTATGTCTTTTTGAAGCTTATGTCACACGGGTCTCCGGGGTGGTTGTATTCGCCCTCGGCATAGAGGATCTTTCCAAGGGTGCCGGTTTTGCAAATGCGTTGCATTTCGCGGTTGAAGAGCATCTGAGGATAGTTTTCGGCAAGCATATAAACAACGCCTTCTGTCTTTTCAAAGGCGCGGATGAGTTCAACGCCCTCTGCCATGGTGCCGTTTGAGATACATTCCGAAAAAACATGAAGTCCGCGCTCAAAGCATCTGATTGCAAAAGGGGCGTGCTCGTGGAAGTAGTTAGCAAGGATAACAGCGTCCATCTTGTGCTCTATGAATTCGTCAAAATTGTCGTATGCCGCAATGTCGCCGCCCATTTCTTTGATAGCGTTTGCAAGTCTCTCTTTGTGAAAATCACAAAGCGCCACGATGTCGCAGTTGAGAAGCATGAAATTTTTTGCAAGGTGAAGACCTCTTCCAACTCCGAAAACGCCGATTTTCAGTTTTTTCATTTTTGTAAACCTCCATTTTTATGAACTGGTGTACTTTTTAATTTTATTATAGCATCAAATGTGGCAGATTCAATTGATTTTTTCCATGTTTTTATGTGAAAAAGTTCGAAAATCTTGATTTTTTTCGTATTAAGTATATAATAAAAACAGAATCATACACGGACGGTGAAATATGAAAAACAAGAACATCTGCAAATTTATTCCCGCAAAAGAGCCCGACAGTCTTGAAATCAAATGCTTTATCCTTGAATCAAATATTGAAACTATGTCGAAAAGCACTCATCTTGACAGTCACAAGGCTATCCTTGTCAAGCAGGGGGCGGGAAGATTTGTGTTTGAAAACGAAAAGCTTTCCGCTTGTGCCGGAACGCTTCTTTTTGGCTTTGAGGGCGAAAGCTTTCGTGTTGAAGACACGGAAGCTTGTGAATATATGTATATAAATTTCGGAGGAACCCGTTCGGAAAGTCTTTTCCGTCGTTTCGGCATTAACCGAATAAACAGAGCTTTTTCAAATTTTGACGGTCTGATACCTCTCTGGCATGACAGCCTTTCGACAGCATCCGAGGAAAATATCGACCTTGCTTCCGAAAGTATTCTTCTATATACCTTTTCCCGTCTTGTGGCAAGCTCTGCCGAAAAGAGCAATCTTGTGAATACCATCGTTGAAATGACAGAGGAAAACTTTGTGGATCCGTCCCTTTCGATCTCATCTATCGCTGAGGAGCTATCCTACAACCCCAAATACCTTTCACATCTTTTCAAGGAAAAAATGGGTATGCGCTATTCGGAATATCTGAGGATGCACAGAATAAAATATGCCGTTTCTCTTTTTGACCGGGGTATTGACTCGGTAAAGAATATCGCATATCTTTCGGGCTTTGATGACCCCTTGTATTTTTCGACAGTCTTCAAAAAGGTCGTTGGTGTGTCGCCGAAGGAATATAAGGCAAGGACAGCCGATACAAAATAAAGAACCATCTGCGAAAACTTGAAATCTATAAGTTATATAAAGAAAAACCGACATCGTACAGGATATAAATAGATATGAGGAGAGGATAAAGCTATGTCAACCAGGCAGACCTCAAACGACGGCTACCGCTATTTTGCCTTTATCAGTTACAGCAGAAAAAATGAAAAGTGGGCAAAATGGCTCCAACGCAGCCTTGAAACATACAGATTGCCCGCAAGCACAAGAAAAGAATATCCTGAGATTCCGAAAAAGATATTTCCTGTTTTCAGGGATAAGACCGATCTTTCGGGTGTGGTGCTTGAGAATGCTTTGAAAAAAGAGCTTGCAGCAAGCAAGTATCTTATTGTCATCTGCTCCCCCGAAAGTGCAGCCTCCGAATGGGTGAATGAGGAAATAAGGATTTTTATTGAAGAGCATGGCGCAGAAAAGGTGATCCCTTTTATTGTCGACGGCAAACCTTATGCCGCAGATATATCGAAGGAGTGCTTCCCTCAAATGCTTCGAGATATCAAGGGAGAGCTTCTTGGTATAAATGTCGGCGAGCTGGGAAAAAGAAATGCTTTTCTGAGGGTGGTTTCAACAATGCTCGGCTTGCGCTTTGACGAGGTAGTGCGCAGGGACAGAAAAAGAGCGATCCGCAGAAATGTCTTTCTCGGAGCACTTGTTGCCATTTTCCTTGTGATTGCAGGATATGGTGTCATGTTCAACACCGAACAAAGCAGATACTATGCCTCCTATGTGACCCGCTTTGAAATTCCCGAAGGGCGGGGGGAGCTTTCTGCCTCCGAGCGGAAAGAGGCGTTCCAGAGCTTTCGTATCGTCAAAAAAAGAGGCAGGGTAATACGGGTCGAATGTGTAAATTCCTATGGCACTGTTGTTTCCCCATCGCTGTGTCTCGACAGATATCCTGCTTTAAGCTTTTCATACGGCGAGGACGGAAGAGTCTCCGAGATCACTCAATATGACAAGCATGGCAACTCTGTTTTGAAAAAGACCCTCTCGTATCACGGTGACACGGTTGTTATCGATCTGAAATCACCGTCGGGTCTGTTTTCGAAATCGATGCAGTTGGACCTTTCGGTTACCTCATCTTCTCTTCCTGCCGACGCATCAAAAAGCGAGATCATCCGTCAGATCAACAACTATGACAAAAACGGAAGACTTGCGAAGGAGATGTATTACAGGGACACCCTCGGAACTTTTGCCTGCGATATCAACGGGGTGTACGGAAAAGAGTATACATATACAGATGAAGGCTTTGTTTCTTCGGCGAGTATGCTTAACGAAAAGGGAGAGCCATACAATTGTCGGACGGGCTGGGCGACAGAAATTTATGAATACGACAAATACGGAAGGATCACGCAGGGCAAGTATGAAAATGCCGACAGAAATCCCGCAAGAAACGCAGAAGGCTACGCCTGCTTTGATATCCAATATGAAGGTTTTTCTCCGACATCACAGCGGTATTACGACGAAAATATGCAACCGTGTAACAACAAAGACGGAGCATCCGAATACATCTATCAATTTGACGGCAGAGGACTTCTGAAAAGTCAGAAATTTTACGGTCCCGACGGCGATGCGGCAAGTGTTTATGGCGGAGTTTACGAAGCAAGAGAGGAATATAATGAAAAGGGTCTTCAGATAAAGCAAAGCTTTTTTGATGCCGCTGGCGGTGCAGTCAATTCGAGCGTATATGGCTATGCTGCGATCGAATGGCTGTATGATGGCAAAAACCGAGTGATCGAGGAAAGATATTTTGATTCCGACGGAAAGCCCTACTGTCAGAAAGATTCCGGTGCACACATTATTAAGCTCGGATATGATGACAACGGCTATGTCAGCGTTGAAAAGCATTTTGATGCCCAAGGCAATCCGATAGTGACAAAATGGGGATATTTCGGAACAGAGATCTCCCGTGACAGTGAAGGAAACATTTTGCGGGTCGAATATTTCGGTACAGACGGTAAACCCTGTATCGGAACAGGAAACTATGCGGTGGCGGAATATGAATATGACGCATACGGTAACAGAAAAAGCGTGCGCTTTTTTGATACCGGACACAATCCGTGCCGAAACGAATACGGTGTTCACGGATGGGATTATAAATACGAGGACGGAAAGCTTGTCTCGGGAAGCTGTGTCGATATCGACGGAAAACCCGGTGTAGGCAAGGATTTTTGCCATGAGATACGCTATGAATATGATGAAAAGGGTAATGTCATTCGTGAAGGCACTTACGACCTTGACGGAAAGCTTGCGGAAAATGTCAACACCAACTATGCCATCGCCGAGTATGAGTATAACGATTACGGTGATGTGACCCGTATTGCGTATTTCAGCAGAATGGGAACTCCGGCACATGAAGAAGGCGAATACTATCTGTATGAATATGAATACGATGCCCGCGGAAATGTGATATGGGAAAAGCGTGAAGCGAATGAAAAAACAGAGTATCCGTATGTGACGGTCCAATCGACCTATGATGCATACGGAAATGTCACATCAAGACTCTACCGTGATCGCGAAGGAAATCAGATGAATGTCAAGTATACACAGGAAAATTTCGTATATGACAAACAGGGAAAACTTGTCAGATACGATGTCACCTATGCATCGACCGGCACCACGATCGTTTCCGAATATGAATATGATGTTTACGGAAACCGCGTTCTTGAAAAATTCACAGCAGTATACGAAGACGGCGAAACAGCACTGCTGTATCTGACAAGATATACCTTTGACGAATATGGACAGGTTATTCTGAAGCAACACACCGACGAGGCGGGCGAGCCGTTTTATGATGAGGCAATTGGCTATTCAAGCCTCAGAACAGAGTATTCTCCCGAAGGCTATGTGATTGTCGAGGAGTTTTGGGGAGAAAACGGAAAGCCTCTTGATATCTTCCGCTATGAGTATGAGCGCGATTCGAGAGGAAATCCGATCGTCACCCGCAGATACGGTGTCGACGGCAAGCCCTTAAGAGAGGCAGACGGAGTTGCCGCCTGCGTTGTGCAGGAATATGACAGCTTCGGCTATCTTGTGAAGAAGAGTCTTTATAACGAAAACGGCGAGCCCTATGAAGATGCATCGGGAAGCTATGCTGTTTATTCCAACGATTCAAGAGGATATCGGAACAGCGTCGTTTATTACAACAAAAACGGCGATGAGGTGGGACGAAATGTGGTCTATGCTTATGTTTCGGAGGTTTATGAAGACACCCCTGCAAAAAAAGCAGGGGTGACACCGGGAATTATTGTGCAGTATGGCAACTGGCACTGTTTTGGCGAGAATGAAGGAATATTCGAGCTTGAATACGAGCTCGAAAGGCTTTGGGCTTCCGAAAAAAAGCTTGTGATGGCATATCCTGTTGATGGCGGATGGGAGTTTGCCGAATACAGCCTTGGAGAAGGTCTTTCCGGAATCAGGATTCAGAGCGACTACGGCGATGCAAGCAAAATCGAAATGCTTCGTGCGGCTTACGAAGAGTATCTTTCGGAATGAAAAGGCATATCGCAAATTCCGTCAGAAATTTATATCGCTGAAAAAAGCACTTGCAAATTGCAAGTGCTCAGACCACTGACAAACCCTATTTCAGAAGTGCATATTGACATATTGCACAAAAAGCCTCCCTCGCAAGTGTGACGGCAAAACCTCAGGTTTTGACGGAGGGAGAGACAAATCACATACGAGAACGCAGGGGGGGCGAATCTCTCCCTGTAGGGGACGGTGCCCACATCGTCCCGTTCAGAAATACATTTATAACTTGTTTTGCGGGACGATGTGGGCATCGTCCCCTACGATTATTGCAAACGCTCATTTGATTGGACTTCTGTTTTGCCGATATCAGAAACCTTGTTTTGGAAAAATGTGCGTATCAATCAGCCGCCCTTTCAGGCAATGGAGGTATTATGACACTCCCTGTTTGTGCATATTGCTAACAGCAATTACTTTTTCTTCAAAACGATGGAAATAAAGTTCAAGTATTTACACGCCCCTGCTTCAATGGCCTTTCTGTCATTTATAGCATATTCATTATCGCACTGTATCCAATCGTTCCAGCATTCATCATTGCTTTCCATTTCACCAATGGAAACAATCTCGCTGTTCTTGGATTTTGAAACAATGTTTTTCCAATACTCTACATCATGGATATAGTCTAATTGTTCAGGAGTCCAAGATAATAATAATTCTTTTGGAATATTATCATGGCAGTCTTTCTTCATTCCCGGAACAACTATATAAATATAACCACCTTTTTTGACAAAGGGCAAAAGTTTTTCATCTAAATAGTCGGCATCTCTACCAAAATAGTTATAGGAATCTGTACTAACAACTGCGTCGAAAAAGTTTTTTTCATATTTCAAATCCGTAGCATCCGCTTTTACAGCAATGATTTCCTTCTCTGTTAATCCCATTTCGGCAAAGAATTTTTGATTTTCTTCCGCATCGCTCCAAAGGTCTGTTGCATAAACAATAAATCCATATTCTTTTGCCAAAAAAACAGATGTGATTCCTTGCCCACTACCCAAATCCATAACAATAGCACCTGTTTTAATTTTATTGTCTTGCATAAGTTCTTCTTCTAATTTTAACGGATTGGGTCCCATAATTTTTTTATTTATTAAATCGACATCGTATTTTTCTGTTTTTGTATATTGCATTTTAATCCTCCTTATTAGCTTTGGCATCATTAGTGAAACGACATCATTCAAAAAAGCCTCTTTTGTCTATCAGGCAAAAGAGGTTTTTTGTTGGCTCGCCCTACAGGAATCGAACCTGCAACCAACGGAATCGGAATCCGGTACTCTATCCAATTGAGCTAAGGGCGAATATGAAATTTTGATAAGGCAGGGGACGGGAAAACCGTCCCCTGAATGTTATTTTACTTTGCGTATTCCACTCTGCGGCTTTCGCGGATGATATTAACCTTGATCTGCCCGGGATATTCCATCTCGGTCTCGATGCGCTTGACGATGTCACGCGCAAGGAATACCATCTGGTCTTCATTGACCTCCTCGGGCTTGACCATGATTCTGATCTCGCGGCCTGCCTGGATGGCATAGCACTTGTCAACTCCGTCAAAGTCTGTGGCGATCTCCTCGAGCTTCTGAAGTCTCTTGATGTAGGACTCAAGATTTTCGCGTCTTGCTCCGGGGCGTGCCGCCGATACGGCGTCTGCCGCCTGAACGAGCATGGCAACAACAGTCTGAGGCTCGACATCGCCGTGATGTGCTTCAATGGCATGGATAACATCGCGGTTTTCGTGGTATTTCTTACAGATATCGACACCGATCTGTACATGAGAGCCTTCGGCTTCATGGGTCATCGCCTTACCGATATCGTGGAGAAGGCCTGCACGCTTTGCAAGAGCGGGGTCAACGCCGAGCTCCTGAGCCATCATGCCGGCAATATGAGATACCTCGATTGAGTGAATAAGTACATTCTGACCGTAGCTTGTACGGTAACGCAGTCTTCCCAGAAGCTTGATAAGCTCGGGATTGATGCCGTGGATACCTGTTTCGAAGGTAGCCTGTTCACCAGACTGCTTGATGATGGTTTCGACTTCCTTGCGGCACTTTTCGACCATTTCCTCAATGTGAGCGGGATGGATCCTGCCGTCGGAAATAAGTCTTTCGAGGGAAAGACGGGCGATTTCGCGTCTGACGGGGTCAAAGCACGAAACCGTGATTGCCTCGGGAGTATCGTCAATGATAAGGTCTGCACCGGTGAGGGTCTCGATGGCACGGATGTTGCGTCCCTCGCGGCCGATGATGCGTCCTTTCATTTCGTCGTTGGGCAGGTCAACAGCCGAAACTGTGGTTTCGGAAACCTGCGACGAAGCACAGCGCTGGATGGCAAGGGAAATGATGTTTCTTGCCTTTTCGTCTGCCTCTTCTTTGCATTGCTGCTCGATTTCGGCGATCTTCATCGCAGCCTCATGCTTGACCTCCGATTCGACCTGCGCGAGGAGATATTCCTTCGCGGTTTCGGCGGTAAAGCCCGAGATCTCTTCGAGCTTTGCGATCTGCTGAGCCTTTATTTCTTCGGTTTCGGCGATCTTTTCTTCGTATTCCTTGAATTTCTGATTGAAGCTTTCTTCTTTCTTCTCGCACGACTCGATTTTTTTATCGAGTGTTTCTTCTTTTTGCTGGGCGCGTTTTTCAAGACGCGCGATTTCGTTGCGGCGTTCTTTTGCTTCTTTTTCGGCTTCGTTCTTGTTGCGAAGAATTTCTTCTTTGGCTTCGATGAGAATTTCCTTTTTCTTGGTTTCTCCTGTCTTCAAAGCCTCATCAACAATGCGCTTTGCCTCATCCTCAGCCGATTTGATGGCGGCTTCGGCGATCTTCTTGCGGATAAAGAATCCGATCAGAATACCGAGGGCAAGTCCAACGACCGCGGCAATTGCAGCGTAAATTACTTCAGTCAATCAAAGCACCTCCTTTGAGTAAAAAGTTTTAGTATGCCCGGAACGGCTATAAAAAAACAGGTGCCTATGATACTCGCACATAAATATTCAATTGTAAAACGATCTATCCCACGCCTTTTCCCCAAAACGGACAGAGAAAAGACAATTGCAAATCCTGTTTGTTACAAAGCTTATTTGTATGGAGCAAAATAAGCACATGGCTTTTTATATATCATCTCGCAGCACGCACCATGCAAAAAAAATATCGCATTATCGCATACTACGATATATATATTTTATATCGCCCGGCGTCTTATGTCAAGTGCTTTATTGAACTAAAATCGCAAAATTTATATTTTGTTATCATTTTATACATTTTTGTGTATGATTATTCTTTTGGAGCCCGAGTTTTTGCATGCTCAGCAAATGCACATTTTGTGATTCTTTGCAAATATTATAAAAAGCCCGGGGCAAAACGCTGTGATTTCGTGTTTTCTGCAAAAAAGTACTGTCTTGACAAAAATGAGAAAAAATGATATCATATTACAATATCACAAACAAATGATACATTTTTATAAGGAGAAAAGATCATGGACAAAAAAACAAAACGTACAGACAAGGCAATGATTAAGAAAATGACCACCCTTGCGCTTCTTGTCGCGGTCATTGTTGTGCTTCAGGCGATAGCACCCATAATCAAGCTTCCGGTCAACATTTCTTTTGCTCTTATTCCCATTACTGTCGGAGCAATTCTTCTCGGACCTTCGGGCGGTGCAATACTTGGTGCGACATTTGGTTTTATGACTATGATAAACGGCTTTACTGGAGCCGACGCTTTCACAAACGCTCTTATCGGTTTTTCGCCCGTGTGGACGGTTGTCCTCTGTCTTGCAAAAGCAACTCTTGCAGGATATCTTGCCGGGGTTGTATATAAGCTTTTCAGAAACAAGAGCGTTATAGCAGCCACCTTTGCCGCAGCAGCGACAGCCCCCATCGTCAACACTGGAATTTTTGTTCTCGGCGGACTTACCGTTGTATCGGATGCAATCATCAAGACAATGGAGTTGTTTGGTATCACCGGACAGTCGTTGGTATATTTTGTTGTTATCGGTTGCGCAGGAATCAACTTCATTGCAGAATTCGGCGTAAATATGCTTTTTGCCACTGCCATCAAAACGATTGTTGACGCAGTTCAGAAGGCAACATCGAAAAAGGTATAAATACTGTATAAAGTCTGATATTTGCTTTTATTTTGCAGACAGAAAGGTGTAAATATGGGCATAATCATCGGAATCGACGTGGGAGGAAGCACGACAAAGATCGTTGGCTTTGACCGCGCCGGAAATATGATAAATCCTCTCACCGTAAAGGCAAACGATCCCGTGGCGTCAAGCTATGGCGCCTTCGGAAAGTTTACCGCCGAAAACGGCATTGAGATCAAGGATATTGAAAAAATCTCCATGACGGGTGTCGGTTCGACCTTCACCGAAAACGGACTTTTCGGTATTCCCACCGAAAGGATCAGCGAATTCCAGGCAATAGGACTCGGCGGACTTTATCTTTCGGGACTTTCCGAGGCGATAATTGTCAGCATGGGAACGGGTACGGCCATTGTTCATGCGAGGAAAAACGGTATCATCGAATACATGGGTGGTACGGGTGTCGGAGGCGGTACCCTTGTGGGACTTTCGAAAAAGTTGCTTGGACTTTCCCATGTGGATCACATCGTTGAGCTTGCAAAAGATGGTGATGTGTCAAAAATAGACCTTCGCATCAGCGATATTTCCAAGGAGAATATTCTGCCTCTTTCTTCGAATCTTACTGCTTCAAACTTCGGTAAGGTCTCGGAGGTGGCAACGCGAGAGGATATTGCTTTGGGTCTTTTCAATCTTGTTTTTGAGTCGGTTGGAATGCTTGCGGTTTTTGCTGCCCGCGCAAGGGGGCTTAAGAACATAGTTCTTACCGGAAACCTTGCCGAGGTTCCCCAGGCGGAGATGACATTCGGCGTACTTAATCAGATGTTCGGAATGAATTTTGTTCTTCCCGAGAACAAAGGGTATTCGACGGTTATCGGAACTGCTCTTTCGCAATTCCGCGATCATGACGGATGCTGCTGACAGAGCTTTTGGCGCACAAGGATGCGATAATTGCCGTTCTTGTGCTTATAAATATTGCGAGCTTTTGCCTTTGTGTCTATGACAAAAAAGCCGCTATATCAAAAGGCTCTCGTATACCCGAAAGGGTTTTGATTGCTTTTTCTGTTTTCTTCGGAAGCGCGGGAATGCTTGCGGGAATGTATGTTTTCCGCCACAAAACCCGAAAACCGCTCTTTTTTGTATCGGTTCCCCTGATGCTTGCGGTCCACGGCATCCTGCTTTATATGACAGGAATAATTTCATAATATAAATTGCGGCATCCTCAAAACGCGGATGCCGCAATTTTGCTTATTAAGGGATCCTGCAGCTTTCGGCGATCTTGATATTTTACAGATCAGATATACTCTGTTTTCCGATACTTTCCGGGGGTCTTTCCCGTGTGGAGCTTGAAGGCGCGGATGAAGTGGTAGACATTTGTATAGCCTGTCATTTCCGCCGCATCCTTCACCGAAAGGCTTCCGTCAAGCAGGAGCATCTTTGCGTGCTCCATGCGGACATTGAGAAGATCGTTTTTGGGGGAGATGCCGAAGATGGTCTTGTAGATCGAAAAAAATCTTGACGGCGACAGATGCACAAGCTCTGCCATGCTGTCGATGTTCCAGTTTTTGCTGTATTCAAGGTGTATTTTTGATCTTGCCGCCGAAAAAGCGGCATGAACGGCAGGCGACACCTCGCGTTCTTTGCTTCCGAGAGCTGATGCACGCACGACTTTGGCAATGATTTCTTTGACTTTCAGTTCGCATATCTCATCCGAAAGCAAGCCTCCTTTCAGCTTTTCAAGCTCTGCCTCCTGCATCAGCTTTGTGACAAAGCTGTCGTCTGAGAGAGTGTATATTTTTCCGGTTTTGAAAGAATACTTTTCTGCAATTTCGTAAAAATCGCAGGACAGGTGCATCCAGTCATGCACAAGTCTTCCGCCCGACGCTTTTATATGCTGATAGCTGTATGGCGCAAAGCAGATGACAGAGCCTGCCGGCATGGTAGTGAAGCTTCCGTCAAGCATGACCGAAAGCTCGGTGAGAGTGTGAATGAAAATATATTCATTGCCCGTGTTCTTGCGCTCGAGCGAGAATCTTTCGTCCTCGGGCCAGAGGGGTTTTATGTTGAGTATTTCCAAAGCCTGCACCTCCTTATATAAAAATAATACATCAAACAGTAGAAAATGTCAATTATTCAATAGCTTTTTGCATTTACGAAATTGTGTTTTTTGGCGTAAAATCTAATTGTAAAATAATTTTGGCAAAGGAGCTTTTGCATATGAATATACCGAGAAGCGAATATCCCCGTCTTCAGCTTGTGAGAAAAGAATTTGTCAACCTCAACGGCACCTGGGATTTTGAGATCGACAAGAGTGTGTCGGGGCTTGACCGCCATTTTGAAAAAAGAGCAAGCCTTGACAGCAAGATACTTGTGCCCTTCTGTCCCGAAAGCTCTCTTTCGGGAATCGGTCATACCGATTTTATGGATTGTGTCTGGTACAGACGCGAGCTTGAAATTCCCGAAGAATGGAGAGGTGAAGACCGCCGTGTCATCCTTCGTTTCGGTGCTGTTGATTATGTTGCAATAGTTTTTGTCAACGGCAAGAGAGTCTGCGAGCATAAGGGCGGATATGTCAGCTTTTCCTGCGATATAACCGATGCCCTTGCCGAAAAGGACAACTATGTCACCCTCTGCGCTATTGATGATGTGAGAAGCGGAAACCAGCCTGCAGGAAAGCAGAGCACTCGCTTCGAATCCCACGGCTGCTCTTACACAAGAACCACAGGCATCTGGCAGACTGTCTGGATGGAATGTGTCAGCAAGGCGTATATCAAAAACATCCGATTCACCTCAGATATCGAAACCGGAACAGTTCTTGCCCAGTTCTCCGTGCCGGGCGATGCTTTCGGTGCAAAGCTTCGTTTTTCGGCAAGCTTTGAGGGAAAAGCGATGGGAGAGGCGGAAACTGTCGTAAATTCCGCAGAAGCCTTTGTTTCGCTGAAGCTTTCGGAGCTCCATCTCTGGGATATCGGACAAGGAAATCTTTATGATGCAAAGATCGAATTGATAAAAGACGGCGTTACCAACGATTCTGTCGAAAGCTATTTCGGAATGCGTTCGGTCGCTCTTTCGGATGGAGCTTTTCTTCTCAACGGCAGAAAGGTTTTCGGAAGATGGGTGCTTGATCAGGGCTTCTATCCCGACGGAATATATACGGCGCCCTCGGACGAGGCTTTGAAAAACGATATCATCAATTCGATGAAGCTCGGTTTCAACGGCGCAAGACTTCATGAAAAGATCTTTGAGCCCCGTTTCCTTTATTGGGCAGACAAGCTCGGATACACCGTCTGGGGTGAGCACGCAAACTGGTGCATGAACACAACCTATGAGGGAGCTGTTGCAAACTTTTTGCCCGAATGGCTTGAGGCGCTTGAGCGAGATTATTCGCATCCCTCCATCATCGGCTGGTGTCCTTTCAATGAGACCTGGGACTATGGTCCCCGTCATATCCGTCAGTGCGATGCTGTTCTGCGCATGGTTTACGAGGTCACAAAGGCATATGACAAGACCCGCCCCTGCATTGATGTCAGCGGAAACTATCATGTGGTCACCGATATTTTCGATGTTCATGATTATGAGCAGGATCCCGAAAAGTTCTTTGAATACTACAAAAACGCCAAGAACGGCGAGATCAAGGATCAGATCTGGCGCCGCGAGCCCGACCGTCAGAAATGGAACGGCGAACCTATCTTCATGAGCGAATACGGAGGAATCCGCAAGAGCGACAAGGAGGAAGGCTGGGGCTATGGCAACGCACCCAAGGACGACGAGGAATTCCTTGACCGCTACAAGAGACTTACTGATATTCTTCTTGACAACGATGCCTTCATCGGCTTCTGCTACACCCAGCTTTATGATGTGGAGCAGGAGGTAAACGGACTCATGACATATGACAGAAAGTTCAAGTTCGACCCCAAGATCTTCTATGATATCAACACAAGAAAGGCTGCTATCGAGGACTGATTATAATAAGAATCTCCGTGTACATCAAGCTACACGGAGATTTTTTGTAATCAGTTGAAAAACGCAAAATATGCGATGACGATGGCACCAAGCACGATCCTGTACCAGCCGAAGACCTTGAAATCATGCTTTCTGATATAGCTCATGAGGAACTTGATGACAAAGAGCGACACGGCAAACGCCACAAGCATTCCGAATCCGAGAAGTGCAAAATCGGCAAAGCCGAAACCGAACTCAATAATGTATTTCAAAAGCTTGAGTGCCGAAAGACCGAACATGACGGGAACGGCAAGGAAGAAGGTGAACTGTGCCGCCGCTTTTCTTGAAATGCCAAGGATCAGTCCTCCGATTATCGTCGAGCCCGAGCGGGAGGTGCCGGGGATTATTGACAACACCTGGAAAAGGCCGATGAGAAGAGCTTGCCTGAAGCTGATGTCGTCGATCGAATCGACTACGGAAGTGCGTTTCTTGTTGTAGTTTTCGATGAGTATGAAAGCGATGCCGTAGACGATGAGCGCCGCGGCGATGATGTAGGGGGAGGAGAGATTTGCTTCGATGAAATCGTTGAAAGCAAAAGCGGCGACAGCGCCGGGAATGCAGGCAACGATTATTTTCAACCACATTGAGAAGGTGTTTTTCTTTAGCATCGGCTTTTTCGAATCCGAAAGACCGAAAGGCCAGAGCTCCTTGAAAAACACCAGTACCACCGCAAGGATGGCTCCCAACTGAATGACATCGATGAACATATCCTTGAATGCAGGATTGTTGGGGTGAGCAAGGTGTAAAAACTCATCCACAAGAATGAGATGACCCGTGCTGCTTATGGGCAGCCATTCGGTTATACCCTCGACGATTCCGAGGAAGAAGACTTTCAGCATCTGAATAAAATCTACCATGATAATCTGTCCTTTCGTGATTTCAGAATAATTGAATCGATTTCACATTCGTTACTTTTTTTGTCTTTGTGTCAATATCAAAGACCGCGGCGTTGAAAAACGCCTTTCCGTCGGCCTCATCAAAGCGAACGGGCATTTTTTCGACAAATTTTTTTATGACCGTTTCTTTTTTCACTCCCAGCACCGAGTCATAGGGACCTGTCATGCCGAGATCGGTGATATATCCCGTACCCTGTGCCAGAATCTTTGCATCAGCGGTCTGCACATGGGTGTGGGTGCCGAAAACGATGTGGATGCGCCCGTCAAAATGGTGAGCGAAAGCCATCTTTTCACTGGTTGCTTCTGCGTGAATGTCGCAGACAGCTATGTCAAAACCGTCCTTTTCGCGGGCAAGTATCCGTTCTGCCGCCTCAAAGGGGCTTTCGAGACTTTCCATATAAACCGTGCCCAAAAGATTCATGACAAGAACTCTTACTCCAAAAAAGTCAAAAACTCCGTGAGCAAAGCCCGGGACTGTTTTCGGATAGTTTGCGGGACGAAGCACCTTTTCGTTGTCGTCGAGGTATGAATAGACCTCGTTTCGTCTGAAAACATGATTTCCCGTGGTGATAATATCGGCGCCCGACATAAAAAGGGTGTCGGCAGACATTTTTGTGATGCCGTTGCCGGGGGCGGAGTTTTCACCGTTGACGATGACGATGTCACAGTTTTCGGCTTTTCTTATCTTCCAGAGATTGCTTTTTATATATTCAAGACCGCTTTTCCCGACGACGTCGCCTACCGCAAGGAGTCGCAGATTGTTGTTTTCCATTAAAAGTTGGTCTGCCTTTCGCAATGTGTTTTTTATATTGTATCACTTTCCTTTGATTTTTTCAAGGGTTTGGCAAAAAAGGTTGTTGCATATTCGCCCGTCTTGTGATATACTTTATACGTTGAATTTAATTTTTGGAAAAGGAATCATAAATCATGGAAAAAATGTGGGCAGGCCGCTTTTCTAAAGCGCTTGACAAAAAGGCAGACGATTTCAATTCTTCGATCTCGGTGGATTGCAGAATGTACCGACAGGACATCACAGGCTCTATGGCGCACGCCGCCATGCTCGGAAAACAGGGCATAATCACAAAAGAAGAAAGCGAAAAAATAATCGAGGGTCTTTCGGAAATACTTGCCGATATCGACGAAGGCAAGCTTGCCATTGACATGGAAGCCGAAGATATCCATATGTTTGTCGAATCGGTACTCACAAAGCGTCTTGGCGATGTGGGCAAAAAGCTTCACACTGCGCGCTCCAGAAACGACCAGGTAGCTCTTGATATCCGCCTTTATCTGCGCGATGAAGCAGCCGAGATAATCACGCTTATCAAAAAGCTCATCAGTGCAATTCTTGTCCAGGCAAAACAGCACAAGAGAACCATCATGCCAGGATATACCCATCTTCAGCGTGCTCAGCCCATAACCTTTGCCCATCAGCTTCTTGCCTACGGCATGATGCTGTCCCGCGATATCACAAGAATCAAAGATGCCGTGCGCCGTATGAATGTGTCGCCCATAGGCTCCTGCGCTCTTGCCGGAACCACTTATGACACAGACAGATACTTTGAAGCAGAAAAGCTTGGCTTTGACGATATCACCCTCAACAGCATTGACGGTGTTTCCGACCGTGATTTCTGTCTTGAGCTCATGAGCGCCTTTGCTATTGTCATGATGCACCTTTCGCGTTTTTCGGAGGAGATCATTCTCTGGTCGTCGTGGGAATTCAAATTTGTTGAGCTTGACGATTCGTTTACCACAGGCTCAAGTATCATGCCTCAGAAAAAGAACCCCGACATGGCAGAGCTTGTTCGCGGAAAGACAGGCAGAGTTTACGGTGATCTCATGACACTTCTCACGACTTTGAAGGGAATTCCTCTTGCCTATAACAAGGATATGCAGGAGGACAAGGAGGCTATGTTTGACAGCATTGACACGGTAAAGCTTTGCCTTGACATCTTCGCTCCCATGGTAGAGACCATGCGTGCGATCCCCGAGAATATGTATAATGCCGCGGGCCGCGGCTTTATCAACGCCACCGACCTTGCCGATTACCTTGTGAAGAAGGGAATGCCTTTCCGCACAGCCTACAAGGTTGTGGGCGAGCTTGTGGCAGAATGTATCGAAAAGAACACGGTGCTTGATCAGCTTCTCCTTTCGGATTACAGATGCCATTCCGAGCTTTTTGACGAGGACCTTTATGGAGAGATCTCGCTTGAAACCTGTGTTGAAAAGAGAATTTCCGCAGGAGGCACAGGTCTTGCATCTGTCGAAAAGCAGATCGCATATTTGTCGGAAATTGTCGGATAATATCAATAAAAACGGCGGCGCAAGGCGGCGTTTCGGCATCTTTGGGACGAGTTTAATTTAATTTTAATTTTCAGTTCAAAAAATATACAATAAAAAAACAGATGCTTTTCACTTTAATCACATGGCAGGAACACATTGACATGAGATAATATGGCAGTAACAGGGAAAGTGTGTTAGTCTGACAGACATCGATAAACATTTCTTGACAACGGAGGAAAACATGAGCGAAAACGAAAAGAATGTGTCGGGAATCGAGATAAAACCCGAGGAGAAGGCAGTGGATGTGAAAATAAAGCGTTCTCCGGGGAAAAAGAAAAAGCTTTCGGTGGGCAAAATAATTATCATTGCGATAGTTGTTATTGCTCTTTTGCTTGTTCTTTTCCCGGGGCTGCGAAATTCCGCCCTTAATCTCGGAAGAAAGATGCCGGGAGTAAACAGAATCCTTCCACAGGGCAAGCCTCAGATACAGGGCACCGGTACATACAACTACTACACCGTCACCACCCGTGATATCACCACAAGCCTTACGGGAACGGGAACGCTTCAGGCATATGATTCCTACAATATCACCGCCACCGTCTCGGGAGACATTCTCAGCGCTGATTTTGAGGAAATGGACGAGGTGCTTGAGGACGATGTGCTTTTTGTCATTGATTCCTCCGACCTTGAGGAGGACATTGCCGATAAAAAAGAGGATGTGGCAGATGCTCTTGAGGACATAAACGACCTTTATGAGGAGTATGAAGATCTCAATGTCTATTCCGATTATTCGGGAAAAATACGCGAGGTGTATGTCGAGGAGGGTGACAGAGTTTCCGAGGGAACTTCCATTGCTTATGTGGTAGACAGCGACACAATGCTCCTTGAGGTTCCTTTCTTTGCCGCAAACACAGACTATCTTGCCAAAGGTTCTTCCGCTACCGTCACCTTTTCGTCGACGGGCGAGCAGCTTTCGGGAATAGTCACCGAGATATCCAACATAACAAGTGTCAACCAATATAATTCCATCGTCAGAAATATCACCGTTTCTGTCAAAAATCCTGGTGGTATCACCTTTGGTATGAAGGCATATGCCGGCGCGGTGGGCATAAACGGAGTCACCTATGACTGCTCGGGCGAGGGAACCTTCAAGTACAACGAGGAGGAAACAATAAAAGCCGAAGGCTCAGGTGAGATTGAGGCTGTATTTTTTGATGACGGCGATTATGTAAAAAAAGGAGATCTTGTGGCAAAGATTTCCTCCGAAAACCTTGACAACCAGCTTGAATCTCTTCAGAAAGCGTATGACAATCAGGTCAAAGCCCTTGAGGATCTTGAGGAAAGGCTGGAGGATTACACCATCACAGCGCCAATTTCGGGAACTGTGGTTCAGAAGAACTATAAGGAGCTTGACACCATCGGTTCAAGCTCAATGTCGTCCACCACGACCCTTGCCATAATCTACGATATGTCAAAGCTTACCTTCGACCTCAACATCGACGAGCTTGACCTTTCGCTCATCGAGGTGGGACAAAAGGTGAACATCACCTCCGATTCGATCGACAACATGGTCTTTGAGGGAGTTATCACAAAAAAGAGCATCGTCGGAAGCTCATCGGGCGGAACGACGGTATATCCCGTCACTGTCGAGATCGAGGGCAACGATTATCTGCTTCCCGGCATGAACATCAATGCGGAGATAATCCTTTCGAGCACAGGTGAGGTTCCTGCAATTCCTGTTTCTGCTGTGGGACGCGGAAATGTTGTTGAGATAACAAAGGCTGCGGTTGGCCGACCCATGGGAACCTTTGAGGAAAAGCCCGAGACCGAAAAGGTGAATATTGAGATAGGTGCCACAGACGGAGAATATATCGAGATCAGATCGGGTCTTTCGGTGGGAGATATCATTGTTTATGAGGTCAAGAATGTGGCTGTGCAGCCGACCGATATCTTCTCGATGATGGGCGGAATGCATGGTGGAATGCCCGGCGGAATGTCCGGTGGAATGCCGTCCGGCGGAAACTTCAGTGGCGGAAACTTCGGAGGTGGAAACCGCGGAGGAAACTCGGGCGGCTTTGGCGGCGCAGGAAGCTTTGGCGGCCGTTGAGAAAGGTGCTTTGATGGACGGACTTATAGTTTTTGAACACATATACAAAATATATCAGATGGGCGATACCGAGGTTCGCGCTGCCGACGATATCTCTTTTTCGATAAAAGAGGGCGAATTTGTTGCCATCGTCGGTCAGTCGGGCTCGGGAAAATCCACCTGCATGAACATAATCGGAGCGCTTGATGTGCCCACCGACGGAAGCTATTATCTGGGCGGTGTCGATGTCAGCACCATGAACGATAACAAGCTTGCTGCCATCCGAAATGAGATGCTGGGCTTTATCTTTCAGCAATACAATCTGATCCCAAAGCTTACGGTGCTTGAAAATGTGGAACTGCCTCTCCTTTACGCGGGATATTCCAAAAAAGACCGCAGAAAAATGGCTCTTGAGGCGCTGGAAAGGGTGGGCCTTACCGACAAGGCGAAAAATCTGCCGTCCCAGCTTTCGGGTGGTCAGCAGCAAAGGGTTTCGATTGCCCGAGCCCTTGCGGGAAATCCTTCGGTCATTCTTGCCGACGAGCCGACGGGAGCTCTCGACTCACGCACAGGCCGTGAGGTGCTGGAATTCTTGCAGCAGCTTCATTCGGAGGGCAACACCATTGTGCTTATCACCCATGACAATTCCATTGCTGTCAAGGCTGAAAGAATCATCAGACTTCAGGACGGAAAGGTCGTGTATGACGGTTCTTCCCATGCGCCCGAGGCGCTTGTGAATCCTGATATTCCCCACGAGCTGCAAAGAAATGACGGCAAAGAAAAAGGAGGCGAAGATCAATAATGGGTATCTTTCAATCCTTCATTCTTGCAATAAAAAGCCTTCTCAACAATAAGATGCGGGCGTTTCTCACCATGCTCGGTATCATCATCGGTGTGGGTTCTGTCATACTTATAATGAGTCTCGGAAATGGTGTCACGACCGAGGTCAACAACGCTTTTGAGTCAATTGGTGCACGGGGAATTACCGTGACTGTCATCGGACGCGGATCCACAAGACAGTTTACCGAAGAAGATATGTTTGAGTGCATCGAAGAAAACCGCAATATCATACCGTATTTTTCCCCGGAAGTGTCTGTTCAAAGAGCTTCTGTCCGACCGACCGGCTGGAACGAGGAACTTTCCACAACCATAACAGGTGTCGGAGAAGAATATCTTGATGTCAAATCGTATGATGTCGAAAAAGGTGAGTTTTTCACATATATCGATTGCGAAACCAGACAAAAGGTTTGCTTTGTCGGAGCTTATCTTGACGGTGCCGAGGTGTATGACGGAAATGCTGTGGGAAGCAACATAAAAATAAACGGAGATGTATACAAAATAATCGGAGTATGTTCTGAAATAACCGATGCAACTTCCGAAACAGGTTCGGACAATTTTATTTATATTCCATATACGACAGCTATGCGAAAGCTTGCAAGGCAGGACACAGTTACCACCTATGCGGTGGTTGCGTCTGATGATGATAATGTTCAGACGGCAAAGCAGGTGCTGACAAATGCATTGTACAGAGTATACGAAGATGAGGATGCATACAATATCCTTGCTCTTGCGGATATTATGGATATTGCAACGGGAGTTATGGATACTATGGTTATTGTTATTGCATGTATTGCAGGAATCTCTCTGCTTGTAGGCGGAATCGGAATCATGAACATCATGCTTGTATCTGTTACAGAACGCACCCGTGAGATAGGTATCAGAAAAGCTCTCGGTGCAAAGCGTGCCGATATCAAAATGCAATTTGTCATTGAAGCCATGACCACAAGTCTTATAGGAGGAGTTTTGGGAATAGTGCTTGGTGTTGTCAGTGCGCAAAAGATTGGACCTCTGCTTGATATCAACGCTGTTCCGTCGATCGGTTCTGTGATGCTTTCTGTCGGAATTTCGGTTTTCATCGGAGTTTTGTTCGGATATCTTCCCGCAAAGAAAGCGTCTGAGCTCAATCCCATCGACGCTCTGCGTTATGACTGATAAAAGGGTTCAATCAGTATTTCAAAAATCGGAAAGGATCTCAATATATATGAAAAAGATCATGTGTGCGCTTCTTGCGGCAATAACACTTCTTTCTCTTGCCGCGCCGTCGGTTTTTGCTGTCGAAAAAAGCGCAGGGCTTGGTGAGGAAAAGATAATCGAGATCGTTGGTGCGCTTGGCATAATGCGCGGCGACGAGAACGGAAATCTCAATCTTGACAAGGGCGTCACCCGCGCCGAGTTTGTGAAAATGGCGGTCTGCGCTTCAAATTACAAGGACGATGCCGATGTGAGAACCGCATATTCCATTTTCCCCGATGTGGGAGCCTCCCACTGGGCAGCGGGATATATCAGAGTGGCGGTGAATAACGGCTGGATCAACGGTTATCTTGACGGCACCTTCCGTCCCTCGGGAAATGTGAAGCTTGAAGAGGCGGCAAACATTGTGCTCAAGCTTCTCGGCTATACCTCCTCCGACTTTGTCGGCTCATACCCTGACGGACAGATGGCAAAATACCGCTCGCTGAAGCTTAACACAGGCATTTCTGCAGAGCAGGGAGCAGAGCTTACACGCCGTGAGTGTATGTATCTTGTCTACAATATGCTCTGTACATATACAAAGCAAGGACAAAGCTATGCTGTTACCATAGGCGAGAGGGCGGATGCTTTCGGAAACATTGACTATTCGGCGCTTATGGACAGCAAAAAAGAAGGTCCGTATATCGTAACCTCTCTTGATTCGTGGCAAAGTGTCGCAGGGGTCAACGAAAAGACAGTATATCACAAGGATGGAAAGACAGTGGATGCTTCTGCCGTAGGTCTTTATGATGTGCTCTACTATTGTCCCGAGTTTTCTTCGGTGTGGATTTATGACGACAAGACCGCAGGTGTTGTGGAGGGCTATTCTCCCGACAGAAATTCTCCCCAAAGCGTGACTGTTTCGGGCGTGTCCTATGAGCTTGCCGACAGAGCCGATTTTTCGGGAGAACTCTCTGACGGAAAGTTTGCGGTTGACAGTGCTGTCGTTCTGCTTCTCGGAGAAAACGGCTGTGCAGTCGAGGCGTATGCGGCAACAGATGCATATATTGCTTCGTCAAAGGAAGAGCTCACTTCGGGAAAAGAAAAGCTTTATGTCAACGATGTTTATTCTGAAACCAACAATATAACCGAAGACTCGCTTGTATATTCCTGCGAGGCGCTTTCAAGCTCATTTGCGTATGGGACAAATGCCAGCGGTATCCTTTCGGCATTCTCTCCCTCAAAGGAGAATCCCAAGAGTATTACCGTAAATTCAAAGAATTATAACCTTTCGTCGTCGGTAAAGCAGCTTTTCAAGAATGAAGCCGAGTTTGCCGAAAACGATTTTATCACCCTGTATTTCGGCAAAAACGGACTTGTGGAATATGCCGAGCACGCCGATATTTATGATACCGAGATCTATGAGGACAACGGCCTTTCGTATGAAACACTTGTGGCGGCAACGCTTAAAGGTCCCGAGATCGCAGTGGGGCAAACCTGGAAAGAAAAGATAGGCTTTGATGCAGACACCGCCGAATATTATCTTGACGGTCGCAAGGTCGAAATGAGCACCCTGCACGATTATGATGTCATCTATTATTCCCCCACCTTTAAGACTGTGTGGATATATTCAGAAAAGGTGACAGGCGTTATTGAGGCGATAGAACCGAATGTTGTTGCTCCCACCTCGGCAACTGTGGCAGGAAACAAGTATTCCCTTGAATCGTCAAAGGCAGTGCTTTCTTTCAGCGGCAAGGGCACCTTTGCCGTCGGCGACACGGCAACTCTTCTTCTGGGAGCAGCAGGTGTTGCGGCGGCGGTGGAGCCGTCGGATATTGCCTCCGATTTTCTCGGAATTTCGACTTCGGTCGAAAAGAAGGAATATACCGCGGCAAACGGAATGGTTTATGAAGATTATTTCGTGAATGTTTCCTCCTTTGACGGCAAGATTTACAGCATCAGAACGGGAGATTCCGATTTCGATACCGGAGTGCTTGTTTATGTGAGCTATACCGACGGAGAAATGAGAGTGAAGGAATTTGCGATCAAGTATTCCGACTCGAACATTTCTGCTCTCAAAACTGCAATCAAAGCAGGAAAGATAACCTCTGATGCCGTGCTTGTGGACTATTACGGCAAGAGCTTTGCGACAATCTACCCCAACCGATTGGCGCAGATAACGCTTACTTCCAGAAATGTAGCGTATTATAATATAAATCCAGACGGATATATCGACTATCTTGTGCTTAAGGATGCCACCGGTGACTGTCATTCCTATGGCGTTATCCTCAAATTCAAGGGCAATTATAATTATCTTACCTCCTCCAAAAACAGCGGCATCGGCAATTATCTGACAGCTCCCGCAGGCGCGGTGCAGGTGAAGTATAACAACGAGGCAGACAGCATCAAGGCGCTATCTGAAATCGATGTCATGAATATAGACGGCGCATCGGTAAGATCTGCCGCAAAGTCATATACTCTCTGGGATTATGCCGAATGCTTTGTTATGGAGCAGAAGTCATATACCGTAACAAAGGACAGCGATGCAAAGCAGAGCGATATCATTGCAAAAACCTCTGTCGACTATATCAAGACCTTGCTTGCAGGAAATGAATATGAAATCAGGGGCTATTATGACTTGACAGGTGTTGTGAGAGTTCTTGTGGCGCAGAGAGTGAAATAAAAAGCAATAGGGGAGACCATCACGGTCCCCTCTGTTTTTTTCACCGCCTTATCACACAAGGCGGCGAAACTTTTTCGGCGTTGTTCAAAACAAGGTAACAAATGGATGGTATAATCTTCATTATTATAATGCATAAGTGTGTGTTTTCGGAAAAAACGGAGCTTTTCCGACTTCAAAAAATCCGAAAGGAAGATCAAAAAACATGATCGAAATAAAAAATGTTGTGAAAAAATACGGCAGCCTTTATGCCGTAAGGGATATTTCTTTCACCATAGGAACAGGCGAGATCGTTGGTTTCCTTGGTCCTAACGGTGCGGGAAAGAGTACCACCATGAATATTCTCACAGGCTATCTTTCGGCAACCTCGGGCACTGCCATGATCGACGGCATAGATATTCTTGAAAATCCCATTGCCGCCAAGCGTCGCATAGGCTTTCTTCCCGAACAGCCGCCCCTTTATCTTGACATGACCGTGAAGGAATACCTGAATTTTGTTTATGATCTCAAGCATTGTACCCTTGACCGCAAAAAACATCTTTCGGAGATCTGCGAGGTGGTGAAGATAGGCAATGTTTATAACCGCATCATCAGCCATCTTTCAAAGGGCTACCGTCAGCGCGTGGGAATAGCCCAAGCGCTTGTGGGAAATCCGCCTGTGCTTATTTTTGACGAACCGACCGTAGGTCTTGACCCTCAGCAGATAATTGAGATACGCAATCTAATCTCCGCTCTCGGCAGAAAGCATACGGTGATACTCAGCACCCATATCCTTTCAGAGGTGCAGGCGGTCTGCGACAGGATCATCGTTATCAACAAGGGCGAGCTTGTCGCCGATGAAAAAACAAGCGAGCTCGGAAATCTTGTGGGAGGGGTAAGAAAGCTTTCGGCAAAGATTTCGGGAGATGTGCAGGAGGTTCTTAACATTGTCGGCGCAGTTGACGGTGTAAAGGATGTAAGATTTGACAGTCCTGCCTCCGACGGATGTAACAACTACATCATCGAGCAGCACTCATCCGGTGTAGAAAGACAGCTGTTCTATGCGCTTTCAAGAGCAAACCTTCCTCTTTGCGGATTGACCGATGTGCAGATGAGCCTTGAGGATGTTTTTATTGCCCTTATCGAAAACAAAAGAAAGGAGAATGTATAATGTTCCCGATATTCAAACGCGAAATGCGAGCATATTTCATTTCTCCCGTCGGATATACCTTCATTGCTGTTTTCCTTGCGGTGTCGGGCGGACTTTTCTCGCTGACCACCGCATGGATGGAAACAGCCGATGTTGCGACCTATTTTACCCTCATGATCTTTATGTTCACGGTGCTTATTCCGCTGCTTACCATGAAGCTCTTCTCTGAGGAAAGAAAAACAAAGACCGAGCAGATACTGCTCACAGCCCCCGTAAGTCTTTTCGGCATCGTTATCGCAAAGTTTCTTGCGGCATTCACCGTATATGCATCGACCATGACGGCATCCTGCCTTATCAACTATTCGGTGCTTTCGTCGGTTTCGGGAAAATCCCCCGTTTTTTCGCAGTTTTTCGGTAATTTCATCGGCATTCTTTTCCTTGGTGCGGCGTTTATTGCAGTCGGAGTATTCATGTCGGCGATCACCGAAAATCAGATTGTGTCTGCCGTTGCCACCTTTGGCGTTATACTTCTCATGATGGTGGTGAATTTTGTTATCTCCCTTATCGGAAATGCGCTTATACGCAGTGTTCTCAAGTGGTTTTCGGTGGTGGACAGATATGCTCTTTTCACCCGCGGAATTTTTTCGCTTCCCGCAATAATCTATTTTGTCAGCCTTGTTATAATTTTCCTTTTCCTGACTGCGCGCGTTTATGAGATGCGCCGCTGGAACTGAGAGGGAGGTGCGAAAAATGGCAAACAATTTTCAAAAAAGCTTAAGAAGACTTCTCAAAAGCAAAAAGTTCAAGTTCGGCTCCGTTGCCCTTGCTTTTACTGTGATGTTTGTTGTCATCGTGCTTTTGCTCAATGCCCTTGTTACGGTTTTTGATGCAAGAAACGGACTTTACATTGACACCACCGGCGAGCAGAGATATGATATAGGCGACATAACGGTCGAAAAGCTTTCGGGCATTACCGAAAGGATAGAGATCGTTTTCTGTGCCGACCGCGACATTCTCGTCGGCAATGAGGTCATGGGCATGATCGTTACTCTTGCCGAAAAATATGAGACCACCTTCCCGAATATTTCTGTAAGATTTCTGAATCTGAAGCGCGATCTCAAGGAAGCAAAGAATCTTGCAAGTCTTGCGGGAGGTGAAAATCCCACCGAAACCGATGTTATCATCCGCGCTGTCGATTCCGAAAGAGCAAGACTTCTCAAATACGGAGCATTTTTTGTGTCTGACAGCACAGGCTACAGCTATGTGGGCTTTGACGGCGAAAGGCGTTTCACCGAATCTATACTCATGGCGCTCAACGCCTCGAACGACAAGGTCGTGTTTCTTGCGGGACACCGCGAGAATACCAATCCCACAAAGCTCAAAGAAGTGCTTGCGGGGGCAGGATATCTTGACGGACAGATCGAGGTTGTTGATCTTTCAAAGCAGGATATTCCCGAAAACACAAGACTTATCATCATAAATGCCCCTGCCCTTGATTTCCACGGCTATGAATCGGAGCTGAAGGGCAATGTGAATGAGATAAAAAAGCTTGATAGCTATCTGAAAAACAATTACAGCAATCTTCTTGTCAGCATTGACCACGAAACGAAGGAATTGCCTGCTCTGCGCGATTATCTTTCGACTACATGGGGCATCACCTATCAGACTGCAAGCGCAGTGGAGGACAGGGAAAACTCCTCTGCCTCAGACCCGGACAAGATCAAGCCGGTATACTATACCTCCGACAGCGGAGATGACTATATCGCTCAGCACATCGTAAAGAATCTTGATGCATATACCGTGGTCATGGGTTCGTGCATTCCCCTTGAAGCCTCCGGAAAATCGACGGGAAAGGTCGTGTCTCCGGTTCTTACCACCTCTGACAAGGCGGTAATTTACAAGGGAAAAGAGTCGGTTTCGGCAAAGAATGTTCCTCTCATGATGGTCTCTACCCTTGAGGCATATCCCGTAAACCCCAAGACGGGCGTTCAGGAAACAAAGTTTGCCCATGTCATCGTTTCGGGCTCCACTGCCTTTATTCATTCGGATCTTGACGAGACCAACAGCAACAGTGCTCTTGTGCGCAACATTCTTTCGCTGGTCGGAACCCAAAGCGTGACCACCGACATCGAGCCCAAGCTTTTTGTGGACACAAAGCTTGAAACCATGAAAGAAAACGATGCCAAAAAGATCACTCTCATTCTGACCTTCCTTCCTGCAGGACTTGTGGCGGCGGCAGGCGTGTTCGTTTATGTGAGGAGAAAGAGATTATGATAAATAAGAAAAATCTGACGGTGCTTGCCGTGGGCTTTGCCGTTATTCTTGTGCTTGCCATTGTGCTGCTTGTTGCAAACGGCGGAGAAAAAAAGGATGACGGAAACCCTCCCGCTCCCCACGGAAACGGGGACATAACAACTCCTGCCATCGACGAAAATGCAAAGCCCAAGCTTGTTTTCTCCGAGCTTAAGGAAGAAAAGGATATTTCGAAGCTTGCGGTATACAAGGGAAAGGAGCTCAAGTACGGTATCACCTACAACAGCACCATTGACGGATTTTTGCTTGACGGCTATGAGCATATGCTTTATGACACCGATTTCGGCAAGATCGTTCCGGCAGTCTTCGCCCTTGAAATAAAAGAAGAAATAGCCGATCCCATCTCGCAGGAGGAATATTGCGTTTCTCCCGACACCGCCGAATATACGGTGATGCTCACAGACAAAAACGGAAAGCAGGACATCCTGTATATAGGCTCTGCGCTTCTTTCGGGGGCGGGATATTACTGCAAGCTTGCGGACGAGGACAGAATATTCTATGTGAACAACTCGGTGTCAAAGCTTTTCACCGACAAAAACTCGCTTCTTTCAACCCAGCTTCAGGATCCTTTGGACAGCGCGAAATATCATTACACCGAAAGCTTCAAGCTGTATAAGGATATGATGCCTTTTGTCGAGATACGCTTTGTCCCTGAGGAGGAGCGTGAGAGCGGAAACGCCTATGGATACTATCAGATGGTCTATCCCGGCGAATACATTCCCTCCGACTCAAACTACGACAAGGCGCTCAGAAGCCTTATATGTCCTATGGCGGACAGTGTTGTTACCACAGAGCTTACCGCTGAAAATATCGAAAAGTATGGCTTTGCAAAGCCGTCGTATGAGGTGGAATATACCCTTGACGGCAAGACAAACAAGCTTTATTTCGGCAACCGCACAGGCGACGGAATGATCTATGTCATGTCTGACTACGGATTTATCGGTCTTGCCGTTATCTCCGAGCATTTTCCTTTCCTCGACTATGAGCTTGTGGACTTTATAAATCCCTATCTCTTCGGAATGAACATCAATTACATTTCCCGTGTCACACTGTCGGGCAAGGATTTTTCCGAAAGCTACATCCTTTCGGGCAAAAACGAGGCTCTTACCGTTACCGATGAAACAAGCGGAGAGGCGATCGAAACTCAGAATTTCAGAAACTATTACCGCGATCTTCTCATGCTTGAAATGAAGGGCTATGCCTCAAAGGCACAGGAGGAAAACCCGAAATTCACCTTTACCATCGAAACTGTCGGCGGAAAGATATATGAATATAAATTCTATCACACCTCCGAGCGTGAATGTTATTATACGGTAAACGGAAAAGGCGAATTCTATGTGGATATCTCTGATATCGAAAAGCTTATTTCGGATGCCGAAAAGCTTGCAAAGGGAGAAACCGTCGACCCTGAGGCACAATTCTGATATTTGGTTATGAAAAATTGAAAAAGATTCGTTTTCTTATTGTGAAAAGCTTTTGACAATGATATAATTTTGTTGCTGCCGCAGGTGGCGAAAAATGTTATTTGTGAATTTGCGGCGGCAGGAGTGCATTTCTCTGCCGCCGTTTTTACTTATGGAGGATTTGTTATGTTCATGCTTCCAATGCCAAAATTTCATGAAAGAGCGAAGGGTGATTTTGTTTTTGGTGAAAAGCTTTTTGTCACTCTTCCGCAAGGAATACTTGACAAGACTTCTGCCGACTGTTTTTGTGAGCTTGTGTCGGGTTACACGGCAGGCAGGACAAAGGCCGAATTTGTCATATCCGAAAAGCTTTCGGGCTCGGCTGTTATTTCCGAAAAGCCGTATGACGGCATACTTTCGATTTCGACTGAAAACGATTATGAATTGCATTGCGGCACCGAAAGCATAAAGCTTGTTTTTTCGGATCGTCTCGGCTTTGCTCACTCTTTTGTCAGTTTCTTCAGCTTATCCGTATTGAGCGGACAGGGGAGAGTGTGAGCTTTCGCGTGCCTTGCTATACCATAAAGGATACGCCCGACATGGCTTTCCGGGCAATCCACCTTTGCGTTTTTCATCAGACAAGCCTTGATTTTCTCAAAAAGGCAATTTCGCTTTGCGGTATCATGAAATGCTCCCATGTGGTGCTTGAATTCTGGGGAATGTACCGCTATGAATGCTGCCCCTCCCTTTCGTGGAAAGAAGCCTACACCAAAGAACAGATAAAACCCATCATTGATCTTGCAAATTCTCTGGGACTTGAAGTGATCCCGATGCTCAACCATCTCGGTCATGCATCGCAGGCGCGTATCTGTTCGGGCAAGCATTCAGCACTCGACAACGACCTTTCTCTTGCACCGTATAGGAGGATGGCTGGTCGTGGTGCACCTCCAATCCCGAAACATTGACACTTCTGGCGCAGTGCCGAAAGGAGCTTATCGAGCTTTGCGGACAAGGAAAATATTTCCATATCGGCTGTGACGAGGCATATACCTTCGGAAGCTGTGACAAATGCTCAAAAAGAGGCAGAAATGAGCTTATGCTCGAGCATCTTGTAAATATCACCGAGGATCTCAAAAAATACGGCAGACGACCGATAATGTGGGCGGATATGCTCTTCAACAAGGCGGATTTTGACAGCTCCTATGAGATCTACGGAAAAGAGGAATATAAGATAAGACCTTCTCTTCCCCGCGAGATAATCATGGCCGACTGGCAGTATAATCTTTTCGAGGAATTTGCCACCTCCCGCGACCTTGAAAAGGACGGATTTGATGTGGTGACCTGTCCGTGGAATTCGAGAAAAAATGTGTCGGCAGCAGTGGATACAACAAAAAACAACAACCTTTTCGGCGTTCTGGGCACCACCTGGCACACCCTTTCGGAGATGCAGTGGCTGATACCCTTTATTTCGGACAGAATGTGGGGCAACATGCAGCCTCTGACCGATCAGGAATACACCCTTTATTGTTCGTATAATGTGAGACGATGTGTTCCCGCTGAGGGTGAATATGAAAAGGCAGGCTTTCTTGAAAAAGAGCTTGCAGGCAGAACACTTTAATTTACGGAGGAAAAATCATGGAAAGATTTCCCGACGGTGCCCGCGTTTGTTTTGTGGGCGACAGCATAACGGCAACCTTCAATTATGAAGGAAGAATCGCTGCATTTTATCGAGACAATTTCAGAGAGTCAAAGATCCGCATATATAACTGCGGTGTGGCGGGAGGCAGAGCAGCTTACCAGCTCTCCTTTCTTGAAAAGGACACTCTTGTTCATAATCCCACCCATGCGGTCGTGATGCTTGGCGTCAATGACTCGGCAAGATGGCTTCTGAATCAGGAAAAGACAGAAGAACGCTATATGCATCTTGAAGGTGCATATGAAAGGTATAAGAAGGATCTTCCCGCCCTTTGCGATGCCCTTGAAAAGGCGGGTGCGAAGATAATACTTTGCACACCTGCGCCTTATGCCGAATATCAGGAAAGTCCGAGTCCTGCTCTCAAGGGAGGATATGCCCTTGTGGCAGCCTATGCGGATTTTTGCAGACAGCTGGCAAAAGAGCGCTCCTATCCTCTTTGCGATTATCACAGCTATCTTACAAAAAAGCTTCAGACCGAGGCGTTTTATAACGATGACCATGTTCACCCGAATGACCGCGGTCAGTATTATATTGCAAAATGCTTCCTCGAATTTCAGGGGCTTGATATCGGCGAGCAAAAGCCGTTACCAGAGGAATTTTCAGAGCTTATCAAAGAATCAATGATATTGCGCGACATCCTTTCGGCAAAGATCAATGTCATCGGAAAATATGATCTTGATGACGCGGAAAACGAAAGGATAGTCAGAGAATATCTTGCAAAAGACCGCGCTCCCACCGATTATCATAAGCATATTGCGAAGGTTTTTTTGGAGTACAAGGATCATTGGGATGAGCACATGGACAAGGTGAGAAAGCTCACCGACGAGCTTATGGGTTAAATAGAAAGAGGCTGTAAAAAACCAAGTTTTTTACAGCCTCTTTTTGTTTTAATTAAATGCAAACGATTTCGATGGGCACATATACCTTTGTGGGTCTGTCGTGGGGTGCGATCTCGAGAACAACGGTGGTTCTGGGCTCGCGCATTTCACCTACTGTCAGAGTCAGCTCTGTTTGCGCGTGTCCGGTGCCGCAATGATAGGTGTTGAGGAAGAGCGCCGAACGGTTTCCTGTCGAAACACTCCAGCCTTCGCCCTCGGGCAAAAGCCATCTTAACTGAAGCCACTGCTGGACGCCCATATAAGTGGTCATGTTCTCTGCGTGGATCTTCACGGTCTTCACATCGCCCGGTCTTGCTTCGATTCCCTCGGGGAGAGAAACCTTGACATTGAAAAGGGGATGGTCTGCCGTGAAGGTGCAAAGGCACTCATTATAATGATCGCTGAAGTTGTAAGGTGTTATCATCCACTCTTCGGTGGGGCTGTCGAAAAGCTCCTTGCCTTCTTTGACGGTGATGCCGCCTGTCATGAAATCATAATATTTGTGAAGAAAAGCAGGCATGAGAGCACAGGTTCTGTTTGTGAGCTCTGTGACAGTCTTTGGAACCTTGATGAAGCCTGTCTTGAGGTTGAGGCAGACTGTCTTGATCTCGTCTCCGATAGGCTTGATCCACTTTTCGGGGAGGTTCTTTTCGCCGTTGATGATACCGAGAACTGCGCCAAGTGTTGCCGTTGTGCAGTCGCCGTCTTCGGCACAGCCTGCGGCGATGCAGATGCTCTTGCCGAAATCACCTTCGCCGTAAAGCCAACCGATAATGACAAGACCGACATTTGACGGTGCATCATAGCCCCAGGGAGCCGTGGGAAGATTGTCGGGATTGGGGGAGTCGGGACGCTGGGCACCGAATGAGTCGGGCACTTCTGTCAGAAGTTTGATCCTTGCCTCTTTCCAGGAAAGGCCGCTCTTGTAGCAATCAAGGGCGATCTTTACCGCCTTTGCGACGCCACAATCCTTGGGAATATAGGAAAGTCCGATCTCCACAAGCTCATAAAGTCCCGATTCCACAAAGGCAGCACTCTCGATGGCTGCGGTGAAGACTTCTGCATAAACGCCCTCATCTGCGTGGTCGACCGATGCGTCCTCATAAGCGTATTTCACGGCGATCTCGGGATGTCCGGGAGCAAGGCAAGCCCAAAGCTCGCTTCTGATCCATGCGCCGTTGGAATCCTTGAAGGCGTTCTGGAAGCCGCCCGAAACAGGAGGTGTGAGCCCCATGCGCATATTTGATTTTGAAACGCCGTATTCTGCCCAGTTGGGGATGATGGTCGAGATCCAATATTCGGCAAGTATCTTTGAATTGACGGCAGGACCGAAGCGCTCTGCCGCATTCAGCCAGGAAAGTTGAAGATCAAGGTCGTCGTTGGCAAGCACGCCGTCCTTTTCGTAGTTGTGAGTGTAAAACTCCACATCAAACGCCTGACGATATGCCTCAAAGGGTGCGCCAAGTGTTCCGCCGATGTTTTTTCCGAGCCAGCAGCCGCGGACTTTGTCATAATAAGCTTTTTTTGAAAGTACCATTTTTCTTTCTCCTTTTATTCTGATATTCCGATTCCCTGATATGAATTTCGTCTTAAAAGTTCTTTGTCAACACCGTTTATCACATCAAATTTTTTGATGCTCCAAAGGGGTGCGATCAGGCTGTCTCGGGCGCCGTCTCCCGTGATGCGCTGGATGACGATTTCGGGATGGATGATCTCAAGCTCATCGCAGACAAGCTCCACATATTCGTCCTTTTCGAAAACTTTTATCTCACCCTTGCGGTACATATCGGCGCAATCGGTGTTTTCAAGAATATGAAGCATATGAAGCTTTATGGAATGGGGATGCATTTCGGACACTGTGCGCACGCTTTCAAGCATCATGTTCCGGTCTTCTCCCGGAAGTCCGTTGATCAGGTGGACACAGACATTGATTTTGCGTTCTTTAAGCCTTGAAAAGCAGTCGCAAAACTCCGCGAAAGTCGTGCCGCGTCGGATTATCTCTCCCGTTTTGTCAAAAATGCTCTGAAGTCCAAGCTCCACCGAAAGATATGTTCTTTTGGAGATTTCTTCAAGATACGAAAGTGTTTCGTTTGAGATGCAGTCGGGGCGTGTGGCGATACTTATGCCCACAATGTCTTCAATGGCAAGGGCTTGCTCATATACCTCTTTAAGCCTTGAAAGGGGAGCGTAGGTGTTTGTGCCTGCTTGAAAATAGGGCATGAACTTTGCGTCCTTCCATTTTTTTGACATCTGCGCCGAGATCTCATCAAACTGTTCGCGAATCGACTTTTTGCAGTTTCCTGCAAAATCTCCGCTTGCCATGGGCGAGCAATATATGCATCCGCCATAGCCTTTTGTTCCGTCGCGGTTGGGGCAGGAAAAGCCTGCGTTGAGGCTGACCTTTGCCACCTTGCAGCTGAATTTTTGCTTCAGATAACCGTCGAGAGTGTTGTAGCGTTTGTTATTTGGATATATCATATCAAAGCATTTCCTTGTAAATGCTGTTTTTGGCGACACCGCGGTCCTTTGCGCACGCTTTTATGGCGTCCATCTTCGAAAGCCCCTTGTCGATATAAAAGTCCACGTGCTCTTTAACCGAAAGCTTTTCCCAGAAGACTTCTTCTGTTTCACTCTTTCCGCCGAGCACAAGAACATATTCGCCCCGGGGTTCTTTTTCTTCATATACCTTTATGGCATCGGCAAGAGTTGTTATGATAAACTCCTCGTTTATCTTTGTGAGCTCGCGGCAAAGGCATAGCTTTCTGTCGCCGAGAGCCGAATAAAGCTCCGAGAGGGTTTTTTTCAGCCTGTGGGGCGCTTCGTAAAAAATGACGGTGCGCCGTTCGTTGACAAGACTTGTCAGCACCTCTTCCTTTTCTCCGTCCTGAGGCAGAAAGCCTTCGAAGATGAATCTTCTGCTGTCAAAGCCTGTGGCGCAAAGAGCGCATATGGCGGCGCAGGCTCCGGGGACGGGGATGACTTTTATCCCTTGTGCTCTTGCGCTTTCGCAAAGCTCGGTGCCCGGGTCGGAGATGGCGGGAGTTCCCGCATCTGTTACAAGAGCACAGCTTTTTCCCAAAAGCAACTCGGAGATTATCTTTTCACCCGCAGTCTTTTTGTTGTGCTCGAAATAATTTATGATGCTTTTTTTGATATCAAATCTTGAAAGCAGAAGACCCGAAACTCTTGTGTCCTCGGCGGCGATGAAATCGACCTCGGAGAGGACTTTTTTTGCACGTTCGGTCATGTCCGAAAGGTTTCCGATGGGGGTGGCGACCACATAAAGGGCGCCCTTTTCTATCTCATTTGCCAAAGCAGATCTCTCCTTCCTCGCAGGCGCGGCGCATATTTTCGGTATATTGTCCGTCAGGACCGTAAATGAAGAAGGGCGCTGTCATCACAAGCCCCTCCTTTGCCTGCTTTTTTGCCTCACAAAGCACAAGCGGAGGTTCGCGGTCGGGTTTTGAAAAAACAAAGGTCATCTTTTTTATCTCAAACCCGTTCTCCTTTGCCGCCGAGAAAAGCGATGAAAGCCTGTCGGGACGGTAGACGATGAATAAGCTTCCGCCGGTTCCCAAAAGGAAATATGCGGCGGCAAATATATCGCCGATGTTGCAAAGAATTTCGTGTCGTGCCACTGTTTTATAATCGTCGGCACACATTTTTCCGCTGGTCGCCGTCATATACGGCGGATTGCAGATGACAAAATCAAAGCGCTCGGAGGTGAAAAGCGAGCGGACATTTTTTACATCTCCGCAAGTCACCGAAAATCTTTCGGAAAGAGAGCTTACCTGCGCACTCATTCTTGAAAGCTCGCACGCTTTTTCGTTTATTTCAAGTGCCGACATTGAGAGATACGGAAATCTGTCAATGAGAGAAAGAGCCGCAAAGGCTGTGCCCGAGCAGAGCTCAATCCCTCGGCTTTGAGAGTTTCTTTTGACGGCGCACGAGGCGTATGCCGAGAGCAAAACGGCATCTGTGCCATAGAAGAAGACCCCTTTTTGCTGATAGACCGAAAGGGTGTCGGTCACTTTTTCAAGTTTGGGTTGTTCCTGCAATTTTATGTCCTCTGTTGTCGGATATTTACCGCACAGGGGTACGGTAAATATTATAATGTTTTTTCGTGTTTTCGCAATATTGGATAATATCCGATATTGTGTGAAATGACAAAATCAAATACTCATTCTGCCCCGATGTCTCTGCCGCAAAGGGCGGCAAGGCCGTATTTCAGGGCAAGAAAGGCGGTCTTTCTGACCTTCGGGTCACTTGAGCCGAGCTTGTCCTCAAGGCTTCTGTAAAAAGCGCCGATGACTGTCTTGTCGGCTTTGAGCTTTTCTGCATCGAAAAGGGGCAGGGTGTTGTCGATGATCTCAATGTATGCGGGCATTTTCAGAACTTTTTTGACTTTTTCGGTATCAATTGAAATATCGGGTGCCACAGCGCCATCGATGATGATGCGCAAAGAGGTGTCCTCGCCATATTCTGCGCCTTTTTCGGCAATCGCCGAAAGCGCTTCAGCCTCACTCTTTGTGCCTGTCAGATCTATCTTCAGAATTTCAAATCGGCGGCCGGAGCATTTGAATCTGCCGAGTTTTACATCAGCTTTGCCGTTTTCCTTTGAAATTGCGCCTATGATCGCCGATTTATAGCCGCATTCGTCAAAGCTTCGTCCGACGGCACAGCCCGAAAAGGCATAGTATGTATCGCCTGCTTTTTCAAATTCGGTGCCTGCGTGGACGTGTCCGAGAGCCACATAGTCAAGCCCGCTTTTTTCAATGTCGCTTTTCATGAGCACATTGCAGGACGACTGGGGCATATTTACAAAGCCGTGGGCGAGAAGAATATTGATCTTGCTTTCGTCCTCAACGCGGAAGCCGTCAAAGATTCCATCTGACAGCTCCTTCGAGGTGTAAGCGTGTCCGTAGATGCGCGCGTTTTTTTCGGGAAGATCAAAATATGTAACCTCGGTGCTCTTGAAAATATGGGCGTTTTCGGGCCATGAGAGCAGCGCATAGGGAGAGCTTTCGCTGTAAGGATCGTGATTTCCCGGGATAATGAAGAAATGGCAGGAGGGGAAAGATTCTATCTCGCGAAGAACTGCCGATGCCGTGTCTTTTGTCACAAAGCTTTCTTCAAAAAGATCTCCCGCGATCAAAAAAACATCCGCCTCCATGCGCTTTGCCGCGTGGATCATCGAGCAAAAGGTGCTTCGAAGACCCGTTCTGCGCTTTTCCGCCTCAACGGGATCTGAAAGCGAGAAGGGTGCATCAAGATGAATGTCGGCGGTGTGGAATATTTTAAGCATTTATATCTACCTCGCATTTGCTGTCTTTTTTCATTTATATTATATTGTAACATATCCGACCCGAAAAATCAACAGAAACAGAGACAAGAAATGATTTTGGAGATATCGGAACTTTCATCTCATTTTGCCGTCTAAAAAAGCAAAAGGAGGATTGATCCATATGAAAAAGCTGACAGCGTTTTTGACAATTTTATTGGTTTCGGCTATTATTGCGGGTTGTGACTCGGGAAAGCTGAAAAAGGGGGAGATTGCCACCTTCGGTCAGGACGAGAACGGCGAAAATATGTATTTTGAGCTTGTCTGCGAGGATGAAAACATCGCTTTCCGCATTACCGAAGAGACCGAGCTTGTGGTCGAAGATAAGGGAGTTCTTGATTTCCTGGGAATCGCCGAGGATGAATTCGACTTTGATTTTCTTTCGGGTGCAATGACAGTTACCGTTGTTGCGGGAGATGCGGCAGAAAGCGCCGACAGCTCGCTTGACGATTGTGTCAGCGGTTGGTATTATGCCGAAAAGATCACGGTAAACCGCGTCAATGAGGTCTATTATGCCGTCGATGAAAAGCCTGTTATCTATCTTTACCCCGAAAAACCGACACAGGTGAGCGTAAAGCTTGACTATAAGGGCAAGCTTTTTTGCACCTATCCGAAATATGACGGCGGATGGGAAGTCACGGCGAATCCCGACGGAACGCTTGTTGACAAGGACGGAAAAGAGTATAATTATCTCTATTGGGAGGGCACAAGTCCTGTGGAATATGACTTTTCGGAGGGCTTTTGCATAAAAGGTGCCGATTCTGCGGAATTTCTTGAAGATGCTCTTTCAAGGCTCGGTCTTTCCCGCCGCGAGGCAAACGAATTCATCGTTTATTGGCTGCCTTGTATGGAGAAAAATGAATATAATCTCATCTCATTCCAAAGCGAGGTATATACCGAAAACGCACATCTTGACATAACTCCTGCCCCCGACACTTTTATCAGAGTTTTTATGGCAACAAAGCCTGTGTCATCGCCTGTTGAAATACCTGCCCAGGAGCTTTCTTCCCCCGAAAGAGAAGGATTCACTGTGGTCGAATGGGGCGGAGCGCAGGTCAGCTAAGCATTAGCTTTGCGATAAAGCTTGAGAAAACAAGACAAAATATCATAACTGCAAACGAAACAGGCAGGGCGTACCCTGTCTTTTTCGCTTTTATATGAGAAAAATAGACCGAAAGGGTATAAAGTATCGTGTCCGACGAGCCCATCAGCACCGATGCCGCAGCTCCCGCACGACTGTCGGGACCTGATGTGGCAAAAAGCTCGGTTATCATGGCGGTGGCACCGCTTCCCGATATGGGACGCATTATCGCCACGGGCAGAAGCTCTGTCGGGATACCGAGGGTTTTGCACAAAGGAGATATGGCGGCACAAAGCGCCTGCATCCCTCCGCTTGCCGAGAACATTCTCACCGAAACTATAAGCAGAATCAGGGTGGGCAGAAGCTCATAAGTCAGCCTTGCTCCTTCTTTGCACCCCGAGAGGAAAAGGGGAAACAGATCTTTTTTTGAAAAAAACAAAATTGCAGCGACACATAAAAAGACCGACGGAAGAAAAAAAGAGGCAAGATTTGTCATTCTCTTCTCCTTTTATTAAAAAGTGCGCACACCTTACAGAGCATAACTGCAAAAATTGTGGTTGCAACAGAGCAGATGAGGATGGGCGGAATGATGGCGTAGGGAGAGACCGATCCTGCGGCGGAGCGCAGGGTGATGAGGGTCGTTGGAATAAGCTGTATCGGTGCTGTGGCAAGCACCGCAAAGGTCAGCATATCATTTTCTCCGTTTTCAAGGCGGGAAAGCTTTTCCATCGCCGAAAGACCCATTGGAAGAGCGGCATTTCCGAGTCCCAGAAAATTTGCGGCGAAATTTGCGCATATCTCATCGGCACCGCAGTTTTTCGAAAATGCAACCGGATATATCAGCTTCAGTACAGGCTGTACAAGCTTTGAGATAAGCTTTGTGGCTCCCGCATAGTCAAGAATGTTTATTACCCCTTTCCAAAGGCAGAGCATTCCGAGCATGGAGACCGAAATGCTGACTGCGTCGGCGGCACCCGAAATGATGGCTGCTCCCAATTCTTCCATCCGCCCATTAAGAAGCGCAAAGACAAAAGAAGCGCTGACCAGCACCGAAAAAACCTTCGATATCATCCGCATCCGACCTTTCTTGACAATTATTTGACAAAACTTGCCAAAATTACATTTTTTATCACAAAAAATGTTGACATTGGGCAAAAAATGTTGTATAATAAATAATAATAAGAGACTTAATTAATTTCAAAAATTGTAAAACAAAGGGGGAGCCTGACTATGAAAGCTTTGGGAATTGTTCGCACTGTTGACCGCCTGGGACGAATCGTTTTACCTGCCGATCTGAGAAAAAGAATGGGATACGGGGTTGACGAGCCTCTTGAGATCTTCGTTGACGAGGATAAGGTCATACTCAAGAAATATAACCCTGCTTGCCTTTTCTGTGGATCGGGTGAAAACACCGTGAAATACAAGGACAAGCTCGTCTGCGCCGATTGTGCAAAGAAGCTCACCGAGCTTTGTGACTACCTCTAATATATTTTCTCATCCACGACATTATTACAAAACCGCCGACCGGCGGTTTTTGTAATTAGTAATCCAAAGATTGTTTTTTGTGAAAATACGGCACTTTTTTCCAAAAACACATTTATAATATATATGTACAAAAAAGAGGTGTTTTGCAACCATTGCCGCAGGTGCCAATGACATAACCTATACCCCTCCGACAAACGGCGAGCTTTTTGCGATATCGATGGAAAAATATCGTCATAGCTTCTGAAAATGTGCAAAAATGTTCCTCGCCACCGAGAAATCGAAAGAAAATCGAAGAAAACAGGCAAAAAAACGACATTTTGAGGTATTTTTTTGAAAAAAGGTATTGACAAACCAAAAGTTTGTGTTATAATAATACTCGTTGACTAATGAAAAAATATTTTGGAGGACTTAGGATTATGTCTACATTTATGGCAAAAGCCGAGACCATCGAACGCAAATGGTATGTTATCGATGCAGCCGGCAAGCCTCTCGGAAAAACAGCTGTTAAGGCTGCCGACATTCTTCGCGGCAAGCACAGACCCGAATTCACACCCCATGTTGACTGTGGCGAATTCGTTATCATCATCAACGCTTCCAAGGCTGTTCTCACAGGCAAGAAGCTTGAAAACAAGGTACACCAGTACCACACAGGTTACATCGGCGGTCTCAAGACTGTTGATTACAGAACTCTCATGCAGACAAAGCCTGAAATGGCAATGGAGCTTGCAGTTAAGGGTATGCTCCCCCACAACAAGATCGGCGACAAGAGCTTTACAAGACTTCATGTTTACGCCGGCGCAGAACACGATAACGCTGCTCAGAAGCCTATCGTGCTTGAATAATCGAGAAGGGAGTAACTAAACTATGTATACAAGCGCAAAGCCTTATTTCTACGGCACAGGAAGAAGAAAGAGCTCGATCGCCCGTGTTCGCATTATGCCCGGTACAGGTGTTATCACCATCAACGGCAGAGACATCGGTGACTATTTTGGTCTCGGAACACTCAAGCTCATCGTTAACCAGCCTTTCGAATCCACAAATACAGCTGGCACATTTGACCTCATCTGCACCGTTAAGGGCGGCGGAGTTTCCGGTCAGGCAGGTGCTATCCGTCACGGTCTCGCAAGAGCACTCCTTCAGGCAGATCCCAACTATCGTTCGGTTCTCAAGAAGGCAGGCTTCCTCACTCGTGACCCCAGAATGAAGGAAAGAAAGAAGTACGGACTCAAAGCAGCTCGTCGTGCTCCTCAGTTCAGCAAGAGATAATTTGTCCCGAATGGGAGTTATCAAAAAACCTCGAAAACAAAGCGTTTTCGAGGTTTTCTTTTTGTCTTGATTTTTGATTTGGTGCAAATTTGGTGCAACATTAAATAATGCTGAAATCAAAACAGCACTCGGTGAGGAGTGCTGTTTCTTGTCTTATTTCTTTTTTGGATATGGCTTTTTCTCGTCTGTTCTGCTCACAAGATAGTCGATGCTGGTTTCATAAAAATCCGCAAGCTGTGACAAGACCGAAATCGGAATGTTGAGATTTCCCAGTTCATAGTCGGAATAGGTGGTTTGGTGTATATGAAGCAGATCGGCAATTTCTTTTTGGCGCAGATCTTTGTCTTCCCGAAGGTCTCTTATACGGTATTTCAAAAAAATCACCTCATGTGAATATTATCATAAGGGAATATACCTTATTGACTTTTAAGGCAAATTGCCTTATAATGATGTCATTTGCATTGCATAATAAAAAACGGGTAATAAATATATTTGATTTGCTGAAATGAAACAATATGTTTGATAAAAAACAAAAGGACCGGCACCGCCGATCCTTTTTTCTATCATAGCATCAACCGAGATATTCCTCGGGATCAATGCAAAGCTCATCCTTATAAAGCTCAAAATGGACATGAGGCACCTCGGCACTTTCCACAATGGCGGATTCTCCGATGCCGCCGATGGTCGAGCCGACAGCAACAACAGCACCTACCCTCACATTCTGAGGCAGATTTTCGGAAAGATTCGAATAGCACGAAACAAGCCCTCCCGAATGACGAATGACCACGGTCGTTCCCATGAAAGGATCATTGTAGACATCTTCTATCACTCCGTCGGCAAAGGCGACAACGGGACTTCCGATATCACCCGTTATGTCGATGCCGTCGTGGGTTCTGAAATCGTTCATGGTGGGGGTATATATCAGCTCGTCCCTTGAATACTCGCGGCTGATATATCCCGAGGTTGGTTTCACACGCACATCGGGGATGACATTGCTGTCAAAGCGGGAGAGATCGTCCTGCGGAATGTTTTCGGGGATCGGTTCATCATCGGGCTCCCCCGAAATTGGTACATTTTCTGCAGAAAGTTCAGCTGCAGACTCATCTATCTGCGCCGAAACATCCCCGGGCGCATCCGAAACGATGATATCCTGAGGGATTATCTCTTTTTGTTCGGGCAGCACGGCAGAGGGGGAATCCTCTTTGCTTTGCTCTTCCTTTTTGTTGCCGTTTTCTTCGTCAAGAGAGGGGAAGATCACCTTTTGCGGTGTTGTGTCAAACTTGGGAAGCTCATAGCCGTTGGTGCTGTTCATGATCTTTTTCACACTGTTTGAAGTGATGAGAAGAACAGTTACCGCCAGGGCTATGTAAACCCCTGCGCTTATGAGCTGTCGCTTTATTTTCATGTTTCTTTCGCTGTTGTTTTTATTTTTCAATATCAAAACACCTCCGCATATATTTTTTCCGTGAAGTGAAAATATATGCAGAGGTGTAAGATTATTTTTTATTGAAAATGTTCGCGCAGAGTAGAAACCTTATCGTTTCTGACGATGTTGTTGTAACGGAACGGAACAGAAACAAATTCATACTCCGAAAGAGAAAAAGCAAGATCAAGATGCTTGATGATATCAGCGGTGGTTATGTTGGTGTTTTTCTTGTTGATGGCAAAGGTGGTCAGGGGATCCTTCATGGTAAGCAGTGTTGCTTTAAGGCTGTTGTCGGCGGTTAGCGCTGTCTTAACAAAGCTTTCGATAAGCTCTACCTGGGTGGTACAGCGGTTTGTCTGACCGTCGCCTGTCTTATAGTCAAGATATCGCGAAAGCCCGACAGCTTTTGCACCTGTCAGCGGCTCGTGCTTGCCTTCGTAAAGATTGATGTCAAGTGCTCCCGAATAGTCATAGATGACCTCGTCTGTCTCCGGATCATATTTCGGGTCGGCATCATATTTCATGGCCTCCGGGACGATATAGTCCTTGATTCCGCCTCCGGTGAACACATTGAACACACCTGCCGCCTGATTACCTGTGAGGGCGATGTAGTATTCGATGTCAAGTCCTGTCAGTGCGCTTACCTTTCCGGTAAGATATTCAAGTCCGTCGGTATAATCCGAAAGGTTCTCGCTTCTGTTGATGACAGTTTCCTTGAAGCTCATGGTATATGTATAATCCTGCTTTTCGCCGTCAACAAGATATGTTCCCGAGATCTCATATTTTGTATCTGTGGGAATCGAGCAAACATAAAGCTTTTTGTTCGAAACATCGGCTTTGACAACGATAAGAGCGTCGATCTCGGGGTTTTCGGTATCAACGGGATCAAGCCCCACCACAAGACCGCAGACGGATTTACCTGTTGTTGTAAGCATATTTTCGAGCTTTTCGTCATCGGTTTTTGTGCCCTGCTGCCCTTGAACCTCACTTTGGACGGGGCCGTTGTTTTCATCATCCTTTGTCATGAATCGGGAAAGTCCCAGGGCAATGAAAGAAAACGCCGCAAGGCATATCAGAAAAGAGAGAATGAATTGTTTGGTTGAAGACATTTTTTTACTCCTTCCGCTTTATATCACATAAACCCTCGCGCAAAACAGCGGATAGCGAGGCTTGCCATGCAAAACTTATATATGTGGTATTGTATCATATTTTGACAGTTTTTGCAACAGATTTGTTCCATAATAGTATATAAATATTTTTTGCAAGCTATGCGGGAGGAATACAAAAACGGGGCTGTTTCACTAATGTTATCCGCGTCGATAGTTCGACAGCCTCGGTTGTATCGCTTTCTTCCTCAAGCAATGAGCCTTTTCAGCTTATTACAATACACCTTGTCTGTAAGCTCAAGTTTCCTCTTGGCGGTTTTCATGACGGGGCAGGGGATGTTTTTCAAAAACAATGTGGCGTTTTCCGAGTAAAATAAGCAAAAAGCTGACGGCAGGAGGGTGAAAATTTGCTTTTGCGGAGCTTTTTTGTGGAAAACATCAAAAGAGATGTCTTCTTTTTTGTTAATGATTGTAAAAAATGTGTAAATATCCGAAAATTCGCAAAATACTATGGAAAATTGGAAATATTTGTGATATAATAATTGTTGCGAAATTATGCAAATATTAAAACGGAGGAAAAAATACATGAGCAAAAAGTATGTGTATCTCTTTTCTGAGGGCAACGCAGACATGCGTGAACTCCTCGGCGGTAAGGGCGCTAACCTTGCTGAAATGACAAAGATCGGTCTCCCCGTTCCTCAGGGCTTCACAGTTTCTACAGAAGCTTGTACAAAGTACTATGAAGACGGACGCCAGATCAACCCCGAAATCCAGGCTGAAATCAATGAATACATTGCAAAGATGGAAGCTGTTTGCGGCAAGAAGTTCGGCGATAAGGAAAATCCCCTTCTTGTATCGGTTCGTTCCGGTCCGCGCGCTTCGATGCCCGGTATGATGGACACCATCCTCAACCTCGGTATCAACGAAGAAGTTGTTGAATATATGGCAAAGAGCTCCAACAACCCCAGATGGGCTTGGGACTGCTACAGAAGATTTATCCAGATGTACTCCGACGTTGTTATGGAAGTCGGAAAGAAGTACTTCGAAGAACTCATCGACAAGATGAAGGAAGAAAAGGGCGTTACTCAGGACGTTGAGCTTACAGCTGACGACCTCAAGGAGCTCGCAAATCAGTTTAAGGCTGAATACAAGTCCAAGATCGGCGAAGATTTCCCCTCCGATCCTAAGGAACAGCTTATGGGCGCTATCAAGGCAGTATTCCGTTCCTGGGACAACCCCAGAGCAAACGTTTACCGCCGCGACAACGATATCCCTTACTCCTGGGGTACCGCTGTTAACGTACAGATGATGGCATTCGGTAACATGGGCGACGACTGTGGTACAGGTGTTGCGTTCACACGTGACCCCGCAACCGGTGAAAAGAAGCTCATGGGTGAATTCCTCACAAATGCACAGGGTGAAGACGTCGTTGCAGGCGTTCGTACTCCCATGCCCATCGCTCAGATGGAAGAAAAGTTCCCCGAAGCTTTTGCTCAGTTCCAGACTGTTTGCAAGACACTCGAAGATCACTACAGAGATATGCAGGACATGGAATTTACCGTTGAACACGGCAAGCTCTTCATGCTCCAGACCCGTAACGGTAAGAGAACAGCTCAGGCTGCTCTTAAGATCGCTTGTGACCTCGTTGACGAGGGCATGAGAACAGAACAGGAAGCTGTTCTTATGATTGACCCCAGAAACCTTGACACCCTTCTCCATCCTCAGTTTGATGCAAAGGCTCTCAAGGCTGCAACTCCCATGGGCAAGGGCCTCGGCGCTTCTCCCGGAGCTGCTTGCGGTAAGATCGTATTTACTGCTGATGACGCAGTTGCTTGGAAGGAAAAGGGCGAAAAGGTAGTTCTTGTTCGTCTTGAAACTTCTCCCGAAGATATCACCGGTATGAAGGCTGCTCAGGGTATCCTTACAGTACGCGGCGGTATGACTTCTCACGCAGCCGTTGTTGCTCGTGGTATGGGTACTTGCTGTGTATCCGGCTGCGGCGAAATCAAGATGGACGAAGAAAACAAGAAGTTCACTCTTGCAGGCAAGACCTTCGTTGAAGGCGATTGCATCTCCATCGACGGTACAACAGGTAACATCTACGACGGACTTATCCCCACAGTTGATGCTACAATCGCAGGCGAATTCGGCAGAATCATGGCTTGGGCTGACAAGTACAGAAAGCTCAAGGTAAGAACAAATGCCGACACTCCCGCTGATGCTAAGAAGGCAAGAGAGCTCGGTGCTGAAGGTATCGGTCTCTGCCGTACAGAGCATATGTTCTTTGAAGCTGAAAGAATCGCTGCATTCCGCGAAATGATCTGCTCCGACACTGTTGAAGCAAGAGAAGCCGCACTTGCAAAGATCCTTCCTTATCAGCAGAACGACTTCGAAGCTCTTTATGAAGCTCTCGAAGGTACACCCGTTTGCATCCGTTTCCTCGATCCTCCTCTCCACGAGTTCGTTCCCACAGAAGAAGCTGACATCAAGGCTCTTGCTGATGCACAGGGCAAGACTGTTGAAGACATCAAGGCTCTCATCGCTTCTCTCCACGAATTCAACCCCATGATGGGTCACAGAGGATGCCGTCTTGCGGTAACATATCCTGAAATCGCAAAGATGCAGACTGCAGCTGTTATCCGTGCTGCTATCAACATTCAGAAGAAGCATTCTGACTGGACAGTTAAGCCTGAGATCATGATTCCCCTTGTTGGCGAAATCAAGGAACTCAAGTTTGTTAAGGATGTCGTTGTTGCAACAGCTGATGCTGAAATCGCTGCTGCCGGCGTTAAGCTTGACTACGAAGTTGGTACAATGATCGAAATCCCCAGAGCTTGTGTAACTGCTGACGCTATCGCAAAGGAAGCTGACTTCTTCTGCTTCGGTACAAACGACCTTACACAGATGACATACGGCTTCTCGAGAGATGACGCAGGTAAGTTCCTCAACGCTTACTATGATACAAAGATCTTCGAAAACGATCCCTTCGCTAAGCTTGACCAGGTTGGTGTCGGCGGTCTCATGAAGACAGCTCTCGCACTCGGCAGACCTGCTAACAAGGATCTCCATGTTGGTATCTGCGGCGAACACGGTGGTGACCCCACATCGGTAGAATTCTGCCACAGCATCGGTCTTGATTATGTTTCCTGCTCGCCTTTCCGTGTTCCGATCGCAAGACTCGCAGCGGCTCAGGCAGCTCTCAAGGACTAATCACAGTTCGGCTTTGTGTGTGAAAGGCACAGCCTTATAACACAAAAGTTTTAACAAAATAAAATTACGACCTTGCAGAAGAAATTGTGCAAGGTCGTTTTTTATGTGCAGAATTGCAATTGGCAATGTTGCCGATAAACAGATATAAGCTGGTGAAAGCAGATGGGCTGTAAGCTATTGCAAAAGAATTATGGTTTTTTGAAATTGAAGATATATTGTAATGTTCTAAAGATCAACATCAAATGACAAAAAGGCGCATAATGGCAACAAAAAACCACTCGCAATAAGGCGAGTGGTTTTATCATTTTAATCAAATCTTATTTGCTCTTTTTGTTTTCCTTGGAGATAAGAACAAGGAGAACTATCTGTGCAATATGAAGAATAAGGTTGAAAGCTCCAAGACCGGAGAAGCTGACATTCATGCCGCTTCCGAGACCGAGGCAAGCCAAGAAACCGATAAGATAAACAACAAGCGAAAGGATCGTGAGGATCATGAGAAAAACGACCTTTTTGCCGAAAAGCTTCGATACTGCTTCAGGAACAAAGCTTTTTATGAAGGGCATTGCGAGGGCAAGGATGGAAAGGACGAGTGAAATAATATAAAGAATAGTTGCAATAACATTGATGAATCCGCCTTCAGCACCTTCAAGTACCTGTGCCATAGGACCGGACTGGGACTGACCCCAATACGATACCGAAATTGTGTTGCCGGAATAGAAGATAAGAGTGAGCAGGAAGAAGAGTGCAGAAACACCCTTGAGGATAAGAGCCTTGAGGTTGAAATTTGCAACAGGAGCTGCGGCGGGAGCAGCAGAAACTGTGCTGTCTACGGGAGCACCGCATTTGTTGCAGAAGGCCGCAGTGTCGGCAATCTGATTTCCGCATTTTTTGCAAAACATAATATAGTCTCCTTAGTAAGTAGTTGGATCAGTTGATTTTTGTGTTGATGTAATAAAGCATTCCCATGTGTGCGATCTGAAGAAGAAGGCTGAAAATGCAGTAGAATGTGATGCCACATCCGCCCTTGGAAAGGATGATGCTGAACGCTACGATGTAGAAAACAAATGCAACGAAAGCGCAGAGCAGCTGAACATAGGTCTTTTTGCAAAGAAGGTCTTTTACATTTTCGGGAAGATAATTGCCGATGATTCCGCCAAGGAAAGGAAGAACAGAAGCAACGATGCCGAGGCTGTAAAAGATAACTGCAAGAACTGTGCAGAAGGTGCCGTCGCACTGGGTGAGAAGACCGGGCATTGCAGTCGCTACGCCCATGTAGCTAAACGAAATAGGAGCTCCGCCGAACCAGAGAATAAGACCGAGAACGAAGAGAGCAAACGAGGATATACGGAGATATCCGAGGGTTGCCGCCGATACGGGCTTGGATACCTTTACAGGGCGAGCAGACTTGGGAGCGGGAGCACCGCCGTCAACGCGGTTGCCGCACTTTGCGCAGAATACAGCGTTATCATCAAGCTGATTGCCACATTTGTTACAGAACATAATAAATTCTCCTTATAAAATATATTAACAAACCGCTTTGCTTGCAAAAGATTTCGCTGTCAGCGGATATGTCCGAAAAATGTTTTTGTTTGAGCTGTAGATACAGATCAGAATTTCAAGCCGCAGTTGCCGCAGAAGATTGCCTTTTCCACCACAAATGCTCCGCAGGAGGCACATTTTTTCATTCCCTCGGGAACAGGCTCCTCAGCAGGCTCTTCAACCACAGGTTCTTCAACCACAGGTTCTTCTACCTTGGGGAGCTTGATATCGGGCTCTTCTACCTCGGGGAGCTTGATGTCAGGCTCTTCGATCGCAGACTCTTCAACCGCTTCGGGTGCCGGTGCTGTCTGTGTTACAGGTGTTCCGCAGGAGGGGCAGAAAGCCGCATCTGAAGTAAGCTTGTTGCCGCATTTTCCGCAAAAGGCGACTGACTGCGCTTCTTTGTGCACTTCAGGCTCGGGCATGGGAAGCTTGGTACCGCAGGCACTGCAAAAAGGAACATCAACAGGGCATTCGGCACCGCAGGAGGGACAAAGCTTGAGACCCTTGACGATGACAAGTTCTTTTTTCAGGCTATCGATCTTTTCAAGACATGAAGCGATCGCTTTGCAGACTTCCTCGGTTTCCGCGGAAGGAGAGCTTCCGTGTTTTTCAAAGTAAAGCTTGCCGAGATCGTAATAATGCTTTTCGATAAGCTTTTCGTTTTCGCGGATTTGTCCGTTGAGGTTTGATGCTTCGGAAGCATTTTTCATCTTCTGTTCGAGACCGTCAAAAAATCCCATTTTCATATCCTCCTTTTGGTAAAAATACGCGACTTTGTGCGTATTTATTTGTGCATATACATTATACATCGGTTTACATATTTTGTCAACATCGAAGACAAAAATCTCTTTTGAAAAGTATAACGGATTTGATGAAATTTTTTCGCAGAAAACCGATATTTTATTTTGCTTGACATATATTTATTGTGATTGTATAATAAATATATCATAATTTTTCAAAAAAGGGGAACCAATGATACCTGCCATTGTGATTTTTGCGATAACCTATGTTTTAATGCTTGTGTTTGGAAAATTCAGACCTTATATCGCACTTGCGTCGGGAGTGCTCTTTGTTGCTTCGGGCATTCTTCCGCTTGACAAGATTATTGGCTCGCTCGATTTCAATGTGATACTTATGATAGCGGGAACCATGGGGCTTGTTTCGCTTTTCACCGAAAGCAAAATGCCCGCATTCCTTGCCGATCTTATCATGGAAAAGGTTCCGAATATCAAATGGGCGGCGGTGTCGCTTTCGCTTTTTGCAGGAGTGATTTCCGCATTTGTTGATAATGTGGCGACAGTGCTTATGGTAGCACCCGTGGCACTTGCCATCTGCAAAAAGCTTGAAATAAACCCTGTTCCGTTTATTATCTCTATCGCCGTTTCGTCAAATCTCCAGGGAGCGGCAACCCTTGTGGGTGATACCACCGCCATCATGCTTGGTTCTGCCCTTGATCTGAGCTTTCTTGATTTCTTCCTGTATCTTGGAAAACCGAGTATATTCTTCGCGGTCGAGCTGGGAGCTGTTGTTTCGGCAATCATTCTCCTGTTCATTTTCAAAAAGGAAACAAACTCCATACCGAAAGCTGCCGAAAGAACAAAGGTCACCGATTTTGTGCCGACAGCCCTTTTGCTTTTGATGTTGGTGCTTCTTATCGGAGTGTCGTTTATTCCCGAAAAGCCTGATGAGACTAATGGCCTTATCTGCTGTGCTTTGCTTGTTGTCGGTCTTGTATACACCTTTATCAAAACAAAAAAGCTTTCGTCAATAACGGCACCTCTTAAGGGGATCGATTTCACCACTATCGGTATTCTTGTGGGACTCTTCCTTATGATAGGCGGAATCACCGAAGCAGGTGTTATTGATGCTGCGGGCGCACTTCTTGCAAAGGCGGGCGGCGGAAATGTTTTCCTGCTCTATACCATTATCGTCTGGGGCTCGGTCGTTATTTCGGCATTTATCGACAATATCCCATATGTTGCCACAATGATACCTGTTATCGCAAGTCTTGCGGCAACCCTCAATATCGATGCAACCCCCCTTTATTTCGGACTTCTCTCGGGCGCAACGCTTGGCGGAAACTGCACTCCCATTGGTGCCTCTGCCAATATTACGGGTATCGGAATCCTGCGCAAGGCAGGCTTTGAGGTTAAAAACGGTGACTTCTTCAAAATCGGAATCCCCTTTACTCTCGGCGCTATTGTGCCTGCCTATATTTATATCTGGTTGGTATACGGAGTCTGATAAAGAGCTGAAATCAAAAAAACATCCTCCTATGATATAATGGAAATATCATAGGAGGAATTTTTATTCCAAAAAGTTACAGACACATCAAAGAATGTCGAGTGTTTGGAATAAATCAGAATTTGTTTCCGCAATCAGGGCAGAAAGCAGCGACGGAGGGAACCTTTTTTCCGCAGATGATGCAGAATTTTGCGGATGCCCCGTGAGTGTTTTCAGGGGTGTCGGGCTGAGCCTTTTCGAAATCGTCGGAGGGTTCCGGTTCGGGCTCAGGCTTGGGCTCAGGCTTGGGCTCGACGGGGGTCTCGGGAACCTGCGCAGATGATTGCTCAGAAACAGAATTTGCAATTACATCAGGGATATATTTCGGTGATTTTTCGGAATCATTCATTTTTTCAAGTATCATGCGGGCATAGTATGCATTTTCCGCAGACTTGTTTGCCGCTTCGCCGATGCTGCATAACAAAAGAGCGCAAAGCACCATGAGAAGAATTGTGAAGGCATATACAAGAATGGGTGAAAAAATGACTTCAAGAACAAATTCGGTCGGAGCATCTTCAAGATAGTCCCAATATAACCGAAGCTTGTCTACATAGTTATACAACCAAAAACCTGAGAAAGTGATCGAAATAATCCAAAACAGAGAAGTTGCAAAGGTTTTAAGGCTTCTGCCGGGATGGTTAAACATAATAATGTCTCCTTTTTGTGTTTTATTCAGAAAGCTTCTGTATACCGTAAAACACCTATTTTTGCAATTTTTCGCACAAAAAACTATTTTTCCGAAATTTTTAAGGTTTTAAGATAAGCTTTTCGTTCAACGCTTACACAAAAGCTGTCGCACGCCTTTGATATTGCCTTGTTGTGGCAAAAAGGGGAAAGCTTCTTTTCTTCGATGTACCTTACTGCGCAAGCATACTGCTTTGTGAGCGCTGTGGCAAAAAACCACGCTACTGCCATGTTTACATAGTATTCCTCGGAGACAACCGCTGCTGTAAGAGAAAGATGTTCCTCGGAAAAATCTTTATCGAGAAAATGTGCCATCAGCATTCTTATGCCGTATCTTATCGTATAAGTTCTGTCTGATGCAAGCCATTCTTTGATTTTTTCAAGAAGCAGGGCTTTGTCTTTTTTCAAGGCTTTCGGATTCATCATATCGCAGGTTGCCCAGTTGTCGACAAAGGGGAGAAACTCATCTATCAGAGAAATACATTTTGAAACTTCCTTTTCCTGTTCGATGAAAAAAGCATGGAGATTGTTTTCGTCATAATACTTGTGAGGAAGAGCCTCCACAAAAAGGGTTCTGTCATCGGTGCCCGAAAGACTTTTTGCAAAAGCGCGCAGCTTGGGAGTGCGCACTCCGATAACAAGTTCTTTTTCCACAGTCGGAATGAGGTGCGAGTGAAAGCTGCGATATTTTTCATCCCGCATCGAAAAAAGCTGTTGTCGGATTTTTTCGCACACCGCATTTTTGTCGGCTGTCATCTTGTCGCCTGTGCCTGCGCTTTCGGCACAAGATCGTGGGTGACAGCGTCATATCTTGTGACATTAAGAATTGTCTCACCGTCGATCTGCGCCGCCACGGGACGGTCAAATTCGACAGAAATGCTCTTGGCGGTGACGATCTTGACATATTTTTTGTATTTTTCCTGAGTTCCCGTGAAAACAGAGGGGAACATGGTAAGGGTTTTCAGACTGCCTGCACCGTACATGATAAGAAATGAAAGCTTTCTGTCCTGTGCCAGCCTGTCCTGATTGGGAGCCAGCATCATTCCGCCGCCGCAAAATCTTCCGTTCATGGCGGGGGCAAGCCAGACTTTTTCGTATTCATATGTCACGCCGTCAAGAGTTATCCTTGCGTTTGTGGGGCGGTATTTGAAAAGCAGACCCTTGATGGCAATAGAAGTGTAGTTGACAGGCTTTGTGGTTTTCTGGCGCACCCTGTCGCCCTCCTCACAGCAATAGCCGTCGATTCCGAAGCTCATGTTGTTAAGAAATCGGAAGCTTTTGCCGCCGACAGTCGCAAGGGGCAGCTTTTCTATGTATTTGTTGATGAGAAATGGCTCTGCGCCCTTTCTCATACCGAGGTCAACAAGAAAATCGTTTCCGCTGCCTGCGGCGTAATAATATATGTCGTTTTTGCGTTCGATGTCATAGATGTCATTGACAAAACGGTGGAGAGTTCCGTCGCCGCCTGCCACGACGAGCTTTTCGTCGGCATCAAGCGAGGAAAGGAAATCTTTGTAGCTTGCAATCTTTGTCATGTCGACAAAATCAAGCTTTTTTCCGTCATAGAATTCAAGAAGATTTTTTGCAAAGCTTTCGCCGTTTCCGTTACCGGCGTGGGGATTGTAGAGAATGTTGATTTTTTCCATTCTTTTATCCTCTCAAAAATCAGTTTTTTGCTTCCTCGTATTTCAGAAGATGTGCTTTTATGGCCTTGAAGGATTCGTCGCTGAGGTCGTGCTCAAGCTTGCAGGCATCTTCGGTTGCGATTTTTTTGTCCACACCCATGAGCATGAGAAGTCTTGTGAGAGTGGTGTGACGGTCATAGATCTTTTCGGCAATCTCTTTTCCGCTGTCGGTAAGAGTGATATATCCATCCTTGTCAACATTGATGAAGCTGCCGTTTTTCAAAAGTCCCACAGCGCGGCTGACGCTGGGCTTTGAATATCCCATGTGAGCTCCGATGTCAACAGAGCGCACCCCGGACATTTCTTTTGAAAGGACATATATCGTTTCGAGATACATTTCTCCCGATTCCTGAAGAGCCATTGAATTGCCTCCTTTTGCACATAATAACTAACTGATTATATCATAATTATGATAAAAAATCAAGCGCAAAAAAATCCCGGAAAAGCAAGAATGCTTTTCCGGGAGAAGTCTTTTGAAGCTTAGCGGTTGATGGCATAGAAGAAAATGCTGAAAAACTGAAGCACCGCCGCCACCACCACAAAGAGGTGGAAGATCGAGTGCATATATTTTTTGTGCTTTCCCTTGCCCGAAACACCATAGATGACGGCGCCGACAGTGTAGGCGATACCGCCGGTGATGAGATAGATAAAGCCGCTGATGCCGATGCCTTTGATCAGAAGCTTGAGGGTGAAGATGATGCACCAGCCCAGCGCCACATAAAGAATGAGCGAGAACTTTTTGAAGCTCTTGAGATCGATTGCGTTGAGCACAATGCCGATGATGGCAACTCCCCAGACGATACCGAAGAGAACCCAGCCCACCGCCGTGTTCTGCTCGCGGATGGAAACAAGCGAAAAGGGGGTGTATGTGCCGGCAATGAGAATGAAAATAGTGCAGTGGTCAAGTATCTGCATGACCTTTTTTGAAGTGTCGGTGGTGAGCCCGTGGTAAATGCTTGACATGGTGAAAAGAAGTACCACCGAAAAGCCGTAGATAAAAGAGGAAACTATGCTGTACGGATCTCCACCGATAAAAGAAAAGACGACACACAGCGCAAATATTGCAATACCCAACGCTCCGCCGACAATGTGCGATACCATGTTGAAGATCTCCTCGCCGCGGGTATAATCGGGAAGGACTCTGTCGGAAAGCTTTGTGCGTTTCAGAAGCATTTGGAGTTTTTCTCCTTTCCGTAATCTTTTGTCGGTATCATTCTATCACATTTTCTGCCGCTTGTCAATTACATCTATTGTGAATATTATTTGTCAAAGCAAGAAATTCTTCCATCAAAGAGCGGTGCTTGCCCAGTATATTACTCCGTAGACTACGCTTGCCGCCGTGCCGTAAACGATAACAGGCCCTGCGATAACAAACATTTTGGAGCCTGTGCCAAATATGAAACCTTCGGCTTTTGAATCGATGGCGGGAGAGCAGACGGCGTTGGCAAAGCCTGTTATGGGGACAAGAGTTCCTGCACCTGCTTTTTTGGCAATGGTGTCATAAACCCCCAATCCCGTAAAAAGGCAGGCCAGAAAAATGAGGCTGACCGAAACAAGGGCTTTGGCGTTATCCTCCGAAATATATGACGAGTAAAGCCCAAAGAGCCCTTGACCCAGCGTGCATATGGCGCCTCCCGCAAGGAAAGCTATGGCGCAGTCGGCAAAAAGATTTCTTTTCGGCGCGTGGGAATCGGCAAATTTCCGAAACTGTTTTTTCTCCTTCTCGCTGTAATTGCGTTTGTCCGTAAATATCATCCTTTCGTTCGTTATTTAACATAATTATTACCCAAAAATATCTTTTTATAAAAAATTCCGATGAGCTTGTCCGACGCGCTTATTTTAACAGCAAGTTCATAAATGCATGATATACTTCTATAAATATGTAAGTATATTCATCCACAACGGCGCTCAGGCTTTGCGGAACGCCGTCGACATACACGGAAAGGCAGACGAAATATGGCAAAAAAAGGCGGTCTCGGAAAGGGACTTGACGCACTTTTCAGCGAAGCTCAGTTCGACGCGGCTGGCGCACAGGAAAAGGCAGGAAATATCGTAACATTAAGACTTTCGGACATCGAGCCCGACAAGAATCAGCCGAGAAAAACCTTCGAGCCCGAGGCTCTGTCCTCGCTTGCCGATTCCATATCGACCCACGGCATTCTTCAGCCTATCGTGGTAAGAAAGCCTGAGGGTGTGACCGATGACGGTGATGCTGTTTCCAAAATACTCGGAAACAAGTACCGCATCGTTGCGGGCGAGCGCAGATGGCGCGCGGCGAAAATGGCGGGGCTTACTGAGGTTCCTGTTATCATCAAGGAAATGACAGATCACGAGGCGGCGGCGATCATGCTTGTCGAAAATCTGCAGAGAGAGGATCTGAACTCGGTCGAGCAGGCGCGCGGTCTCAAAAGACTTCTTGAAGAATTTGAGCTTACCCAGGAGGAAACGGCGCAGATCGTCGGCATTTCCCGTCCCGCGCTCACAAACTCGCTGAGACTTCTGGCACTGCCCGAAAAAACCCTTTCTCTTCTCGAAAAGGGTGAGATTTCTGCAGGACACGCAAGAGCTCTGCTTTCAATCGGAAACGCAAAAGAGATCGATGATGCGGCGCAGACGGTTGTGTCAAAATGCCTTTCGGTAAGAGAGACCGAGCGGCTGGCAAAGCTTATCTATGCCCAGCTCAACTCTCCCAAGACAAAGAAAAAGGAAGCTTCTGTCGATAAGTCTGCCGCGGCATATATCGGCAAGCTTGAGGAAAATATGAGTTCAAAGCTTGGCAGAAAGGCAAAGATCGTCATGAACAAAAAGGGCGAAAAGGGCGGAAAGCTTGAGCTTGAATATTACGACAACACAGACCTTGAAAAGCTGATAGGCGCACTTTGCGGCGATATTTTTGAGGACTGATAAAATTTTCGGAGGCGGAAAACATGACACAAGAGACATTGTCGGTCATTGTCTGGGTGGTATTTTTCGGTGTGCTGTTCGGTTCGTTTTATGCCTATTATCAGAGAAGATTGCTCGGAGATATCCTGCGGGCTTTTATCTCGCAGGAGGCACAGGACGAAAACAGCGCGAAAGCCCTTTCGCAGATCGGATACGGCACAAAGCTGAAGCGCTCCTTTGCAAGCTTTGCTCTGCGCAAAGGCTCGGGTCTTCGCAAGCACATCTTTGCGGTATATGAGGAAAAAGAGGTTGAAAAAAAGCACCGTGACCAGCTTTTTGTGAAGGCTGAGGCGGCAGAGACAGAGCAGAGATATTATGTCCCCGAGGACAAGCGTATCGTTGCTGAGGTAAGATACGACGGCAAGGGAACGGATCTGAAGACCCTTGCTATTGCGACAGCCGCGCTTCTTGCGGCTGCGATACTCATAGTTTCGTTCCTGCCCTGGTTTATTGACAAATATAATTCGCTCATGGGTACGGGCGGCGAAAAAGAAGAGCTCACCGATGATTACGGATATGTTGAGGATACACAGCCGGCTCTTCCCGAGGCCGAGGAAAAAGCAGATCCGGAGAATGAACGGACGGAAGAAGCTCTTCCGGAGAGTGAGGAAAAATGAGAAGAAGTGTAAAAATGAAGCTGAATATCTGGCTTGCAGTGATTGCGGCGGCTCTTGTGCTGCTTGCCGTGGCAGGCATTGTCATCAATATTCTCGGCTTCAGATATATCGTTGCCGATAACGGCACAAAGTTTTACGGGAAGACCTCCGACGGCATTGTGGTCAGTGGAACGCTTGTCTTTCCCGACGGCAAAAAAGCAAAGCTCGACAGAACGCTCGGCACCATTGAATACGAAAACGGAGACAGCTATTACGGTGAGTTTTCGGGCTTTTACCGCCACGGAAAAGGAGTTCTTACTCTTGTCGACGGCGAGGTTTATGACGGTGAATTTGAAAACGATATCATAAACGGAAAAGGCTTTCTCAAGACTGCATTCGGCGACACCTATGAGGGCGATTTCGTAAACGGCAAAAAAGAAGGCGAGGGCACATTTACCTGGAGCGACGGCTCGGTATACACAGGTGGCTTTGTTGCCAACAAAAAGCACGGCTCGGGCACTTACAAAAGCGCTGACGGCACGACATATGTCGGAGAATATGCCGACGATATGAAAAACGGCACCGGAAGCATCACCTATGCAAACGGTGATAAATACACAGGCGAATTTGTAAACGATCTGCGTGAGGGTTCGGGTACATATGTTTATGCCAACGGCGAAACCTATGTGGGTGAATTCAAAAACAACAAGAAGCATGGCAAGGGCGTTTATACATGGCCTGCGCCTAACGCAAGAAAATATGAGGGTACCTTCCGCGACGGAGTGATCTTTATTGAAGAGCCCTCCGCGGAAGCTCCCGAAACGGAGAACCAGCAATGACTTTCTCCGGAAATGACGGCGTTTGTATCCTTGAGGGAATCATCTCTGTAAGCGCTGCAATAAAGTATAAAAGCCGCAGGATAGATCTTTGCTATGTGGATGCCGAAAAGGTCAGAAAGCGTGACAGAAAGGTTTTGTCCTTCCTGAAGCTTCTGAAGGATGAGGGAATCACCGCCGAAATATGCGAAAGACAGGTCATTGACGCTTTCCTTGAAAAAAACGATGACGCAGGCTCCTCCCATGGGGGAATCGCCGCGGTCTGCGGAGAAAGACGCTTCACACCGATTGACGAGCTTCTTGCAAAAATTGCCAAAAAAGGCGGATTTGCCGCACTTCTTGACGGGGTCGAGGATCCTTTCAATTTCGGATATTCGGTCAGAAATCTTTATGCGGCAGGGGCGACGGGTATCATTGTCCCGCGCCGAAACTGGATGTCGGCGGCAGGAGTCTGCGCAAGGTCATCGGCAGGAGCAACAGAAATGTGCGACATTGCGGTCATGCCCGAGATGACGAGCGAAAAAGACCATGTCGATTTCATGAAAATGCTTAAAAAGGCGGGCTTTTCGACAGTTTGTGCCGCAAAAACTGCCGATTGCACAGAGCTTTTTGATTTTGAACCGACCTTTCCTGCAGTTCTTTTTGTGGGCGGTGAAAAGCGTGGGATTTCTCCCGATTTTGTGAAAAACTGTGACGACATCGTCAGCATCCCCTATTTTTCTGACGCAAAGTTCTCGCTTCCCACAGCCTCCACCTGCGCCATAATCGGCTTTGAATTCGGCAGAAGGCTCGGAAAAGAGAGCGAATAAATATACCGCAAAAAGTTTTGTCACAGCTTTTATTCCTATTGACAAGCGATTTTTGTTGTGATATAATAAGCCATGATGATAAGTGTTTTTTGCTTATACAAATTATGAAACGGAGGTTTTATCCATGAGCAGAATCAAGACCATCGAAACAAAGGACATTGCAAAGACTGTTAAGAACGGCGGCTGCGGCGAATGCCAGACATCCTGCCAGTCGGCTTGCAAGACTTCTTGCGGCGTTGCAAACCAGCAATGCGAAAATCAGAATAAATAATTATTGGTTTTTCTGATAAGAACGCTGTCTTTTTTGACGAAAGGACAGCGTTTCGTATTATTACATACATTTTTAAGAGGTAATCATGGTACATCAGTATAAACTTGGCGGCTACAATATCGTGCTCGACACCTGCTCGGGCTCGGTGCACACGGTGGATGAGGTGGCGTATGACATCATTTCGATGTATAAGACTTCGTCGCAGGAAGAGATCGTGTCCGCTATGCTTGAAAAATACAAGGAGCTTACCGATGTGACGCGCGAAGAGATTCTCGAATGCATCGGAGATATCGAAGCTCTTGAGGAAAGAGGAAAGCTTTTTTCCAAGGATGAATATGAAGAGCTTGCCTATAATTACAAGAACAATTCGAATGTTATAAAGGCGATGTGCCTTCATGTGGCGCACACCTGCAATCTCAACTGCTCCTATTGCTTTGCAAGCCAGGGAAAATATCAGGGCGATCGGGCAGTCATGAGCTTTGAGGTCGGAAAGCAGGCTTTTGATTTTCTTGTTGCCAATTCCGGCAACCGCCGCAATCTCGAGGTCGACTTTTTCGGCGGCGAACCGCTTATGAACTGGGATGCGGTAAAACAGCTTGTGGCATATGCCAGAAGTGTCGAAAAGGAGCATAACAAGAATTTCCGCTTTACCCTTACCACAAACGGCTTGCTTATCGACGACGAGGTCATCGATTTTCTCAACAAAGAGATGAGCAATGTGGTTCTCAGCCTTGACGGACGCCGCGAGGTACATGACCATTTCAGAAAAGACTATGCCGGCAACGGAAGCTACGACAGAATACTTCCCAAGTTCAAAAAGCTTGTGGATGCCCGCGGCGGCAAAGGTTATTATATGCGCGGAACCTTTACCCATCAGAATGTTGACTTTACAAACGACATTTTCCATATGGCAGACCTCGGATTCACAGAGCTTTCGATGGAGCCTGTCGTTTGTCCTCCCGATGACCCATATGCTTTGACGGATGAGGATCTTCCCAAGCTCTTTGAGCAGTATGAAATACTTGCAAAAGAGATGATAAAGCGCAAAAAAGAGGGAAGACCCTTCACCTTCTATCACTATATGCTTGACCTGAAAAACGGCCCCTGTATCTACAAGCGCATCACCGGCTGCGGCTCGGGCACCGAATATATGGCGGTCACCCCCTGGGGCGAGCTTTATCCCTGTCATCAGTTTGTCGGCGACGAAAAATACAGTCTTGGAAACATCTGGGACGGAGTCACCAACAAAAAGGTTCAGGACGAGTTCCGCTCATGCAACGCTTACGCCAGAGAAGAATGTAAGGATTGCTGGGCACGCCTTTATTGCTCGGGCGGATGCGCCGCCAACGCGTACCATGCCACAGGCAGCGTGAACGGCATTTATGAATACGGTTGCGAGCTTTTCAAAAAGCGAATTGAGTGTGCCGTCATGATGCAGGTGGCGCAGTCGGGCGACGAAGAATGATATGAACGAAAAAAAGGTCACAACTCCCATCTGCGATTTTGTGGCGAGCTATAAGGACAGCTCCTTTTCCCGTTTTCATATGCCGGGACACAAGGGAAAAAATGTTTTGGGTTGCGAAGAGCTTGATATAACCGAAATTTCGGGTGCGGATGTTTTGTATTCCGCCGACGGCATCATCGCCGAAAGCGAAGAAAACGCCACAAGGCTTTTCGACACCGCCCACACCTTTTATTCGACAGAAGGGTCATCCCTTGCCATAAAAGGAATGCTTGCACTTGCGGTGAACGGAAAAAAGGGAAAAAAGACGATTCTTGCCGCCCGCAACGCTCACAAGGCGTTTGTTTACAGCTGTGCACTGCTTGATATTGATGTTATCTGGCTTTATCCTAAAGACGGCGGAGAGCTTTGCTCCTGCCCCATAGACGCCGACGATGTGAAAGAGGTGTTGGAAAATCTTTCGGAAAAGCCTTGTGCCGTATATCTGACCTCTCCCGATTATCTCGGAAACATTGCCGACATTTCGGGTATTGCAAGGGTTTGCGACAGCTTTGGTGTTCCGCTTCTTGTGGATAATGCCCACGGAGCATATCTGAAATTTCTGAAAGAGGATATTCACCCCATAACGCTCGGCGCCCGGATGTGCTGTGATTCGGCGCACAAGACCTTGCCTGTCCTTACGGGCGGTGCTTATCTTCACATATCAAAAAAGGCAGAGAATGCTTTTTTGCGGAATGCCCGCAATATGCTGTCGGTTTTTGCTTCCACAAGCCCGTCGTATCTTATCCTGCAATCGCTTGACAGCTGTAACGCGTTTCTTGCTGACGGTTTCACACAAAAGCTTGAAATTGCGGCGAAAAGACTTGAGAAAGTGAAAAAGCTTCTGCGCTCAAAGGGCTTTGCCCTTTCGGGAAACGAAGCCTTGAAGCTTGTTGTTGATACAAAAAAATCGGGGTATCTTTCGCAAGAGCTTGAGGAGCATCTGCGCACAATGGGCATCGAGATCGAATTCTGTGACGAGGATCACCTTGTGCTGATGGCGGCGGTTCACAATTCCGAAGAGGATTTTTGCCGTCTGGAAAAGGCTTTTGAAAGCCTTTTGGCAAAAGAGCCCGGCAGATCCGAAAGCATGACGACACAAGCCGGCGAAAAGGTGATGTCGATAAGAGAGGCGATCTTTGCACCGAGGAAAAAGGTTCCGGTTGATGAGGCTTGCGGCAAGGTCTGCGGATGTCCTGCGGTGTCCTGCCCTCCTGCCATTCCCATTGTCATCAGCGGCGAGAGGATAACCGAAAATTCGGTAAAGCTTTTCAAAAAATACGGAATTTTTGAGATCGAAGTTGTTGAAGAATGAAATATGTGAAAATACAGGAACGCACCAATGCGGTTCTGTGAGCGAGTTGCAAACCTAATGAAAGTTTTCGATAAACCTTTTTTCAAAAAGGTTTCGGTTTCCAAAGTGGAAGTTGCGTAGCAACTTTAGAAGTTTGTATGCAAACTTCCGCGGCGCCTTTGGTCGCTCTCCGCAGAGAGCGAAACATCTTTTTTATGCTACAGAAAGCGCAGGAAGGGTGAATTGCACGCAGTGCAAGAGGGAAACCCTCGCTGGGGGTTTCCCTCAAAATTGTTTGAAAAATACCTTATCTATAAACTGACAGAAACGCAATCGACGCGTTTCTGTATTTTTTCGCGCAAAACAGTTGAAATACGCCTTGAAATTTGTTATACTATAATTGTATAAGTATGTAAATCAATGGTTTAGAGGATTGTTGCAGATGAGTAATTTGACAGAAACAGAAAACAAAATAACCGTGACTCCCATTGTCTGCCCGGTTTTTTCGCTGGCTGTCCTTGCGGCAGGCGGTGCACCTTTGGCACAGCTTCGCATCGGAGGACTGACAGAGCCGAGGGTGTATAATGTGACGGTCAATATATACGGACTTTCGAAGGCGGGATTCTTTATTGAAAGAACACCTGCTTTTTCGGGCGAGATAATTTGCGAAAAAGGGCTTGACATGGCCTTTTTGGATTTTTCCTTCGCACCCCTTGCGGTGAAAACTGACTTTTTCCGCAATCTCAAGGCGCCCGTTCCCGGAAAGCTCTGCGTTGAAGTGACGGTCGACGGGACGAAATACATGGGCGATGCGCCGATGAAGCTTTTGCCTGCGAATGTTTTTCCGTCTTGCGCATCTCCTGTCGTTTTTGCATCTGTTCTCTCTCCCTGCCATCCCGAGATCGAAAAAATAGCAACTCTTCCCGAATGCCGCGATCTTTCGGGACTTTATGACGCTTTGCGCAGCCGACGCATTGTGTATTCGGTGCGCGAATGCGATTTTGTTTCGCACGATGTGGCTTTTGAAGATATAGGAACGCTGCTCACAAAACGCTCTGCCATGGTATCTCCCCTTGAAATGGCTCTGATATACTGCTCATGCGCTCTTCGCGCAGGTCTTTTTCCTGCTCTTGCCGTTCTTAAGGGCAAAAAAGCACCGAGAATACTCTGCGGAGTTGTCCGGGAAAAGAATGTCTTCGGTCTTCCCGTTTGCACCTCGGGCGAAAAGCTTCGTGCGGCATACGATGCCGGAGAGCTGACACTTTTTGATGTTTCCTGCCTTTTCACCGGTCACAGCATTGAGCTTGACGATGCGGTGAGAGACGCATATGAAAAAATAACCGAGGAAGAGACGGTGTATGCCGTTGATATCTGCGCGGCATATTCGCAGGGGATTGCTGTTGCCTGTGCCGACAGAGAGCTTGAAGAAAAGACAGAAAAGCTCATCTCCCCCTTGCGCGAAAAGAAAAAAAGAAAACACAAAAATCTTTCGGAGCTTGCCGAAAGCCTTTGTGATTCGGAAAATTCGTCGCTTCTGAAATTCTCGGGCGGAATTCCCGTGGGCTTTTCGGAGCTTTCAAAGGTGACCGAAAGCGCTTTCTTTGGAGACAGGATCATTGTTGCCGATGCGCTCGATCAGCATTCTGCCGATTTTTCGGAGGTGTCAGCTTTGGCAAAGGCTCTTGTGCGCGAAAAGAGGGGAGAGCTGTATCTTGCCTGCGGAAAGCTTTGTTCGGGCTTCTTCAATGCGCCGCTTGCTTTTTATCCGGTAAAGCTTTCTGTCACCGACAGTCTTATATATTTTGAATTTTTGTCTCCAAAGCCGTATATCAACCGTCTTGTCTGCGAAAAGCTGAGGTCGACCCCGGACGGAAAGAAATTTTTTGATGAATACCGACTTCCTGCAGGAAATCTTGACAACATTATCGATTGTTTTGAAAGCTTCTGCAAGTTGACCGGCGGTGAATATACCCTTTCCCGCGATACGATGCTTGGCAGATTTGAGTGCAAGGACAGCCTGATTTCGTTCTACATGATCGACCGATATGAAAGGATCATGGCAGATCCGCTTTCCTGTTCAATTCTTGACCCCGGGGAAAAAGAAAACGAGTATCTTCCCGCCGAAAACACAAGCGACGCGGGGGCGGCAGCTTTCGGTGCGCCCGATCTTTTTTCGGCAAAGGAGCTTTTTGCCGCATCATATGCAAAGGACCGTGATGTCATGGTCACGGGAGCCGATTTTATAAAGCAGTGCCGTATCTCAACAGCTGTTGCCTGTGACTGTCTGAAACAGGCAGGTCCCGCCGTCATCGTTTCGGAAAACCGTGACGAAAGGCGTGCGATACTGCGCGAATTCCAAAAACTCGGTCTTGACAACGCGGTGCTTGTTCTTTCGTCGGACACCGACATAAAAGAGAGCATCAGAAGCAAGCTGATCTCCCTTTCTCAGATACCTGTTCCGCTGAACATAGAGTCGGACGACGGCGACATTTCTCAGCTGCGTGATAAATTTGTAAAATACTATGCAGCCAAAAACAAGCATTACAGCTTTGCCTTCTCGTTTGACGAGGCGGCAAGGGCTTATATAAATGCAGGCGCAGGCTTGTCGGCGCAGGAAAAAGAAATCTGCCTTGAACCCGAAACGGTGTTTTTCCCCGATCTTTCAGGGGAAAGCACCGAGGCGATTTTCGCATCTCAGCTGGCTCTTTGCCGTGCGGCATCAAGGCTGTCGCTGAAGGAGGGCTTTTCGAAGCATCCTCTTTTCAGAGCGCACCTTACGGGAGAGATTCCCGACAGCCGTACATTTATCCATCTTGCCGAAAAGTGTGGAGCCGACCTTTCGGAGCTTGCGCGCGGATGCAAAAGCATTGCCGAAAACACAGGCTTTGATATCGACTCATTGAAGAATCTTCCGTCGGTTCATGCATATCTTTCGCTGAATGTGCTCATTTCGAAGGAATACAACAGCGAAATAACGCCCGAGCTTCTTTGTTCGGATATTTATTCGGTATCAAAAAATGTTGCAAATCTAAGAGCTTTGTCCTCAAAGATTGCTGAATGTGAAAGAGAGCTTTGTGAGTTTGACAAGGGCATTTATGAACTGCCCGCGGGCGAGCTTTTCGTGGAATGGACAAGCAGAGGAGAAATGAGCCATTCCGAAATAACAAAGAAGCTGAACGCCTTCCGCACTGCCGCCGTCTCGTCCGATATTGTGAAAAAGAGCGTTCCCGAGGCTTTGAGCGTGCTTGCGGAGCGTGAAAAAATGATTGCGGAATTTTCCGTGGCTGAAGAAGAAATGCAAAAGCTCTTTGCAGGCTATTGGAAAGGAGTCCTTTCGGACTGGAGCAGAATTGCAAAGCTTGTGGATTTCGTCAAGATGGCGGATGTGCTTCTCAAAAAGATCTACGGCACCGATTCAAAGGCGCGTCATGATGCCGCCGAAAAATTCCCGTCGGCTCACCGGTTCTGCTCGGACAAGCTGAATCTTGCGTCGGTGATAGGAACCGCCGGTGTTTTTGACAGAATGTTTTCTGATGACGGAGGCTTTGTTTCTCTTTCAAAGATGCTGGGCGCCGACCTTTACAACATGAATTTTGACGAAGGCATCTTTTCGGAAAAGGGAATCGGAAAAATGCTTTCCGATTGGAAAGGCGCGTCGGCTCAGATTGCCGATGTGGCTGAATATAACAAATGCGCCGCCGAATGTGAAAAGCGCGGTCTTTCCTGCTTTGTGAAATATCTTGAGACCAACCGATACACTGCGAACACCGAAAAAATATTCACCCGTTCGCTTCTGTTTCTGGCGCTCAAGCAGATATCCCTCAACGACAAGACCTTCTATTTGATGAATGACTATTCCGGCGATGCCGCACGCTATGCGCTGCTTTCAAAGGAAAAGGCTGTGCGCAATCTCAATGCCCGCAAGCTTGCATATGTTGAAAGCTGTGTCGGACACATCAATTCCAACACCGAAAGATCAAAGGCGTTCTCGACAGGACTTGATGATCCGAGAGTTTCGGCGCAGGAGCTGATCCTGCGTCACAGCGACACGGTGAAAATACTTTTCCCCATTATCATTGCCGAGCCTTATTATGCAGGTATTCTTTCGGATTTTGAAAACATGATCGTCTGCTCGGCGCATTTTGTTCCGACTGCCCGAATTCTTCCGATACTTAATGCGGCAAGACACAAGCTGGTATTTGCCGGAGAAATGTCAAAAGCAAACGACAGCTTTGCTTCTGACTGCATAAGAGCGGGTATTCCGATATACAGTCTTCATGATCAAAACACCGCCTACAGCCCTTCGTATGAAGGAAACAGAAAGCTTGAATTTTTAAGATCACCCCTTTCCTCCTTTGACAAGGAACGCCACACAAATGTGCTTGAGGCGCAGACGGTGGGACTTGAAATAATGAAGGAGCTTGAGGCTGACAGCGGACTTCGCATCGGTGTTGTGACATTCTCTGAAAACCAGTGCCGTGCTATAGCTGAGGTTTTGTCTGCGGTGGCGGAAAAGAGCGAGGCTGTGGCAAAGGCCTATGAATCGGGCATGATCGAGATTTCTTACGCCGGCGGAAAGCTTAAGGGAATGTGTGACATTCTTTATGTTTCGACGGTCTATGGCAAGGATGACATCACGGGCGGCTGTATGACCTGCGGAGTCATTGACGACAGAGAAAGAGGCTGTGCCCGCGGCTTTGAGCTTTCGAACGCTGTGCTTGAAAGCGGTGCCGAGCGTACAGTTGTCGTGTCGTCGGCATCCTGCGACAAACATCCCGAGACCGTGGCGGCAAGCGGTGCGCTTAATCTTTTTGCCTTTTTAAGCTCGGCTCGTGTCGGCGGAAGGCTTATCCGCGGTGAAAAGGAGCATTCCTATACTGTATATGATATTTACCTTATCGAATTCTGTCGCCTCATGTCGGAAAACGGTATCAAGGTCAGAGTTTCCGAGAACAGAAAAACCGCTGTCGTGACTGTGGGAGAGTGCGAATATGCGGTGATAACCGAAAATGTGCTTGCGGGTGCGGCATATGAAAGAGCAAGACTGAAAAGAGCAGGATATGACACACTGTTTGTTGACAAAACCGATATTGTCATGAACCCTGCCAAGGTCGTTGACAAGATCAGAAAGCTTGAGGAGGAAAAAGCATGACGGGAAGCTATATCGGAATAGATCTGGGAACCGCGAACACTCTCGTCTGCACAAAGCACGGCGGGATAATCATTCGCGAGCCCTCCTATGTCACCTATCATTCGCGCTCAAACCATGTCATTTCGGTGGGTGACGAAGCAAAGACCATGTATGGCAAAACCCCTCCTTACATCAACGCCATGCGCCCCTTGCGCGAGGGAGTTATTGCCGATTTTGAGCTGACCAGCGAAATGCTCAAGGTCTTTATCAAAAAAGCCGTCGGCAACAGCATTCTCATCTCAAAACCGAATATCATCATCTGTATTCCTTACGGAGTGACAGATGTTGAAAAGAAAGCGGTGCAGGAGGCAGCACTTGAGGCGGGAGCAAAAAGCGTTGCGCTGATAGAAGAGCCGGTGGCGGCCGCCATTGGCGCAGGGCTTCCCATAAAAGCCGCCTGCGGCTGTATGGTGGTGGATATCGGCGGCGGAACCACAGAGGTTGCAGTCATATCTCTGGGTGGCATTGCAAATTCCGCATCCCTTCGCATTGCGGGAGATAAATGCACCGAGGCGATCTCTTCCTATATCAGAAAAAAATTCAATGTCGTCATCGGTGATGCCACCGCGGAGGATGTTAAGATTGCCATCGGATCTGCACATCCGTCAACCGATTTTGGCGTTATCGAGGTGAGGGGAAAAAATATCCTGACAGGACTTCCTGCGGCACTCAATGTTTATTCCAGCGATATCCGAGAGGCCCTTGAGGAGCCGCTGAACGCCATTATCGATGTCATCAGAACGACCCTTGAGGCAACAGCCCCCGAGCTTTGCTCGGATATTTACGACAACGGCATCATGCTCACGGGGGGAGGGGCTCTTCTTTCGGGAATAGATACCCTTATTGCCGAAAAGACACACCTTAATGTTTATGTTTCAAAGGACCCGCTTGACTGTGTTGCCAACGGCATCATCAAGGTCATGCAGACAAAAGACCGCGATGTCCTTTTGTCAGAAATGAAGAGCGAATAAAATTTCGGCGAAATTTGCCGAATTTTGAAAAAATCGCTTGATAAAAGCCGCAAAGCATAGTATAATTGTTTTGTTACCGCGTCAAGCACAGTTAAAAAGATCTTATCAAGAGGAATTTTCATGTATATACTTTCGGTCGATACGACTGCAAAAACCGCCGCTGTCTGTCTTGCAAAAGAAGACTCGCTTCAGGGTCTTGTGCCCGTTTCGCGCCTTGTGCTCAACAGCACAGTGACACACAGCGAAAGCCTTCTTCCCATGATAGGAGAGGCTCTGTCTCTGGCAGGAGTTTCTTTGTCGCAGGTGGATGCTTTTGCCATAACCTCGGGTCCCGGCTCGTTTACGGGAGTGCGCATCGGTGTTTCAACCGTGAAAGGTCTTGCTTTCTCGCGCGAAGACAGCGTGCCCTGCATCCCGCTTTCAACACTCTATTGTCTGGCGCTGAATCTTTGCGCCTACGGCGATAACACGCTTGTCTGCCCTTTGATGGATGCACGGCGTGAGCAGTTTTACAACGCGCTTTTCAGCCTGAAAAGCAAGCATCCAAAGCGTCTGTGCGAGGATCGCGTTGTTACGGCAAAGGAGCTTGTAGATGAGCTTTGCGAAAAATACCCCAAAAAGAAGATAGTTCTTTGCGGCGACGGAGCGGCACTCTTTTACAGCCTTTATGAAAAGTATCTTGACGGAAAAAGCCTGAATGTTTCGCCGGCTTTGCCGGGAGATCTTTTGCAGGACGGCTTTTCGGTGGCGCGCGCAGGATATGAAATTATAAAATCCTCATCCTTTGACGCAAAAGAATACAGCGGAAGCGCACTCTCTCCGCTTTATCTGCGCCTTTCGCAGGCAGAGCGCGAGCGCAACGAAAGACTTTCAAATGAAAATAAATAATTCGGGGAGCTATTATGGATCGTAATTACGAAAGGGCAGTTGAAAGAATACTGTGCAGCGAAGAACAAATAAAAACAAGGGTGGCAGAGGTTGCCCGTGATATCGAGGCTTATTACGGAGATTCCGAAAAGAAGCTGCTTCTGCTCGGAATACTCAAGGGCTCGGTGGTCTTCATGGCAGATCTCATGAAGGCGGTGCGCCTTCCCATGGAGGTCGATTTCATGCGTCTTTCCTCCTACGGAAAAAGCGCTGTTTCATCGGGAGAGATCGTTATCAAGGCAGGCCTTGAGAAAAAGGATCTTTCAGATTACAATGTACTTATCGTCGAGGATATTCTTGACACCGGAAACACCCTTTTCTGGCTTGTTGACTACTTAAAGAGAGAGCACAACGCAGGGGATATCAAGATCTGCACTCTGCTTGACAAGCCCGACAGACGCGAAAAGCCCATTTCGGTCGATTTCGGTTGTTTTACGATTCCCGATGAATATGTTATCGGCTACGGTCTCGATTTTGACGAGCTTTACCGTGATCTTCCTTATGTCGGCATTCTCAAGAGAGAATACTACGAATAATAAAGTCCATATTTTTTGAATAAAGGAGTATAATTATGTTCAAGGATTTCAAAGCGTTTATTTCCAAAGGCAATGTTATTGACATGGCAGTCGGTATGATCATCGGCTCGGCTTTCGGCAAGATCGTCACAGCTCTTGTCAACAACATCATCACCCCTCTCATCAGTGTTGTCACAGGCGGAATCAATTTCAGCGAAGCCAAGGCAATACTCAAGCCCGAAGTGCTTGATGAAGCGGGAGCGGTCGTGACCCCTGCACTTACCCTTAATTACGGTATGTTTATCCAGTCCGTAATAGATTTTCTCATCATTGCGATTTGCATTTTCATGATGGTCAAGGTCGTTGCGTCTATCCGCAAAAAGGCAGAAGCTCTCAAAAAGAAGGAAGAAGAACCGGCGAAGCCTGCAGAGCCTCCCAAGCCCTCCAAGGAAGAAGAGCTTCTCACAGAGATCCGCGATCTTCTCAAGGCAAAGAACTAAAAAAGCTTACGGTCCGCAGGTTTTTCCGTCGGACCGTTTTTCTATCAAAAGGAGAACGATATGTATACATATAATGTGGATTTCAGAGAAAACGAGAGCTGGTACGGCCTTTGTGCCAACGACGGCACAAGCTTTCCGATCACAACCGATTCCGATTACTGTGCAGATTTTACCGTGAACAGTACGGGAAACCAGGTCTGTCCCATACTTATTTCCAATAAGGGAAGATATATTTACAGCGACAGCTGTTTTGCAATCTGCGCCCGTGACGGAAAGCTTACAATTTCCACCGAAAGCGCAGTGGAGCTTATCGAAGCAGGCGAGACGCTCAAGGAAGCTTTTCTTGCGGCGGCAAAAGAGCATTTTCTTCCTCAAAGGGGTATTCCTCCCCGCGAGTTTTTCGAAACTCCCCAGTATAATACCTGGATCGAGCTGATATATAATCAGAATCAGGCGGATGTTTTGAAATATGCCCACGGTCTTATCGATAACGGATATCCTGCGGGCATTCTCATGATCGATGACTGCTGGCAGAAATATTACGGCTGCTGGGAATTTGAGCGCGAAAGATTCCCCGACCCGAAAGCTATGGTGGAGGAGCTTCATTCGATGGGCTTTAAGGTCATGCTTTGGTCGTGCCCGTATATTTCTCCCGACAGTGCCGAGTTCAGAGAGCTTCGCGACAAGGATCTTCTCACCAAGACCGAGGACGGCAAAATATCGCTTCACGAATGGTGGGACGGTTATTCGGCGACTCTTGACCTGACGAATCCTCTTGCCATTCTCTGGTATGATGTGAAGCTTCGCACTCTTTGTGACAAATACGGCATCGACGGCTTCAAATTTGACGCGGGAGATGCAAAATTTTATGTGAACGACAAGATATCTCTTGGCATGGCAGATCCGAATGTTTTTTCGGAGCTTTGGGCAAAATTCGGACTTAATTATAAATACAACGAATACCGCGCCTGTGTCGGCTGTCAGGGTTATCCTCTTGTGCAAAGGCTTTCCGACAAGCTCCACACCTGGGACAAAAACGGACTTGCGAGCCTTGTTCCCAACACTCTTACCCAGGGTATTATGGGCTATGCCTATACCTGCCCCGACATGATCGGCGGGGGAGAGTATTCTTTCTTTGCGAATGAGGGATTTGAGAACAGAATCGACGAAGAGCTTGTGGTAAGATATGCGCAGTGTGCGGCACTCATGCCGATGATGCAGTTTTCGGTGGCTCCCTGGCGTGTGCTTTCGGAGGAAAACGCCATCCTTTGTCTGCGCGCAGCCCGACTTCACACCCAGTACGCCTATTACATCCTCACCCTTGCCGAAAACGCCGGCAAAACAGGTGAGCCTATTGCAAGATATATGGAATATGAATTCCCGGGAGAGGGCTTTGAAAAGGTGACCGACCAGTTTATGCTCGGTGACAAGATACTTGTGGCTCCTGTTTTGAAAAAAGGGCAAACTTCCCGTGAAGTAAAGCTTCCTGCGGGCAGATGGGCGCTCTTTGGCGAAAAAATATATGAGGGCGGACAGACTGTTACAGTCGACGCGCCCATATCTGTTCTTCCTTATTTTGAAAGACGATGAAAGATATAATTATACCCCATGTTTTCGCATGAAAACATGGGGTATGTTATTGCTATTTATGATACTTGCTTCCCGCATTGATGGTGAAAGCGCGATAGATCTGTTCGAGCAGCATCACGCGGAAAAGCTTGTGGGGAAAAGTCATTTTTGACACCGAAAGGCGCAGATCGCAGGATTTTTTCACACTTTCCGCAAGTCCGCAGGAGCTTCCGATGACAAAAGAAACACCCGAGTATCCTCTTGACGGCAACGATTCGAAAAGAGCGGCAAGCTCCTCCGACGACATCTGCTTTCCTTCGACGCACATGGCAATCTTATAGCTTCTTTCGGGAAGAGCCTCGGATATTTTTTTGCTCTCCTTTTCAAGGGCGGCATTGATCTCGTTTTGCGACGGTTCATTTGAAAGCCGCTCATCCTTGATATTCTTTTGCTTGAAAGAGCAGAACGCCGAAAGCCTTCTTATATATTCGTCGGCGGCTTCGTTGTAGTATTTTTCCTTCTCGTTTCCGAGATATATGAGATCGACTGAAAGCATTATGGTTCTCCTTTATGAAAAATAGTGCTCAAGAACATAAGCTATGGCGTGCTCGTCGTTTGAGCAGATGATCTTGTCGGCAAGATTTTTCAGAGTTTCCCAGGCGTTTGACATGGCAAGACCGAGCCCTGCGGTCTGTGTGATGCTGATATCATTTCTGCTGTCGCCAAGGCTCATGGTTTCGGAAATATCAATGCCGAGCATTTTTGCAAGAGCCATAAGAGCGTTTCCTTTTCCTGCAGAAGCACTCATCACCTCAATGTTGTTTTCATCAAGCTCGACCACACGAAGAAGAGGCTCTTTTTCAAGCTGTTTTATGCAGGCAAGCTTTTCGGAGTAATCATGGAAAAAGGCGGCAAAAACCTCCACATTGTCGGCGGCATAGCTTTTTTCATCGAAGTCCTCAAGATAGACGGCAAAATCACGAACCACAGTGCGGTGAGCTTTGCAGACATTGTAATAGTCCCAAGATGCCTCATCCTGAAAGCGTGCATCCACAAAGCATTCGCCGTTCAGCCGATATGTGATGTGGGTCTTGAAGGAATGTAAAGCATCAAGGATTTTGCACACAAGATCTCCTGGAATACAGTTAAGTATGCGTTTCCCTGTCTTTCGGTCAAACACAACAGCGCCGTTGGAATGGATCACATATCTTATATTTTTGTTGTCCTTGAGCTCTTGGGGAAGCTCCGAAAAGGTTCTGCCCGAGCAGGGGACAAAGTGAACTCCCATTTCTGAAAGCTTGTCTATGGCATCAAGGTTTTGGCGGCTGATGCGAGCCGAGCTGTCAAGTAAGGTGCCGTCAAGATCTGAGGCAATAAGCTTGTATTTGTTCATTTTACCCTCGAAAAAATATGTGTTTGTGATTTGCCGATGACACGATTATAGCACATTTCCCGTCGAAATGCAATAAACAGGCAAACATTGTGATAAAAAAGTCAAAAACACTTGAAAAATCAAAAGGAATGGTATATAATAAATTATTATTGTATATTCAGAGAGGAATTTCCAAATGAAAAACACAGATAAATCAATGGAAAAAATCGTAGCTTTCTGCAAAGGCAGAGGTTATGTTTATGCAGGCAGTGAGATCTACGGCGGCCTTGCAAACACCTGGGACTACGGCCCCCTCGGTGTTGAATTCAAAAACAATGTCAAAAAGGCATGGTGGAAAAAGTTCGTTCAGGAAAACCCCTACAATGTAGGTCTTGACGCAGCTATCCTCATGAATCCCCAGACCTGGGTGGCATCGGGTCATCTCGGAGGATTTTCCGATCCTCTCATGGACTGCCGCGAATGTCACGAGCGTTTCCGCGCGGACAAGCTCATCGAAGACTGGTGCGCACAGACCGGCGCAACCCTTGATAAGCCCATCGATGCTTTCTCCCAGCAGGAAATGAAGGATTTCGTTGAAGCCAACAACATCCCCTGTCCCACCTGCGGAAAGCACAACTTCACCGACATCCGTCAGTTCAACCTCATGTTCAAGACCTTCCAGGGTGTAACCGAGGATGCAAAGAACACGGTATATCTTCGCCCCGAAACAGCTCAGGGTATTTTCGTAAACTTCGTGAATGTTCAGCGTACATCAAGAAGAAAGCTTCCCTTCGGTATTGCCCAGATCGGTAAGTCTTTCCGTAACGAAATCACTCCCGGCAACTTCATTTTCCGCGTGCGTGAATTCGAACAGATGGAGCTTGAATTCTTCTGCAAGCCCGACACAGACCTTGAATGGTTTGAATACTGGCGCGCATTCTGCCGCGATTGGCTCCTTTCGCTCGGCATGAAGGAAGAAAATCTTCGTCTTCGTGACCACGATCCCGAAGAGCTTTGCTTCTATTCCAAGGCAACCACAGACTTCGAATTCCTCTTCCCGTTCGGATGGGGCGAGCTCTGGGGCGTTGCTGACAGAACAGATTATGACCTTACCCAGCATCAGAACACCTCCGGCAAGGACATGACATATTTCGACCAGGAGACAAACTCTCACTACATTCCTTATGTTGTCGAGCCTTCTCTCGGTGTTGAAAGAGCGTTCCTTGCATTCCTTTGCGATGCATATGATGAAGAAGAAATCGCCGAGGGCGATGTGAGAACTGTTCTTCGTCTCCATCCTTTCCTTGCACCCTACAAGGCGGCTGTGCTTCCTCTTTCGAAGAAGCTTTCCGAAAAGGCAACCGCCATCTATCACGATCTCCAGAAATACTTCAATGTCGACTTTGACGATGCCGGCAGTATCGGCAAGAGATATCGCCGCGAAGACGAGATCGGCACACCTCTTTGTATCACCTATGACTTCGAATCCGAAGAAGACGGCTGTGTAACAGTCCGTGACCGCGACACCATGGAACAGGTTCGCATCAAGATCGAAGACCTTAAGGCATATATCGAAGAAAAGGTTGCATTCTGATCCGAATAAATTACCCTGCACTGTTTAATGACAGTGCAGGTTTTTTTGTATGAGGAACAAAACAGCGGGGTGATGAAAAGATGTTACCAAGAAATGTCCGGCGGCGATGAATTGCCTGAAATCGACAAATGAAGCGATAAACGATCAAACCTCTGAAAGCCCCCGAAAATGCATGGCTTTTGTGGGGATAAGCCTCAGTTGTCGACAAAGGAAATGACAAATCGTCGACAAATCATCGACAAATCATCGACAAATCGTCGACAAATCATCGACAATAATTAAATAAAGATAATAAAGATAATAATAACAATAAGGCAAGAAGGCAAGAAGGGGACAGCTGCGACCGACCGAAAGTGTGTTTGTTTTATATATAGGATTTGCGGGCTTTTTCAAGCTGTTCAAGAAAGCCGCAACGCGCCTTTTCAGGAGATAGGATCTGCATTCTGTCGCCAAAGCCAAACACCCAGGAATAAAACTGGGAGGACAGAACGACACTGACATTTATCTCAAAATATCCGTTTTCGCGTTTTACAAATACCACATCCGATCCGAAACGGTCAATAACTATTCCCGCAAGGCTTTCGTGGCAGAGCAGCGAGACATATTCTGCATATCCTCCGAACATACCGAAGACCGATTTCGAATAGATGGCCATGTCAAACTCCCTGAAGCTTTCGGCACCCTCTCGTTTTTCTCCGAGTATTCTTATTCTGGTGATCTTATCGACTCTGTAATGCTTGATAATGCTCGCTTCCGAGTCGTATGCGACAAGATAATAGTTTTCATCGTCCCAGGTCAGCGCCCAGGGACTTATGATGTATTCCTTGCCGTCGTGCTTGAGCACCTTTTCCTTTTGTGCTGTCCATTCAAAGTATTTGAAGCTTATCTTTGAATCAGAGAAAATGGCTGTGTGGATATAGTCCACCGTGTAATAGATGCTTTCATTCATGGTCTTGATGCGGTTGGCAACAAATACCTGGCGCTCAAGATTTTTTGCCTGATAACGGCTGGCAAAGCCTTCGATCTTGCTTATAAGCTCGGAGCTTTTCTTTCTTGTGATGAATTTTGAGGATTGCACCGCATCCACAAGCAATTTCAGCTCAGGCAGCTCAAAATCACGGCTTGCCACATAGTAGCCATAGGATTTTGACTTGACCGCTTCGATATCAATGCCGTATTCGCGGAGCAGCTCGATGTCCGAATAGATGCTCTTTCTTTCGGCGGCAACATCATATCCCGCAAGGTGGGTGATAAGCTCGGCGACAGTCAGCGGATGCTCCTCGTCGGTGTATTCGAGAAGTATTTTCAGAAGATAAAGAAGCTTGAGCTTTTGATTTGCTGATTTTGGCATATTTTCCTCCTGTTATTTGTATACTGATTTCTTGTACTGACCGGGAGCCATCTTTGTGATCTTTGAAAAAATATGTGTAAAATAAGTAGGAGTGTTGAACCCCAAAAGCCCCGAGATCTCGGCAAAGGTATGCTTGTTTTTTCGTATCAGCTTTTTTGCTTCATCGATTTTCAGTTCGTTGTAATACTGAATTATCGTTTTTCCGGTGACAGCACGGAAAAGGGTACAAATATATGTGCGGCTGTAATTAGTCTTGGAGCACACTTCATCTATGGAGACATTTCCGTAAATATTTTCAGTAAGAAGTTCGATGCATTTGCCGACTGTTGTATTGTTTTCGATGGCTTTGCTTGTCGAAAAAGCGTTTTCGGCGTCCTGCCTCATAAGCTCGATGAGCATTTGCTCAAGGTGAGTCTTTATCATCTGTTCGCCGCCGATGACAGGAGCTTCTGCAAGAGTGAGAACTCCTCCGACCATCGGAATGACAAAGGTCCTCTTTGCATTTTCCAATATCTCGGTGACATGGAAACGCAAAGCCTCGGGTAAGACGGCAGTACGGTTGCAGAAAAAGCTCATGTCGGTGTCTTTCGAAACTGTAAATGTGATCACCACCACATTTGGCGGATCATTGTTGACCGAGCGAATGGCATGAAACTCATTGGGCTTGTGAAAAACAATGCTGCCCTGAGCAAGCACAAACTGCTCTTTTTCAGCCGTAACGATCGCCGATCCCTTGTCGGCATAAACAAGCTCCCAGAAATCGTGGCTTTCCCCGGTAAAAACAGCATTGTTGGAAAACTCGTTGTAATAGATGGTCACAAGCTTTTCGATCTTCAGCGTGTCGGATAAACGGTGTTTTTTATAGTTATCTTTCATTTTCAAAACCTTACAAAAAAAGTGAACGATATTGTCAGTTTTTCGAAATATAAACGCTCGATATCTTCCGAAAAAAGTGTATCATAAAATTAAAGAAAAATCAATATCCGAAAGGAGAGATTTTGTTGAAAAAGGGAATAAGCTACTGGGCTTTCCGAAACAAAAGCTATGAAGAAGCTTTCAGCTATGCAAAAGAACAGGGCTTTGACGGAGTAGAGGTGACTCTTGACGGGGATGGCGAGCTTACCGTTGATACCTCCGATGAAAAGGTTCTTGAAATAGGCGCTCTTGCAAAAAAACACGGCATCGAGCTGTACAGTGTTGCAACGGGACTTTGCTGGCGGTATTCCTTTGCTTCAAACGATCCCGCGGTAAGGGAGACGGCAAAGAGAATTCTTCGCCGCCAGCTGGAGATTGCAAAGCTGCTTTCGTGCGACAGCATCCTTGTGGTTCCCGCGACGGTCGACGAGGAAGCACCTTACGATGTCGTTTATGACAGAGCCCTTGAAGCCATGCGCCATGGTGCGGAATACGCAAAGGAATGCGGTGTTATCATCGGCGTTGAAAATGTCTGGAATAAGTTCTTGCTTTCTCCCCTTGAATACCGCGATTTCATCGACAAGGTCGGCTCACCTTATGTAAAGGCATATTTTGATGTGGGAAATGTGGTTTATGAGGGTTGGCCCGAGCAGTGGATAGACATTCTCAGAAGCCACATCTGCAAGATACACATCAAGGATTATGTGCGCGAGGTCAGAACCCTTGCAGGCTTTTGCGATATCGGCAAGGGGGATGTGAACTTCGAAAGGGCGCTTGAGGCTCTCAGAAGGGCAGGATACGACGATTTTTGCACCGCCGAGGTTATTCCCTCAGACAAAGAATGAGACTTTGACGCGGCTTACAAGGCGGCACAGGCGTATAAAGAAATTTTCGTAAAATAAAGAGAGGCGTTTTGAAATGATTAAAGCAGGAATAATCGGTATCGGTTCGATGGGCAGAGGCCATCTCAACAACTACATCAAGTTCATGGCAGAGAAAAAGGGAATTGAGCTTGTGGCAATCTGCGATATAGACCAAGCCAAGTTTAAGAATTACAAGGCAGACTTCAATCTTGAAGGAATGGCTGTCGGTGAGTTCGATTTTTCGAAATTCCGTTGCTACACAGATGTTGAAGAAATGCTTGAAAAGGAAACGGAGCTTGACATGGTTTCGGTCATTGTGCCGACCTATCTCCACTGTGAGATCTCCTGCAAGTGCCTTGAGCACGGAATCAATGTTTTCTGCGAAAAGCCGATGGCTCTCAATCTTGAGCAGTGTCAGAAGATGATCGATACCGCGAAAAAGGCAGACAAGCGTCTCATGATCGGTCAATGCCTCAGATTCTGGCCCGAGTATGAATATCTCAAGGATTGTGTTGATTCGGGCAGATTCGGAAAGGTACTTTGTGCTTATTTCTACCGCGGAGGCGCAACTCCCGTGTGGTCCTACAACGACTGGTATCACAAAAAGGAGCTTGGAGGCGGAGCCATCTTTGACCAGCACATCCATGATGTTGACATGGTATCCCATCTCTTTGGCCTTCCCGAAAAGCTTTCTTCGTCGGGCATCATCTATTATGAGGGTTGTAACTTCGACGCGGTTTCCACAAACTATTTTTATCCCGACGGCATGGTCATCAATTCCCAGAACGACTGGACTCAGGCAACAGGCTTTGGTGCATCCTTCCGCGTAGGCTTTGAAAAGGCGACGCTTGTTTATGAAAACGGCGTGCTTTCACTTGCTGATGCCACCGCAAGAAACGGCAAGACAGACCGCGGTTTTTCGACTGAATACAAAAAGGTCGAGCTTGAACAGTACAGCGCATATGAGAAAGAAATCCTCTATTTTGCCGACTGCATCCGCAACAACAAGCCGATTGAATTCAACACACCCTATGACAGCATGGATACAATAAAGCTTGTCTGTGCCGAGGTTGAATCGTGCGAAAAGAACGGAGAGCTTGTTAAAGTAAAATAATATAAAACGGGGCGTAAAAATGTTTTTTTGCGTCCTGTTTTTTCGTTTTGTGATTGAAAAAGCGCTTGTTGTGTGATATTATGTATAAGTACACATGGTTCGAACAAAAGGATACGGCATATTTTTCTTTTGAAATATAAGGAGATATCTTATGAAAAACATTTTACTTCTCGGCGATTCTATTCGCCATGGCGCGCCCGGTAGCCCGGGATATGGAAAAATAGTCAAAGAAAAGCTTGAGGGCAGGGCAAATGTTTATGCGCCGGAGGACAACTGCCGTTTTGTTCAGTACACCCTGCGCTATCTTTATAACTGGGCAAGCGAGCTTTCGGAGGTGAAGGACAAGATAGATGTCATCCATTGGAACAACGGGCTTTGGGATGTGTTGCATCTCAACGGCGATGAAGCGCTGACACCAAAGGAAATATATATCTGTTTTCTGAAAAGGGTGCACGATATGCTGAGAAAGCTTTTTCCGAATGCAAGAATAATTTTTGCCCTTTCAACACCTGTAGAGGAGGACATGGCAAATCCGTCCTTTATGAGATACAACGCAGAAATCGAAGAATATAATTCATCGGCACGCGAGCTTATGGAATCTCTTGGTGTTGAGGTGAACGATCTTTATTCGGTCATAAAGCCCTATGGCAGAGAGGTACACTCCGACTGGGTGCATTTTAATGAGCGCGGATGTGAGCTTCTTGCCGACGCGGTCATCACAAAAATCATGGAACAATAAAAGGAGCGGAAAATGAAAAAGCTATTGATACTCTCTTTGCTGCTCTGCCTCTGTCTTTTTTCGTGCGCGCAAAAGGCAGAGATTTCGGTCATCGGCTCTGCCGACGGGCCGACAGCTATCATGGTGAGCACTGGAGGAGAAGAATATATGTATGAGCAGATAACACAGCTTGAAGCAAAAAGCATAATCGACAGCACAGAAGAACATATTATCCTTGATGTGCGCGAAAAAGAGGAATATGATGCGGGTCATATCCCGGGAGCGATGCTTATTCCGCATGAAACTATTGCGGAAAAAGCTCCCGAAATGCTTCCCGACAAGGATGCGCTGATACTTGTTTATTGCCGCAGCGGAAGACGGAGCAAGATCGCTTCCGAGGCTCTTGCAAAGCTTGGTTACACAAATGTCAAGGAGTTCGGCGGCATAAACGACTGGAAATATGATATAGAAAAATGAAAAATGCCCTGTCCTTTCGGACAGGGCGAAATTTTTGTAAGGCTTATGCCCAGAACATACCGGAGGGCTTGGGCTCGCTGATGATAACTTCACGCAGGAACGAAATTGCCTTTTCAAGACCTTCGTTGATGGTCATGTAGCTGTCTTCGTGCTCAATGCTCATAACATGGTTGTAGCCAACAAGCTGGAGCATGGAAACCATTTCCTTCCACATTGCGTAGTCGTTGCCGTATCCGAGGCTGCGGAATACCCACGAACGGTTGAGCTCATCGCCATAGTGCTTGCAGTCAAGCACGCCATTGACGGCGGTGTTGTATTTATCTATCTTTGTATCCTTTGCATGGAAGTGGAAGATAGCATTTTCTTTTCCGAGAACTCTTATTGCCTGAGCGGGATCAATACCCTGCCAGATAAGGTGAGATGGGTCGAAGTTTGCACCGAGGCAATCGCCGACGGCAGCTCTTATCTTGAGCATTGTTTCGGGGTTGTATACACAGAAGCCGGGGTGCATTTCGAAGGCGATCTTCTTTACACCGTAGCTCTTTGCAATTTCGGAGGTCTTCTGCCAGTAAGGAATGAGCACATCATTCCACTGATAGTCGAGAACCTTGAGAAAATCTTCGGGCCAGGGGCAGGTTACCCAGTTGGGCATCTTATCCTCGGGCGAACCACCGGGGCAGCCCGAGAAGGTGATTACTGTTTCAACGCCGAGTTCATTTGCAAGACGGCAGCAAGTTTCAAACTTTTCGTGAGAAAGCTTTGCAAAGTCTTTGTCGGGGGATACTGCGTTTCCGTGAACCGAAAGAGCAGAGATCTCCATGTTGTATTTGGGGAAAAGCTTTTTGTATTCTTCAAGCTTTGCCTTGTCCGAGAGCAATTCTTCGGGCTTTGTATGTGAATCGTTTGTGTAGCCGCCTGTGCCGAGCTCAACAGCTTCTACTCCGAGACCGGAGAGATAAGAGAGCATTTCTTCAACGGGCTTTGATGCAAGGGATGCGGAAAGTACACCGAGTTTCATTTTAATCTATATCCTTTCAATAATTAGTCTTCAAAATAGTAGGGCTTGCCTGTCTTGGCGGAGGTGTAGATACCTTCGAGGATTCTTGTCACGCAGTAAGCCTGCTCGGGAAGAACGAAGGGCTCTGTGTCGTTGATGATGCTGTTGATCCAACGGAAAGCTTCCATGTCGCCGGAAGTGGGAGCACCGCTGCCTTCATAAAGGGGAATTCCTCTTACATTAAGGTCGGGCTTTGCAACATACTGCTTGCCAAACATAACGCCGTTGATACGAACACCGTCGAGCATATCGGCACCTGCTTTTGTACCTGCAAGAGTGGTGATGGCTTCACGGGTGTCAAGAAGGTTGATCGCCCAGGAGGATTCGAGGTTGATAACAGCGCCGTTTTCCATAACGATGAAACCGAAAGCACTGTCTTCGGTTGTGAACTTGTCAGCATTCCAGTCACCGCCGGGGTTGCCGGTGTTTTTCTGGTTGTTGAGCTTGTGGAAGGTCTGACCTACGCAGTACTTGGGCTTGTAGTTGTTCATGCACCAGAGAGTAAGGTCAAGAGCATGGGTTCCGATGTCGATAAGGGGACCGCCGCCCTGCTTTTCTTCTTCAATAAATACACCCCATGTGGGAACGCCGCGTCTTCTGAGGGCTGTTGCTCTTGCGTAGTAAATGTCGCCGAGCTCGCCGTTGTCGCACATTTCCTTGATGAGCATTGCATCATTGCGCTGTCTGTTCTGATAGCCGATGGTGAGCTTTTTGCCGGTTCTCTTTGCGGCATCAAGCATCTTCTTTGCCTCAACAGAGTTTATTGCCATGGGCTTTTCGCACATTACGTGCTTGCCTGCCTCAAGGGCATCAACTGTAATATAGCTGTGGTCAATATTGGGAGTGAGAACATGAACCACATCGATCGACTTGTCGGAAAGAAGCTCCTTGTAGTCTGTGTAGACCTTTGCATCGGGAGTGCCGAATTTCTTTGCTGCACTCTCTGCTCTTTCAACAACAAGGTCACAGAAAGCAACCATTTCACACCGGGGAACCTTTGCGAGGGAAGGCATATGCTTTGCATTGGCAATACCTCCGCAACCGATAATACCTACCTTTAACTTTTCCATAATAAATTACCTCCGTATTTATTACATATTCAGAAAGAGTATATTCAATCAGCCTTAAATATATCTTACTACTCTAATTATATAGCTTGCCAAAGGTGTTGTCAAGCGTTTTTTCCAATATATATATATACCATTTGCCGTTTTTTCGGAGCAACAAACCAATTGACTTTTTTTCTTATTGATGTTATACTTTTATTGATCTCAAAAAAAGAGGTGTTGAAATGAAAAAAATATTGATTTATATGCTGACTCTGATAATGCTTGCGTCGGCTCTTCCTGTTTTTTCGGCAATGGCAGCCTCCGGGGTTTCTGTTTATGTCGATGGTGCAAAAGTTACCTTTGATGTGGAGCCGCAGATCATAAACGACAGAACCATGGTGCCCCTTCGTGCCATTTTTGAACAGCTCGGAGCCGAGGTTACCTGGGATGACAGTACAAAAACTGCCATTTCTAAAAAAGGTGACATCACCGTTACAATTTCCATCGGTGAATATAAGCTTACCAAAAGCGGAGTTGACATTGCCATCGATGTTCCTGCGCAGATAGTCGATTCAAGAACTCTGGTCCCTGTCAGAGCCATTTCCGAAAGCTTTGATTGTGCTGTCTTCTGGGAGAATGACACAAGAAGCGTTCGCGTGGTCACGGTGAAGCTTTCTGAACCTGTGATGACCGAGGCTGACAACACAGTGGTTTGCACCCTCGGCAAGGATGAGCCTGTATCGGTGTCAAAGGCAACATATGAGCTTTATGCCGCCATGAGCGGTCTTACCGATGAGGACAAGGTGATAGATATAATCAGAGGCTATGAGGCAATGTACAGATATCATCTGACAAAGGGTGTGCCGATGAAGTCGATATTTGATGATGCTGTCAATTCCACTCTCTATTCTATCGTAAACGGTGGGGCATACGGACAACTCATTGCACAGTACAACACAACAGATGCTGCTTTGCGCGAATATTTCGAAAAGAACTTTTTCATAACCTATGCCCAGTCCTTCGAGGAGTTGGTGCAGCATTCCGATGAGCAGATCGTTGCATATGCAAGAGAAAACTATGTCCGCGTAAAGCACATCCTTGTCAAGGACAAGGCAAAGGCGGAGGAGATTCTCGCAAAGCTTGAAAATGGTGCGCCCTTCGAAGAGCTTGCCGCAGAGCACAGCATCGACAGCATGAATATCGAAACAGGCTATGTTTTCGGCAAGGGCAGGATGGTTCCCGAATTTGAAGCAAAGTCTTATGAGCTTGCCGAGGGCGAGATGTCAGGTCTTGTGGAATCGGAATACGGCTATCATATCATCAAAAAATATCCCATGTCTGATATCACCGACGAATATCTTGTCAAAAATTTTGGCGAAGATATCAATGCGGAGCTCAACAACCTTGATTATCAGACCCGTGTTGCGGTAGTGCTGGATACTCTGACGGTAAATAAATAACAAAACTCTTTCAAAAACCTTCCTCTTGCGGGGAAGGTTTTTTGATCATGAAATTCGAAAATTTTTCGTAATCGAATTTGTTGACAAGCATATCTTTATATGCTACAATGCAAAAAAAACGGAGGTGTTTTTATGAAAAATATAACAGTTGAGCTTTCAAAATCCGCAGGCAAGATAAAGCCGATGCACGCAGTAAACAACGGTCCCATTCGTCCGAGATCCGATCAATCCAGCGGAAACTTTGAAGCTTATACGGCGTTGCGCATTCCCTATGCCCGCAATCATGACACTTCCCTCAACTATGATTACGGAATGAATCATGTTGTCGATGTGCACTGCATCTTTACAAATTTTGACGCTGACGAAAACGATCCCGCAAGCTATGACTTCTTCCTTACCGATATACTTGTATAGAACACATACGATGCAGGCACAAAGGTTTTCTATCGCCTTGGCGCATCCATCGAGCACTGGCTGAAGAAATACGGCACATTGCCTCCCAAGGATTTTGCAAAATGGGCACGCATCTGCGAGCATATCATCATGCACTACACCGAAGGCTGGGCAGACGGGTTCCGGTATGACATGGAATACTGGGAAATCTGGAACGAGGCAGACGGAATGCTTGATGATTCTCCCCACAAGCCGACCTGGGAGGCACAAAAGCGCAGTTCTTTGATTTCTTCACTGTGGCGGCAAAATATCTTAAAGGACGTTTTCCCCATCTCAAGATAGGTGGTCCCGGCATGGCTTTCAGATATTATGACTGGCTTGACGAATTTCTTGACCATATTTCCGCCAACAATGTACCGCTTGATTTCTACACATGGCATGTTTACAACACATACCCCGAGATCACCGAAGAGCTGGCTCAGATGATAAGAGCAAAGCTTGATAAGGCTGGCTATGTGAACGCCGAAAGCATCATCGATGAGTGGAACTATGTCCACGACTGGGGAGACGGCTGGAACGAAACCATCAACCGCATAAACAATATGCACGGTGCGGCATATGTTGCATCTGTTATGACAGTCAGCTAGTATCAGCCTCTTGATATGCTGATGTATTATGATGCAAGACCCTGCGGAATGAACGGACTTTTCAATCTTTATGGCTACAAAATTCAAAAGCCTTATTATGATTTCATCTTCTTCTCAAAGCTTTATGAGCTGGGCGACTGTGTCGAGTGTTCAAGAGATGACAGCGTTTATGCCGTGGCAGCAAAGAACGAAGACGGAAAATTTGGAGCAATGATAACCTGCTATAAGAATGAGGCAGAGTTTTCCGATACACTTACCGTTGAAATAAAAGACGCAACGGCAAAGAGCGTCAGAGTTTACAGACTTGACGACGAAAATGATGCCGCAGATATGGGAATCTTTGAGCTTGCCGACGGAAAGCTTGAACTTGCGGTCAAAAACTATACTGTTCTTTATGTAGAATCTGTATAAAAACAAAAGCACAGCCGAAAGGCTGTGTCACACTTCTGAAATAGGGTTTGTCAGTGGTCATTTTTTTGCAAAAAACGATAAAATATGGTATAATATAAGCATAAAACTTAGGAGAAAAATATGCTTGTAACAGGAAAAAACAGACAAATTAAAATGGAAGTAGTGATGATCGAAGAGCTTGTGCCTCAAG
>JAZSFD010000074.1:0-35925 GCA_045532035.1 Eubacteriales bacterium | reverse complement strand
CAGACTACTGACAAACCCACCTCTTTTCAACAATAGGTGGGTTTGATTTTTGGGAAAAAGAAAAAAGAACAGAAGAGAGCCATAGCAATCTTCTTCATATTTTGCACAGCGGCGGTAAGCAGACATTGCTCAGACACTTTGGCAATACCACGCATGCGGCAATAGCGAAGCCCGTGCAGTTCTTTTGAATCTGCGAAGCTTCGCTCAATGGTTTCTTTTCTTCTTTTGTAGATTTTTTTGCCGTAGTCCGTATGGGTAAAATCCCATGCTTTATCCTTGAAATCTTCCCATATATGACGGCGGATACTTTTAACCGTTTGTTTTGCACTTAAACACATCTCCCTTCTTGGACAATTTTCACACCTGTCGTTCTTGCATTTGTATTCCTTGTAGCCTTGTCTGTTGGTTGTGGCATACTGCAAGTAGTTGTGTTCGGGACAAATGTATATATCCCATTCGGGTAAATATGTGTACTTGTATTTTCCGTATTTTCCTTTTTGCTGGCAACCGCGGCGTTTTCCCATTGCCGCTTCAATCCCTAAATCATATATCTGTTTGCATATCGCGGATGTGTTGTAGCCTGCATCAAGTCCTACTGCTTTTACATTAAAACCCCATTTATTGATTTGATATTTTAATCTCTCTATATATGGTTTGACATCGTTTACATTTCCGGGTGTTACAAAAGTATCGGTTATTATGTTGTGTTTTGAATCTACTGTTCTGTGGTCAAGATAGAAAAAACCTTGCGGTTTGCCATCCCTGTGCATAAAACCGCTGTCAGGATCTGTTGTGCTTGTTTTAATTGTTTTTTGTTCTTTGCCTGATGTTCCTGTTCCCGAACCTTTTGAATTATCATCAAAATAGTTTTCATCATCCTCATCGTCGGGTGTAACAGTTCGCTCTTCTTCAAATTTCAATGGTTTTTTGCCATGCGCTGCGCGATCCTTGTTAATCGCATCATTCAGATCGTTTATATAGTCTTGACTTTCAATCTTGACTGTTTCTTCAACGAATTTGTTTTTATTTGCATTTGCCTTAAGGTGAGTGCTGTCGCTGTACAACACCTTTCCACCAACCAAGTTGTGGGAAATTGCCTGTTTCAGGATTTCATTAAATATTTGTTCCGGAATATCCGTGCCGTTAAATCTTCTGATTCTGTTTTGCCAGATAACACTTGCGTCGGGAATCTTATCTTCAAGTGTGTAACCTAAAAACCATCTGTATGCGATATTTACTTTTACTTCTTCTACAAGCCGTGTTTCGCTTCTGATTCCGTAAAGATAACCCAAAAACAGCATTTTGAACATTATTTCAGGCTCTATTGCAGGTCTGCCGTTATCTTCGCAATAATACGGGCGGCAGATTTCGTTGATGAACGAAAAGTCTATGTATTTGTCTATTTTTCTCAGCATATGATCTTGAGGCACAAGCTCTTCGATCATCACTACTTCCATTTTAATTTGTCTGTTTTTTCCTGTTACAAGCATATTTTTCTCCTAAGTTTTATGCTTATATTATACCATATTTTATCGTTTTTTGCAAAAAATGACCACTGACTGGGTTTGTCAGTGGTCTGAATCCTCCCAATCGGGAGGATCTTTTTTGAATTTATCCGAGTTTTTTTGTTTCTCCTGCTTTCACAACATATTCCTTGCCCTCTTCATAAAGCCATACATCGATTGCGGAAGGGTTATAAACCACATCCGCCTCGCAGTTGAAAACAAGGCTTCTGTAAGCGGCCACATAATTGTATATCTCAATGTTTGTGGCATACCAGGTGTCATCTCTGCCGCCCGTCATTTCGGAAAATCTTTCAATAACATCCCAGTTATCATCGTTGTTGAACTCATAGCTGTGTCCCCAAAGATAGAAAAGCTGAGCTTTTTTGCGCCATGCATCCTTTTCGTCGTAATTTATGAATTTTTCTGCAAGCTCAAAAAGCTTTGGATTCTTGTGATGGCAGGTGGCGGGAAGGCGAAGCCAGTCCTTGGGAATGTCAAATTTTTCGGTGGACACGGTGGTTCTCGCGTATGCGATGCCTGCGTGCTTGAGAGTTTCGACGACCTTGTCATCGAAGTTTCCGAAAGCGTATGCCATCCCACGGACGATGCCGCCCGTAAGCTTTTCCAGACTCTCTCGGTCTTTCATTACCTCATAGCATCGAACACCGTCGGGAAGCTCTGTCATAAAGCGGTGATGGAGTCCGTGAACGGCGATCTCCATGCCGTTTTTTATATAAGTGTCTTTCATCTCGTCGACAGAAAGCTTGTATTCTCCGCTGTTACCAAAACGTCCGGCACTGACATTGAATGTACCCTTGAGACCGTTTTTGACCATGATGTCCACAAGTCTTTTGTCATGGATGACACCATCGTCATAGCTTAAAGTGAGAGCTTTGAATTTTCCGCCCGGAAAGAGCATTGATAGGATTTTCATTTTATTTTCCCTTCCTTTATTTTCAGTAAGCTTCGGGGAAAGCAGATGCTTTCCTCGATTGTTTTTTGTTACGGTGCGTAGAAGTAAACTCCCTGAGTGTTGACTTCCTTGAGATGTGATTCTTCGCCGACAAAATAGCTTTCGGCGTCATTTGTGTATCTGTAAGTTCCGCCGACCAGTGACAATATTCGATAAGGTTGTCCTTGTAAAGAATATCCTGCATAAGAGTATTTCCTGTACTGGATGAAGAAACCTGATGTGTAACACCGGTATCATAGATCTGATAGATCCAGTTGTTTTCAACATAATAGCCGTCAACGCTTCCGAAGATTTCGACAGCATTTCCGTATCTTGTGGTATCGTGGAGATTGGAGCCGCCGATCCAGGAGAAGATACAGTTTGTAACGGTGAGGTTTGCACATCCCGAAATGCCGGTGAAATTGCCGTTGCTGTCATAATTTGCAAATCCGCCGCTGCCGCCGACACCATGACCTCCGCCGTAGCGAAAATCGATGTTGTCGATGGTCATATTCTTTTTTGAGCTTATTTCGAGCAGGTCGCCGTCCTCGCCCAGCTCGATGGAGCTGAAGCGCTCACCCGGGTTGCCCTTGGAGCTGTACATATAGAGAGTATTTGTCGAAAGGTTGCTGTAAGCTTCAAGGTCGGAGTGAAGGTCATACTGGTTTGTAAACAGCTCGCCGTTATAGGATACACCGGATACGCGCATTGTACCCATCAGCTCATCGTATTTTCCGAGCTCTTTGCTGTGGTTGAGGGCTACAAAACCTACATCCTTTACTACTGCCGTAAGCTTATAAACATTTTCGATGTTTGTTTCTACCCAAAGGTCGGGATCAGCGTAATCCTGCTTGGAACCGTTGATGATGGGCTTTGCTCCCGTGCCATATGCCGAATAGGTGACTCCTGCGGCTTTTGCGGTTATCTTTCCGCGGAATTCTGCGCCGCGCTCAAAGAGCACTGCATCGCCCGAGCTTAAAACAGCAGAGCTTACCTTGCCAAGAGTTTTCCAGGCGGTTTGGGGAGACAATCCGTCGTTCTGATCATTTCCGGTGGGAGATACATAGTATATGGTGCCTGTTATGGATGAAAGGTCCATGTTTGCAGAATCAAGAACATTCTGCTTGTACTGCTCGGTCTTTTCATCAATTTCTTCGAGAACCTCCACCGGCAACAGCTCAATGCCGCGGGCTTCGGCATATTCAGGAAGAATGGTTTCTCTCAGATAGCTTTCGTTCTTGGAGCTTTCGGTTCCTTCTTCAAGTGCGGCAAAGGTGGTTTTCATTATATCGGTTGAATAAGCTTCGCCATAGAAGGTGGAAAGATTGCCTGAACGTGTGTAGTATGTGAGGTAAGGTCTTACAGTGTAAGCATACTCGTATTTTTCGGGCGAGATATCGAGCAGACAAACTGTATATTCTGTTTTTTCGTCTGTGGAGCTGAAGAGTTTTTTGCCCTTTGCGCTTCTTGAGGTGTAGGACTTTCCGTTCTTGTAGTAGTTTCCGTCAAGAACGAGTTCTTCTCCTCCTATCATCTCGGTGGGAAGAACCACACAGCCGTAATGAGTTTTGCTACCTGTCACAGGGCGAAGCATATCGGTGTTTTTATCCGACAATTGTGCGATGGTGTTTATCTTGTCGTTGTCGGTCGTTATTATGAATCTGAGACCTTGAATGTTGCTTGAATCATCGGGCAGACGCATCTGAACGCCGCGGATTACAAACTGTTCATCCTCTGTATCAAGCGAGAAGGGAATGTATTTTGCGTAAAGCTCGATTTTTTCTCCAACATAATCGCCTGTTTTTGCAAGCTCTGTGAAGTCTGCGTCATAATACCAGCCTTCAAAGATGTAGTTCTTTCTGACGGGGGCTTCGAGGAAGGTAATGTTTCCGTCGGCATCGATCGAAAACATCTTTTCTTTTTTGGCACCGCCGTTAAGTTCTACTATATAGTTCTTGATGGGGTGTTTTGAGTCAATATAGGAAATAATTATGTCTGTGTTGGGAGGGAACTTATAACGACCGCCTTTTGTGAGGGTCATATGGTCGTTGTATTTGATGACGGCGTAGTTATTGATATCGGGAATGATATCAAAAGCACCGGTGACGGAGCGGCCGTTTTCGTCCTTGGCGTGAAGAACTCTTCCACCGATACCCGAATACACCCTGTACATTTTTTCCACGGGTATCAGACCGTCTGTTATCTCTCCAAGGCTTGTTGAGCCGTTGTTGAATACAAACTGATATGCTGTGGTGTCAGATACTGTGAGATATCTGGAATTCGTGGATTCCGAAAATTTGCCGATCTGTCCTCCTTCATCAAGAGTCACGAGCATATTGCCTGCAAGATAAGAGCCTATATGGTCAGATTCAAACGCGTCACTGCCGTGGATAAGAGCTTTGACTGTGCCGCGAACTGTTATTTCCGCATCTCCCGTAATGGAGGTCTGGGGTTTTTTGGAACTATGATAAGCGCCTCCGAGATTCATTCCTGCAAATACGGTGTTTTTACCAACAGTAACGCGGGGATTGACAACGCTTGCGGATGCGTAGGTGCCGAGGTGATACACATTTCCGTCGATAAGATCAACGCTGTCTGCAAAGACAAGATTATTGCCCATGTCATTGAAATGGGAATACCTGCCCATGTTGATTCTGATATTTTCAAAGGTTATGTCACCCTTTGCGAAAGCTCCGGCGTGTTGATTGAGATAAAGCTCAGCTTCGGGATAACCGTCACCGATAATGACAATCTTCTTTGAGTTTGCAGGATATGTTCCTTCTGCGTTGACCGAGTCGCAGATGTATATGACACCGCCGTTGCTTGCGAGTGATTTGATCGCCTGGGAAAGAGTTGCATACGGTGCCGAGATCGTACCGCCGTTGGAGTCGCTGTCGGTCGATTGGCTTACATATTTTACACGGTTTGCTAAAAGCTGACCAAAAGTGCGGGAGATGGTATAGGTTCCGTCTTCATTTGCGGTGAAGTTGGCTTTGTAGCTGTTTATCTTTGCAGAAGTAAGGGCTGATGTATCAATCGCCTGACAGGGAGTGAGGTTGATGGTCAGAGTATATTGTTTTTTGTATTCGAATCTGTCAACAGGCTCGCCGTTACAGCTCCATTCGCCGATAGCAAAGTATTTATCGGTTGCGAGATACAGCTTTTCTGAAGGATGTCCCGCAACGGGGTCGGTTACTGTGAAAGAAAGTGAATCAAGAGTGCTTTTTTTGATATATTCAACCGTATAGCTACCGGGAGAAAGATATATTTCACCCTGTTCATGGATTTCTTCGGCACCGTTATCCATGGTGATTCTTACGGCTTTGCCGGCATCATCGCAGACCGCGTTGATATATCCGGGCTTGATAGCGCCGTTTTCATCAACCGCGGCTTCGACTGTTCCGTCCGACACAACGCGTATCAGATAACTTCCGCCGGTTGCTTCGGGGAAGGTTGAGTATGACGGAACTACGGATGAGCCGTAGCAGATGACATAGAGAGCACCCTTGATCTCGGAGAGATTGGTGGTTCTGATTTGCGCAATGTTTCCGCTTGTCAAAACTATCTGCGCGCTTCCCTCGATAGAGCCGGTGCAGTTGTAAGGTGAATATGCGTCGAAGCCGATATTGACATCAAAGTTTTCAACATTAGAGAGCTTGAGCCGCGCATCTCCTGTCACACCCGGCATCGCCGAGCCGAGATATGCTCCGCCGAAGAAGGTGCGGTTGTAAATACCGCTGTTTATTTCCACATCGACAGTGCTTGCTGCTCTGTATTGGTTTCCGAAATGAGCTTCGATGCCAAGACCATCAACACTGCTCAGACCATTGCCAAAAATAACATTGTTTGAGCTTGTACAGATAAACTGATTCTGTTTGCAGCCGAGCCCCATGTATTCGAAGGTGACAGGTCTTTGGATAGTTGAGGTGGAAGAAACGATCAGCGCCCCTCCGAAGTCGGTTTCGTCATCTTTACCTGTTATAACAAGTCTTTCGGTGCTTGCCGAAATTGCGACGGTACCGGTGATTTTTGTCATGAGAACGATTTTTGCAACACCGAGAGCATCTGCCTGCGTGACTGCGGCAGCGAGGGTCTTTACGGGAGCATAACGGCAGACACCTGAGCTTTCATCGTTTCCGCTGTCTCCGTTCACATAAATTGCTGAAACATTCTCCGAAGCCACCCAGATTTCTTTGAACGCGGTTTCTTCACAAACGAGAAAGCTCTCGCCGGAGGAATAAACCGGATTGTCGGAGACTCTTTGCCAACCGCCAAAATAATAACCGTTGTTTTCCGAAAGGCCTATGGGGAGAGTCACTCTGTTGTTACCCGCTGCTCTCAAGGTCTCGTATTCTCCCACATCCCCGAAGGAAACAGAAAAATACTGTCCTGCAAGGGGATTTTCGAAGTATACCTGAACAAAGCTGCCGTCGGTGTTGACCGGCAGATCATAGTAACCGTTTGCATTCTTGGTAAGGACAGAGCCGTTGATGTGAGGCAGATATCCTTCGTTGTCTGAGATGATGTCAAAGCCGAGAAACTTGCCGTGGCCTTCCGCATCAGTTTCTTCAAACACAGGTGTTACAGTTCCTTTTTCTGCTTTTATAAGGTAGTCGAGGCTTGTGGCTGTAACCTTGGGGAGATATGCGGTGTTTTCGGAATGGTTAAAAATAAGCATCGAGTTGTCGCAGGGGATATCGGCGAAAACAGCACTTTCGGAAAGGGTGAGCTTTGAAATCGTCGATTTGTTTTCTTTCAGCTTATCTGCGTTGACGATTACCGCAAGGTTCCCGACAGAGGAATATTTTGCAGAGCTTACGGTGTTTGATGCCAGCTTTTCGTTGGCGTTTCCGAAGATAAACTTTGATGAGGAGGAATAAGTACCGCCATTGATATTGAACACAAGGTTTCCCTTGACATATCCGCCGTTTGTGTTGTTGGTGTAAATTTTGCTGTAAGTACCGCCGTTCAGATTGAAGGTGGCATCGCCCTTGAGGGTCTGGTAGGCGACACTGCTGCTGTTTCCGTTTCTTGCACCGCCGTTGACGCTCAGGAAAATACCGTCATTAAGGTCAAAGGAGAGATCGCCCTCCACGATATATGCACCTCCGTAATGACCGAGAGAGGAGAGCATATTATATTCAATGTCGGGAGAATTGAATATATAATGTCCGTTTGCGGTGTTTTCGGTATCGTGTCCGATATAGATACCGGTTGTGATCTGATTACCATTATGAGTATAGGGATCGCTGCGCTCAAAGGTACAGTCCGCGCCGAAGCAGAGCGTTCCGTCAGAAGAGCTTACCCAGAGTTCGTCTTTTGCGGGCCCTTTGACAATTATGTCATCAAAGGTAAGATTTCCGATCACATGGACTCTGCTCAGCGGAAAGCGCGCACGTGTCGAGGTGCCGGGATAGCCTTTAACGGTTATCGTATTGTCGCCGCTGGCAGATGTTATTGATGTGGGAACTACCATGTCGCCACAGACATATACGATTCCGCCGTGGGTTAAGGCGTTTGCGGCTGACAGAAGATCGGTGTAGACAAGCGCGGAGGGAATGCCGGAGGGGGCGTTTTCCGTTTCGCACACATACACCACAGAATAGGCGGCAGAATCTTCGGATGCATTTACGGGGAAAACCGAGAATACTGTTGTGAAGAGCATTACCACGCAAATGAGAAGGCTGATTCTTTTTTCATCAAAGTTGTCTCCTTAGTATATAATTTACTATTTTATATAATAAACCAAAAAATAATGTTTGTCAATAATAACAGCGTTTTTTATCAGCATTGAAAAAACTTTGTTGGAAATGTATGAACCAAATGTGTATTTTTGAAAAATATCTGAATTATCTCTTGAAAAAAACTTTTTTTGTGATATAATAAACTCCGTATCGAAACCGATACGAAATTTTTACACATAAGGAGTGTGGTTTTTTTAATGGACAGTTGGGGGCCTATATTATGGCTCGTAGTGCTTATTTTGTTGTCCGCATTTTTTTCGGGCTCGGAGATGTCCTTCGCAAGCCTGAGCAAAAGTAAGCTGAAAATTATGGCGCAAGACGGAAAAAAAGGAGCAAGAACAGCTCTTTCTCTTGCAGACAGATTTGACACATTGCTGTCAACCATCCTTGTTGGAAACAACATCGTAAACATCGCGGCATCATCTATTGCCACCACCTTTTTCATGAAGCATGTCAGCGAGGAATACGGCTCTGCCATTTCCACCGCAGTCATGACAGTGGTCATCCTTATTTTCGGAGAGATCACCCCGAAGGTTCTGGCAAAGGATTCGCCCGAAAAGACTGCTGCGCGTGTGGCGGTTCCTCTGAAGCTTCTTAACTTTGTTTTCACCCCGATCAATTTTATTTTTTCGCTGTGGAAAAAAATGATAAAAAAGCTTTTTGACGCCGAGCCCGACCAGAGTATGACCGAAGAAGAACTCATAACAATTATCGATGAAGCCGAAGAGGACGGCAGCTTTGATGAGCAGGAAAGCGAGCTTATTCGCTCTGCCATCGAATTCAATGACGTTGACGTCGAGGATATTCTTACTCCCCGTGTTGACATCATTGCCGTTTCCGAAGATGCACCGCTTGACGATATCGCCGAAATATTCAGAAAACAGCGCTTTTCGCGTTTGCCTGTCTACCGCGATTCGATCGACAATGTCATCGGAGTTCTCCACGAAAAAGACTTCAATAATATGATCTATGAGAAAAAGTCCGATATTTCGGAGATATTCCACAATGTCGTTTTCGTTCCCGAAAAGATGAAGACCTCAAAGCTTTTGCGTACCTTCCAGAAATCTAAGGTGCACATGGCAATAGTAGTCGATGAATTCGGAGGAACGGCGGGAATCGTCACTCTTGAGGATGTTCTTGAGGGTCTTGTGGGCGAGATCTGGGACGAGCATGATGAAGTAATCGAGGAATGCCGCAAGGTGGGGGATAACATCTACATGATCTCCTGCGGTGCAAACTTTGACACAGTCTCGGAAACCCTGGGATTTTCGGACGAGGAAAACGAATCGGCAACAGTTGGCGGCTGGGTTCAGAAGGAGCTTGGCAAGATACCCGATGTAGGCGACAGCTTTACATATGAAAACCTCGAGGTCGAGGTTACAAAGACCGAAAATCGCCGCGCTATTGAGGTGAGGGTTACTATCACACCGCTTGATGACGGCGAAGAAAAGGATTCGGATGACTGAGATGCGGAAAAACGCAAAAGTCGGCGAATTTGTAAATAATTTGCAAACACACTTGATTTATTGAAGATTGCGTGATATAATTCATGTGTTATGGGTGGTTTTCTGCCCGAATATTAAAAAAACAGGGCATTCCTCTGCTGCTGCTATGCATGAATACCCGGATATTAAGGAGGTAAGCTTTATGAACAACATCATAAACGCTTTCGCAAATGAGCAGCTTAAGACTGAGGTTCCTCAGTTCGAGATCGGTGATACAATCATCGTTCACAACAGAATCAAGGAAGGCCAGAGAGAAAGAATCCAGCTCTTCGAAGGCACAGTTATCGCCAAGAAGAACGGTGGCATCTCCGAAACCTTCACCGTAAGACGCGTAGCATACGGCTGTGGCGTTGAAAAGACTTTCCCCCTTCACTCCCCCAACGTTGCAAAGGTTGAGGTTGTAAGACACGGTAAGGTCAGACGCGCTAAGCTCTACTATCTCCGCGACAGAGTCGGTAAGAGCGCCAAGCTCAAGGAAATCCTCTGATTTCCGTCTGAAACAAAGTTTCTTTTTCACAAAAGACACTTGCGGTAAGACAAAACCGCGGCAGCATAAGCGCCGCTTTGAAAAAGGAGCCGACGCAGGCTCCTTTTTTGATTATTCCACAAAATAGTTTTTGAGGTAATGCTATGAACGAAAGCTTTGAACAGAAAGAGAATAAAAGTGAAAATGGCAAAAAGCTTATGCGCTCGGTCTTTGAATGGCTTGAGACTCTTGCTTTCGCTTTCATTTTTGTGCTTGTTATCTTCACCTTTGCCTTCAGGATAGTGACTGTTGACGGAAGCTCGATGAACAGAACTCTTATTGATGGCGAAAAGCTGATTATCTCCAATCTTTTTTATGAGCCGAAAACAGGCGACATCGTCATCGTATCCCGGGAAAGATTCGGTCAGGAACCGATAGTAAAAAGAGTTATCGCCACCGAGGGACAAAAAGTGGAGATAGACTATGAATCCTGGCAGGTAACGGTCGACGGAGTTCTGCTTGACGAGCCGTATGTTAACTACACCACCGATTCCATGCACGAATATGGTTGCCCCGAAAGCTTCATCGTGGGAGAAAACATGGTATTTGTCATGGGCGACAACCGAAACAACTCCACCGACAGCCGTGCACAAGGAACATATGACCTTGTGGGCGAGGAGTATATTTACACCGGCTTCATGGAAGAGGATATCATCGGCAAGGTGCTCCTGCGCATTCTGCCCCTGCAGAAATTCGGTGAGATAAAGCCTGCCGAACCTATAATCACACAGGAGTATTGAGTCACTTATGGCTAACAACAAATTCAAACCCTATAAACAAAAAAAGAAAAAGCCTGCCGAGAAAAAGGAAACACCGCAGGTACGCGAGATCAGCAAGGTCATCCAGTGGTTCCCCGGTCATATGACCAAGGCAAAACGCCAGATAGCAGAGGACCTTTCGCTGGTGGATGTGGCAATCGAGCTTTGTGATGCGCGCATTCCCATCTCCAGCCGCAATCCGCAGATCGATGAGATCCTTGCGGGAAAGCCGTCGATACTTGTTCTCAACAAAGCGTCTCTTGCCGACCCTGAGGCAAATATGCGCTGGAAGGAATACTATAAAAGCATCGGAAGAGAAGCTATCTTCACCGACTGCATGACAGGTGAGGGCATTTCGGATATAATTCCCGCAGTACGCGAGGTGCTGAAGGATAAGCTTGAACGCTTTGAAAGAAAGGGCATGATCGGAAGGCTTCCGCGCGCTCTTATTATCGGTATCACAAATGCAGGCAAATCCACCCTTGTCAACAAGCTTTCGGGCACAAAGCGGGTGAAGGCTGAGGACAGACCCGGTGTTACCCGTGAAAACCAGTGGGTCACCATAAAAAATAGTATCGAGCTGCTTGATACCCCCGGTATCCTTTGGCCGAAATTTGAGGATGAAAGAACGGGTCTGCGCCTTGCTTTTACGGGTGCCATACGCGATGAGATTCTTGACCGAGAGGAGATCGCCGTGTCTCTTTGCAAGACTCTTTTCAAGAAATATCCGAAAAAGCTCTGCGAGCGCTATAAGATAGACCTTGAAGAAGCACAGGAGCTTGCTCCCCATGAGCTTTTTGAGCTTATCGGCAGAAAACGCGGATTCCTTATTGCCGGCGGCGAGATAGATTATGCCAGAACCGCTGTTATGCTGCTTGACGAATTCCGCGGCGCAAAGATCGGAAGACTCACCCTGGAGGAACCGCCGAAAAGCATGAAAACAGAAGAATAAAAACCAAGGGTCTGTAAAAACTTTGTTTTTTACAGACCCTTTTGCTATTTCCTTTCTTTGTTTATCTTATCAATGCTGTCCTGCTTTATGATTCTTTTCAGTTCTCTCGTCCATTCGGACCATTCTGAATTTTTTTGACCGTAGGTGAGATTTTCCTCATATTCCCGTGGGAGCCAGGTTGAAATATCCGCCTCGTTATGGGATATCAAAGCCTCCATATTGTCAAGAGCTTTGTATAGCTTTGCTTCATCGGTTTTTAAGTCGTGCATTTCCTGAAAGAGTGACAAAAACTCCTTTTTTGTATCATCCGGCAAGGGGGACAAAAGAGCTTTTATTGCCTTTTCTTCGTCTGCTTCATCGGCTTCGGTTTTCAAAAATGCGGGGACATCACCCGTTATTGCCTCGCCGAAATCATGTATCAAGCACATTTTTATAACCTTGTTTATGTCAAGCCCCGGATATTCATCAGTGCACAGCATTGCCATGACTGCAAGCCGCCATGAATGCTCTGCGACAGATTCGTGTCTTCCGCTGGATGTCCATGAGTGGCGGGTGTTGCATTTCAGCTTTTCGATCGAAGATAAAAAGTCAATATATTGTCTTTGGTTCATTATGTTCTCCTTTTGGCTCTTGCGGGGTGGTTATTCTCCACAAACGGATCATACTTCAAAAACGGCAGAGATGTAACATTTCTGCCGTTTTCGTTTATTCGTTTATATGATCTCCAGTTCGTCCTTCGACGGGAATTTGGGCATTTCCTTGCAGATGGTGTCCTGATACCAGAAAGCGACAGATGAAATGTCATCCTGAAGAGGATGATATCTGTGACCGCTTCTCCAGCCGAGAGCCTGAGTGGTGACCTTCAGATCTTTTTTGAAGTAGATGGGGTTGGTTATGTGCCAGCGGTACATGGAAAATCTGCGGTTTGCCTTGTAAGTGCCGTCGGTTTTTGATACCTTTGAAAGACCGGCATAGGGTGTGCAGAATTCACGGTATTCACCGTCAACATCAAAATTCCATGAGCCGCAGATGTAATCTTCTGTTCCGGTGCCGCAGATGGTGGGATAATCGGTGTCGCCATCCATGAAGAATTTGATCTCGCCTTCGCCCCACCAGCCATTGTTGTTGACACCCCAGTAAAGGTATGTTCCGACATAATGACCGTTGCCGGAAATCTTGTCGAGGATCACATGATCCTGCATATATTCAAGGGGATTTGAGCGTCTGAACTGCGCGTGGAAATAGCCGAGCCCTTCATCAATATCGCCAGTAACATAGTCGATCTGATAATAGACCATCACCGCCTCATCGTGAAGATTTTCGAGAGTTATGCGGCAGGATTTGTAAAAGGGCATATCCCAATAGCAGTTGAAGGCGCGTCTGGGATTTACGCAGACGGGAAGAGAGGTGAGCTGTCTGTAATCGTCAAAATCTGCGCAGGCGAAAAAGTCGCCGAGAGGCACCTCAACAGACGGTATCTCGCTGTCATCCCAGTACATTCTGATGACAAGGCATCTTTGGGGAGAGTTGTCGGTGATCCAGATGTGCTTGATGATGCCCTTTTCTTTAATATCTGCAAGGGTGAAGGTCTGACCTGCTTCAAGTCTGATGGAGGGAGAAATCTTCCAACCGCGTCCGAGATCGCGGGCAGGCTCCGAGCCTGTGCCGGCTTCTGCCATGCCGCCCTTGCCCTTTTCACCGCCAAAGTTTTCTGCGGATATTGAACGGGTTTCGAGATTGCGAAGTTTTGAAAGATTAAGCATAAGAAAACTCCTTTGTGTCAGTGAATAACCGCACCGTTTTCGACGAGAATCTTTTGGATCTCGGAGATATCGGCATCTTTTGTGGTGGTTCCGTTTTTGTGGGCAACAGACGCTGCAACTCCCGCCGCCTCGCCGAGACAGCAGACAATGGGCATGATGCGCACAGATGCCTGGGCTTCGTGGTCTGCCGAAATGCATCTTCCCGCCACAAGAAGATTGTCGATCTTCTGCGGCACAAGCGAACGATAGGGGATTTCATAGTAATCGCCGTCTTTGAAGTAATAATGACTGGTGCCCGAGCCGTCGGGGGAGTGGATGTCGATATCATAGTTTCCGCAGGCGATGGAGTCTTCGAATTTTGTGCATTCCACAAGCTCTTTTCCTGTCAGAATATGAAGACCGTCGATCATGCGGCTCTCGCGAACGCCGATATCTGCCGCGGTTGACAGAAGTTCTGCGTTTTTGAAGCTTTCGAAGTTGTTTTTGATGAGAAGATATATTTCGATAACTTGCTCGCGTGCTTCGATCTCTGCCTTTGTGATCTTTCCGTCTTTCTTTTCGACGCCGCAAAGGAATGCGTGATAAAGCAGGTCAACTTTCGCCTCTTGCGCCATTCGGTTGAGAACAAGCTTCAGATGCTCCTCCGAAAAAGCACTTCTGCATGGCGGGTTTCGCCACAACTTACACGAATTTCGTTCATTCTGTCGATGATCTCCGCAAAAAGTCCGGCGCTCAGAGCTTTTTTCTCTCCGCCTATCTTTGTGGTATAGGGCATAAAAGGGAATACAAGGCTGTTGCAGGCAGCACCCCCCATGCAGTTTGACTTGTCAAACAAAAGGACTTTTTTGCCAAGTCTGCCTGCCGCTATTGCGCCGCAGCTCCCGCAAAGCCTCCGCCTGCCACGATGATATCATACTTTTTCATAAAAATACTCCTTTCAGCAAGAGTTTTTTCTTTGATTATAACACCCAAATATGTATTTTTCTGCATTCGGCTCAAAAAAATGTAGACAAACAAAGCTAAATGTGATAAAATATTATATTATTGAAAAAATCAGTTTTCCGGAAGGGGGAAATGCGGGAATGTCCCAACAAAAACTGAATGAAAACAGAGTTATAGCCGTTCATGACATTTCATGCATCGGAAGATGCTCGCTGACAGTGGCGCTCCCCATCCTTTCGGCGGCAGGGCTTGAAACCTCCGTGATACCGACAGCGGTGCTTTCAACCCACACAGGTGAGTTTTCGGGCTATACCTTCAGAGATCTGACAGACGACATAGAACCGATATGCAAACACTGGAAAAGCATGGGGATTGGTGCGCGGTCGGTGTATACCGGCTATCTCGGTTCGTTTCATCAGCTCGAGCTTGTGGAAAAGCTTATTTCGGATTTCAAAAAAGAAGACACTTTCGTTCTTGTGGATCCCGTCATGGGGGATGCGGGAAAGCTTTATTCGCGCATCGACGAAAAATTCATCGGCGGTATGAGAAAGCTTTGCTCGATGGCGAACATGATAGTTCCAAACATCACCGAGGCGGCAATGCTGACAGACAGTGAGTATATAGGTCACGACTATTCGGAGAATTATATAAAAGACCTTCTGAAAAAGCTTTCCTTGCTTGGTCCGCGCTATTGTGTTCTGAGCGGAGTGAGCTTTGAGAAAGGAAAGAACGGTTCTGCCGCATATGACCGCGAAAAAGATGAGTTTTCATTCTTCTTTTCGGACCATGTGGACGGTTTTTATTATGGAACAGGCGATGTTTTTGCCAGTGCCCTGCTCGGTGCCATCCTCAACGGAAAGACCGTTTCGGAATCGATAAAAATTGCGGTGGATTTCACAATCGGCGCCATCCGACGCACATATGCAGCGGGAACTGACAAAAGATACGGTGTTCATTTTGAAAGCGAGCTGCCGTCATATATCAGAGCTTTGGGAAAACTGAACTTTTGAAAGTTCTGAAAAGGTGAGAAAATGGAAACAAAAGAAAGAATCGGACTTGTGATGGAGGGCGGAGCCATGCGCGGACTTTTTTCGGCGGGTGTGGCAGACGTTCTTATCGAAGGAAATATAGATATCGACGGTGTTGTGGGAGTTTCGGCGGGTGCGTGCTTTGGCTGCAATGTAAAATCGCGCCAGATAGGCAGAACTCTCAGATACAACATGAAATACTGCAACGACAAAAGATATTGCAGCTTTTCAAATCTTTTGAAAACAGGGGATATGTTCGGTGTGGATTTCTGTTACAGACAACTCCCTTTTGAGCTTGATGTTTTCGACATGAAGACCTTTGCGAAAAATCCGATGGAATTTTATGTTGTCTGCACCGATGTGAAAACGGGAAAGGCTGTCTATAAAAAGTGCGAAAAAGCAGACGAGGACGATCTCACATATTTCCGCGCCTCGGCATCCATGCCTCTTGTTTCAAGGGTGGTGGAGGCTCCCGACGGAAGTCTGCTTCTCGACGGAGGAATCTCTGATTCGATACCTCTTGAATTTTTTGAAAACAATGGATATTCAAAGAACATTGTCATCCTGACCCAGCCCCGCGGCTATGTCAAGAGCAAAAACAAAATGATGCCTCTGATAAGATGGAATCTTCGAAAATACCCCGAAATGATAAAAGCTGTGGCAAACAGACATATTGTCTATAACACCCAGACCGAATATGTATATGAGGCTGAAAAGCAAGGCCGGGCCCTTGTCCTTGTGCCTTCCGAAAAGCTTCCCGTAGGTAGGATTGAGCATGACCCCGAAAACCTCAGAAAGGTTTATGAGATAGGAAGACAGACAGCCCTTGCAAGACTTTCGGAGATAAAAGAATTTGTCGGCATGAAAGGTTGAAGAATATGAAAAAGATTGAAAATATCGGTTACGGAACTCTTGATGAGCAGGTGCTCGAAATGTTTCTGCCCGAGACCGAAGAAAAATTTCCGGTTTTCGTTTATTTTCACGGTGGAGGACTTGAAGGCGGAAGTTATCGGGATTATGAAAATCTGGCAAAGACGCTCACAAAGCGAGGCATTGCTCTTGTAAGTGCCGAATACAGAAAATATCCCACAGCCAAATACCCCGAATATATCGAAGATGCGGCGCTTGCCGTCAAATGGACGACAGAAAACATTTCCTCCTACGGAAACGCGGGGAAAATTTATATCGGCGGAAGCTCTGCGGGAGGTTATCTTTCAATGATGATTTGCTTTGACGGCAAATATCTCGAAAATGCAGGTGTGGAATATAATGCTGTTTCAGGCTATTTTCATGACGCGGGCCAGCCGACGAGCTATTTCAATCTTCTGCGCGAAAAGGGAATAGATACCCGCAGAATTATCGTCGACGAAACAGCTCCCCTTTTCTATGTGGGCTTGCGCGAAAATTATCCGCCCATGCATTTTGTCGTGTCAGACAACGATATGATAAACCGATATGAGCAGACCATGCTTATGCTTTCCACCATGTCCCATTTCGGCTTCGGAGAGGAAACCGTCTCCCATACTTTGATGCACGGAGGACATTGCCAATATGTCAGAACACTTGATGAGAACCGAGAAAATGTTCTCGGACTTATGGTTGCTGATTTCTTGAAGAAAAAAGGTGCGTTCTGATATGGCAAAAGAAGGAATTTTTTCTAAGATCAAAGGACTTTTCTCAAAAAACAACGAGGAAGATCCCGCTTTCCGCCGCAAGATGGCAGAAAAGCTTGACGGAAAATATATAAAATATGTCACCGAGCGCGAAAACGGCATAGAAACCGTCATCGGTCGCGAGGGACACGCAAATATCGTAAGCGACACGGAATTTGCCGTAACCTGCGGCATCACCGAGATTTTTCGTGCCGACATTGAGGCTATGGGCGCCTGGGAACTTTTAAGCCTTGAGGGGGCGGTGCTAACGGCGTATGATAAAGCAGCGGGACGCGAAAGATCGGTGGTCATCTACTACAAATACTACCGCTGATGTAAAAAGAATGAGACGAAACTCCGATTCGGAACACCTCCGGACGGAGTTTTTTGTTTGCATCGCGCTTGAGGTTTTCTTTTGGATGTTTTGTGTTGACAAAAAGAATGCTTTATGATATAAATGTTTTAATGAGCTGACGGAGAATAACAAAATGGTACTGAAACTATCCGATTTTACAGCTTCCTGTGACTCTGTGGCGCAGGCGACAAGCTTTGCGGTTGCAGCTCTTTCAGACGGCGACACCCTTGAGCTTTCAGGGGGAATAATTGACATTTTCCCGGACAAGGCTTTCAAAAAATATTATTGCATATCCAACAATGACCGAGGAGAAAAGTCGATCGCTTTTCCCATCATCGGCAAAAACAACATAACATTGGACGGAAAAGGAGCTCAGCTTGTTTTTCACGGCAATATCCTGCCTTTTGTGATCGATTCCTGTACCAATGTTACCATAAAGAATCTGTCGATCGAGTACGACTATCCTCGTTATGCCGAAGCTGAAATAATCGAAGCTGACGAAAAAAAGACAGTTGTGAGATTTGACGGCAAGCAATTCAATTGCCGTGTAAATTACGGAAAGCTTACATTTTTTGGCGAAAAAGGCGGTGATGAATACACGGCGGCAAGACCTCTTTGCCTTGAATTTGAAAAGGCGACAAGGGCTCCGTCTGCTTTTGCTCCGACATATTTCGCTTGCATGGAAAAGCCGAAAAGCAACGGATTTTTGGCAAGAATGTACAGAGATGTTACTGCAAAAGAGCTTGCCGAAAACGTCATTGAATTTTCGGGCGAGTTGGGGTTTGTTCATACTGTGGGCAACTATCTTGTATATACCTACTGCGGAAGAGCTTTTCCGGGCATATTCGTGACCGACTCAAAGGATGTGTTTCTTGAAAACATCATGCTTTATCGTACGACCGCCATGGGCGTGATATGCCAGCTTTCCGAAAACATCACACTTGACAAGGTGTGTGCGACTGTCAAAGAAGATTCGGAAAACATGGTGTGTGTCAATGCGGATGCCACGCATTTTGTAAACTGCCGCGGAAAAATAACCATGCGCGATTGCAAATTTGTCAACATGATGGATGATGCCTGCAACGTTCACGGCATTTATCTTAAAGACCCGAAAAAGGATGGCAAAACTCTTTCTGTGCGGGATTCGGACATTCTCAGCAGGTGGGTATCAATATTTTCCGCCCCGGAGACAAAGTTCTTATAGCAGATTATAAAACCCTTGTTCCGACAAGGGAATATACCGTGGAGCGTTCGGTGCTTTTGTCCGAGAAAAAGATACAGGTTTTTGTCAAGGAAAAGCTTGGAGATTTTCCCGAAGAATGTGTTGCCGAGAATCTTTCAACCGCTCCCGACATACATATCCTGCGCTGTGAGACGGGAAACAACCGTCCCAGAGGCTTTTTGCTTGCCACAAGAGGAAAAACTCTTGTTGAGGAATGTGTGTTTTATAATATGTATGCGGGTGTTGTTGCGGGATGTGAGATGCAAGGCTGGTATGAAAGCGGACCTTTCGCTGACATCACCATCAGAAACTGTGATTTCAGAAACTGCGCATATGCGGGAGATTATGCAATAAGACTGGTGCCGAACATCTGTGATCCCGAAAATGCGGGAAGCTTCAACGGAAAAGCGCTTATCGAAGGAAACACCTTTACAATGCATGAAAAGCACTTTGTGGTAGCTCGAAACCTGAAGGAACTTTGTTTCCGGAATAACCGCTATATCTTTGATGCCTCACTTCCGTCACACCCCGGAAGAGACGATCGCGGAGTCATTGTTTTTAGTTGCGAAAAGACGTTTGTGGAAGAGATCTGAGTTTGTCGCCGATCTTGAAAGAGCTTTTCAAAAGAAACCTTTCGAGATTGAAAAATACTCCTCTTTACTTTTTCATTTTTTTGTGATATAATATAATAATTAAAATCGGAGAGGTGCGGCAATGAAGAGCTACAAGACTGTCAAAGAGGCAACTCAGGCTGAATTCTGTGAAAAAAAGTCGGTCTTCATCGGCTACATTACTCCTGTGGCAAACGAACAGGCGGCAAAGGATTTCATTGATAAGATAAAGAAAAAGCACGCCGACGCCACACACAATGTTTATGCCTACATCCTTGAGGGCACCGAGATCGCCAGGTTTTCGGATGACGGCGAGCCCCAGGGCACGGCGGGAATGCCTGTGCTTGAGGTCATAAAGCGTGAGGGACTTTGCGGAGTTGCCGTGGTGGTGACAAGATATTTTGGCGGCATACTTTTAGGCGCCGGAGGGCTTGTCAGAGCTTATGCCAAGGCGGCAAAGATGGCGATAGACGCCGCGGGCATCTGTGAGTTCCGCCCTTTCCGGGAATTCCGTCTTTCGGTCGATTATACACACTATGAAAAAATAAAAAAAGAGCTTGAACCGTACGGTGTCAAGCTCGATTCGTGCGATTTTTCCGACAAGGTCGTTTTTGAGCTTGCGGTGGATTGCGAAAAATATGAAGCTTTTGAAAGCTTTGTCAACGATTTTACGGGTGCGTCCGCCATATTTGAGATCAAGGGCGAACGCTATGATGCATAAAACTTTTACAGGAGGATTTTGAAAATGGCTATTCTTCAGGAAAGAGTATATCTCAACCAAGAGGACGGATGGGGATATTTTGATGCGCTCTGTTCGCTTCCCACCGCTGAATACTGTGAAAAAAGACGCGCGATGCTGGTTATTCCCGGCGGAGGCTACGGCATGGTTTCCGAGCGCGAGGCAGAGCCTATTGCCCGCAAATTCTATGCCGAGGGCTACAACACCTTTATTCTTACATATTCGGTGACAGATCACGGAAAAAATCCCGACAGAATTTTCGATGAAAAAAGGGGACTTCCCAAGCCCCTTCTTGAAGCATCAAAGGCAATGGCGCTCATCCGCCGTAATGCCGACAAATACAACATAGACCCCGACAAGATTGCTATCATCGGTTTTTCCGCAGGCGGACATCTTGCCGCAAGTCTTGCGACTATGTGGCATCTTGATTTTGTGAGAGAAAATGCCGGAATCGAATATGGCGAAAACAAGCCCGATGCTGCTATCCTTTCCTATGCCGTTATCACTCCCGATCCTGCCACGGGGCATGAGGGCTCTTATCGTAACCTGCTCAACAAATCGGAAGATTACGAGGCTGACAGCAAATTCTATACCGTTTCGGAGCATGTGGACGAAAAGACCTGCCCTTGCTTCCTCTGGCATACCACGGGAGATAACTGCGTTCCCGTCGAAAGCTCTCTTATTATGTCGGCGGCGCTTTCAACGGCGAAGATACCCTTTGAAGTACATATCTATCCCGGCGGAGTTCACGGTTATTCTACCTGCGAGCCGGATGTTCTGCGCGGCGAACAGTCAAAGGATGCACGCCATGCATCGGACTGGGTAAGAAATGCCGTAAGATGGTTGGAACACACCCTCGGTTAAGATCTATATAAAGCGCAAAGGCAGACGGAGATTCTTTGCGGGTTTCCAAAGCTTTCGACATCGGCTCCGCCTTTTTGCGCGAAATTTTTACCCGAAGTTTTCGGGCACAATGTATTTTATGTAAAATGAGCATTTTCGCTACTTCCGAAGCGTTTCGGAAAATTGCGAAAAGGCTGAAATAAATCAATTTTTCAGAAAAGAGAGTCATATAATGATAAAACTTTCACCATCCCTTTTGGCTTGTGATTTTTCTCAGATGAAACTTGAAGTTGAAAAGGTCGAAAAGGCAGGCTGCGATATGCTTCATCTTGATGTCATGGACGGAAATTTTGTTCCCAACATCAGCTTCGGTATGCCTGTCATCAAAGCGCTTCGTCCTCATTCGAAGCTTGAATTTGACGTTCATCTGATGATAACCGACCCTGTGCGCTACATCAAGAATTTTGCCGATTGCGGAGCTGACATGATAACTTTCCATTATGAAAGCTGTAACGATCAGGGCGAGGTCATCGAAAAGATTCGCGAATGCGGAAAAAAGGTCGGTCTTGCCATAAAGCCGTCTACTCCCGCTTTTGTGGTCGAGCCCTTCCTTGACAAGGTGGATATGATACTTGTCATGACGGTCGAACCCGGCTTTGGCGGTCAGAAGCTTATTCCCGACACCCTTTCTTCGGTAAAGCTTGTGCATGACATGGCAAAAATGCGCGGTATCACGGTTGATATCCAGGTAGACGGCGGCATCAACGCCGAAAATGCAAAAGAGGCGGTTGAGGCGGGTGCCAATGTGCTTGTCGCGGGCTCGGCGGTGTTCGGAGCGGCAGATGTGGAAGGCGCTGTCAGAAGCTTCAAGAATCTTTGATGAAAGGTGTATTTCAAAAATGAATAAAATTTCGGGAAATGCCGTTGTCGGTCAGTCGGGCGGTCCCACAAGCGCCATAAACGCAACTCTTGCAGGCGTCATTTCGGGATGTCTTGAGAGCGGTATCGAAAAGATCTACGGCATGAAAAACGGCATTGAGGGACTTCTTGGCGAGGAGCTTTTAGAGCTTCACGAATATTTTGATTCTCCCGAATGCGAGAATCTGAAGCTGCTTTCTCTCACTCCCGCTGCGGCTCTCGGGTCATGCAGAAAAAAGCTCAAGGACGATGAAACTGCAGCAAAAATGTATGAGATCTTCGAAAAATATGACATAAGCTATTTCTTCTATATCGGCGGAAATGACAGCATGGATGCGGTGGCACGCCTTACCGAATATGCAAAAGCACACCCCGAGCTTCGGGAAATGCATTTTATCGGTGTACCCAAGACCATCGACAACGACCTTGTCATGACCGATCACACCCCCGGCTTTGGCTCGGCGGCAAAATATATCGCCTGCGCCATGCAGGAGATCATGCGCGATTGCTCTGTCTATAAAACCAAGGCGGTGACCATTGTTGAGATCATGGGACGCGATGCCGGTTGGCTGACAGCGTCGGCAGGTATTACAAAGGCCGTGACAGGGGTGGGACCTGCTCTTATCTATCTTCCCGAATGTGCTTTTTCGGAGGAGCAGTTCATCTCGGATCTTGAAAACGAGTTTGAAAACGGAGAGCACCCGTATATCGTTGTTGCGGTATCCGAAGGTCTTCGCCGTGCCGACGGAAGCTACGCGGCAGAAGCTGCCATGAGTGGTGCTGTGGACTCTTTTGGACACAAATATCTTTCGGGCACCGGAAAATATCTCGAAAATCTTGTCCGCGAAAAGATAGGCTGCAAGGTTCGTTCGGTGGAGGTCAATATCCTCCAGCGCTGTGCAGGACACATCCTCTCAAAGACCGACATCGATGAATCGGTGACAGTGGGACGGGAAGCGACAAAGCTTGCCTTCTCGGGAGATAGCGGAAAAATGGCGGCATATGTCAGAGCGGGAGAAGGCGAGAACTACCGCTGCGACATTGTCGGAATGGATGTCACAAAGATCGCCAACGCCATCAAAAAGGTACCGCCCGAATTTATCAATGACAAGGCAAACGGTGTTGCCGACGAATTTATTGCATATCTTCTTCCTCTGATTTCGGGAGAATGCGACATTCCTTACAAAAACGGGATTCCCTGCCATTTTGAGTTCTGACAGCGCGTTATTTCGAAATTGATTTCAGAAAGTATTTTTTATTATATATACTTTTTACAGGAGAAAAAACAATGAAAAAATCAATCTTGGCTGCATTCCTTGCGTTGGTGCTTGTTCTGACACCGCTTGCTGCCTGCACAAAGAAGGCGGAAGACGGAGCGAATGGCGACGGCGCAGTTACAGACGAAGGCCAGGGAGCTGTTGTTGACCCCGATAACAGACTTTCGAGTGAATACAGCCCCAACATTCCTGAGGCGGATTCGAAGCTTTTTGAAGGCAAGACCTTCTCGATGCTTATCGGCTCGACCGGTCAGTCGATTTATGCAGAGGAGGAAAACGGAACTCTCATCAATGACACCGTTTACCGCAGAAACAAGCTTGTCGAAGACCGCTTCGATATCACTCTTAACATTGTCAAGACTGGTGCCGCTTCTACAGGTGAAGGTCAGAGAGAGGCAACCTCCCAGTTCCGTTCGCTCATCGAATCGGGAGATCAGACCTACAACGCTTTCATCCATGTTCAGCACACAGGTATGCCCAAGATGATACTTGAAAAGTATTTTGTGGACTGGAACGAGCTTCCTTACATCAACCTTTCTGACGAATGGTGGTATGAAAACATCACAAACGATCTCTGCTTCGGCGATAAGATCTATGTTATGACAGGAGATTATGCCCTTTATATCGATAAGATAGACTGTCTCCTTTTCAACAAGGACATTTTTGATGAGCTTGGTCTTGAGTATCCTACCAGGATGTGCTTGACGGCACATGGACATGGGATAAATTCACAGAGCTTGTAAAGCTTGGTGCCGACGATCTCAACGGTGATGGTATTATGGTTTATGAGGATGACCGCTGGGGTCTTGTGGGCTGGGCTCCCGAGCTTCTTTATGCGCTTCTCATTTCCACAGGCTATTCGCCTCTTGAAAAGGATGCTGACAATATGCCTGTTCTGAATCAGGATATCAGCGGCTCTCATGACAAGTATCAGAGAGTTGTGGACATTTTTGCCGACCGTCAGAGCGCATGGAGCGAAACCTCCAATTATATGTCTCAGTACAACACCTTTACCAGCGGCAGAGCGATGTTCTTTGACATCTTCCTCGGCGGCGTTGCGGGACTTTCCGAGGTTGAATTTGACTTTGGTATTCTTCCTTATCCCAAGTGGGACGAGGATTCGCCCAACTATAACCGTTCGTCCAGCATGACAGCGCTTACCTACATCCCTGTTACCAATACCGATCTTGAGCTCACAGGTGCCGTTCTCGAAGAAATGGCATTCCAGAGCGCAAAGGAGCTCACACCCCTTTACTTCGACACAGTTCTCACCGTAAAGAGCACCCGTGACGTTGAATCCGAAGCAATGCTTCCCATCATCAAGGACAATGCCCGTTTCCTTTATGACAGATTCTATCCCAACATCATCGGTCAGATCCAGAACAAGTCCAACACATTTACTTCGAGCTTCCAGTCGAGCCTTTCTTCTTACGAAGCAGGTCTCGAAGAAATGAGAGAACTTCTCCTTTCGGAAGACTGATTTCTTTGTGATATTGAAAAGACCCTCACCCGAGGGTTTTTTTGGTTATTCTGCCAAATCATATCCGTTTCAAATAGTGCAAGGTGACGAATAAGCGGAAGCGTTATTGACAACGCCATCTTTTGCTGATATAATACCTTTGTGTAGAAATCTGCAAAAGGTGTTTTTGCGGATTAATCAATTTTCTATACTTAGAAAGGAAAAAATTATGAAAAAGACAGCAACGCTTCTCGCAGCTCTTCTTGTTGCGGCTGTTCCCACAGTTTCGCTTTTTGCATCCTGTACAGCAAAGGACGAGGTTAAGGATGACGGTACAGAACAGAATGGCCAGAACACGGTTGTCGAAGATCCCCTCGACAACGAATTCTCCCCCAACATTCCCTCGGAGGATGTGGAAAAATTTGAAGGCAAGACCTTCTCTATGCTTATCGGCTCGAGTGGTCAGGTCATTTATGCCGAGGAAGAAAATTCCCAGCCCGTAAATGACACGGTTTTCCGCAGAAATAAGCTTATCGAAGACCACTTTGGCATCACTCTTAACATTGTTAAGACAGGTGTCGCCACAACAGGTACAGGACAGGGAGAAGCTTCTGCTCAGTTCCGTTCTCTCATTGAATCGGGCGACCAGACCTACAATGCGTTCACACACGTTCAGCATGCGGGTATGCCTCTGATGATCCTCGAAAGATATTTCGTTGACTGGAATGAGCTTCCTTACATCGATCTTTCGGAAGACTGGTGGTATGAAAACATCACAAACGACCTTTGCTTCGGCGATAAGATCTATGTTATGACTGGTGACTACGCTCTCTACATCGACTCTATTGACTGTCTCCTCTTCAACAAGGACATCTTTGATGAGCTCGGTCTTGAATATCCTTATCAGGATGTTCTCGACGGCACATGGACATGGGAAAAGTTCGAAGAACTTGTAAAGCTCGGCGCAGACGACCTTGACGGTGACGGTCTTATGACAATGGAAAACGACCAGTGGGGACTTTCCGGCTGGATCTATGAGCTTGCTCCCGCGCTCCTCGTTTCGACAGGCTATGCACCTCTCGAAAAGGATGCTGACAATATGCCTGTTCTCAACCAGAACGTATCCGAAGCTCACGACAAGTATCAGAGAGTTGTTGACCTCTTCGCTGACGGACAGGTGTCCTGGGCAGAAAGCTCTGACTATGGTGCTCAGATAGCTATGTTTACAAAGGGCAGATCGATGTTCCGTGACACCTTCCTCGGTCAGGTTACAAGTCTTTCTGAGGTTGAATTCAATTTCGGTATTCTTCCTTATCCCAAGTGGGACGAAGATTCTGAATACCAGAACAGATCTTCCAACATGACAGCCCTCACATACATCCCCGTAACCAATCCCGACATTGATCTCACAGGTGCCGTTCTTGAAGAACTCGCATTCCAGAGCGCGAAGGAACTCACACCTCTTTACTTTGACACAGTTCTTACCGTAAAGAGCACCCGTGATGTTGAATCCGAAGCAATGCTTCCCATCATCAAGAACAACGCTCGTTTCCTTTATGATGGTTACGCACCTTCCATCATCGGTCAGGTTTCGAACAAGTCCAACACATTCACTTCGAGCTATCAGTCGAGCCTTTCGACATACGAAGCAAACCTCGAAGAAATGAGAGAACTTCTTCTTGCTGAAGACTAATTGACAAGACAAAAAAGGCCCTCGTTGAGGGTCTTTTTGTTGTATATCTGCAAAAAGGACGGCGTGATGCCGTCCTTTCAAGCTTTGTATCATCTTTTGTAAAGGAAATTGAGTCTTCTGTATTTTTCCCGGTCTATCGAATCAAGCTGTTCCCGCGTGACCCTGTAACGCCAGTTGCCGTCGGCTTTTCCGGGTATGTTCATTCGGGTATCTGAGCCGTAGCCGAGAAGATCCTGGATAGGCATGATGACAAGTCCCGCGTTTGATGCAAACATCGTTCGTATAACGCTGTCATAGCATCTGTCCCAGTAGGGGTCGTCGTAATTGCAATATTCAAGAAGAGTTTTTCTTGTTTCGTCGGAAAGCTCCCATACATATCCGAGAAGCGTGTTGTTGTCGTGGGTGCCTGTGTAGGCAATGCAGTTGTTGATGTAGTTGTGGGGAAGATGGGGGTTGTCTTGTTCCGAAAGAAAAGCAAATTGCAGAACGCGCATTCCCGGAAAACCGCTGTAATCCACAAGCGCCTGTACCTCCGGCGTGATGTCACCAAGGTCTTCGGCGATTATCATTTTTCCGTCGGCGATCTTTTTGATGGCATCGATGAATTTTTCGCCCGGTCCCTTGACCCATTTTCCTTCTTTTGCACTTTTGGCGGTGTAGGGAATGCTCCAGAAGGATTCAAGCCCTCTGAAGTGGTCTATGCGCACACAGTCAAACATCCTGAAGGTGTGCACCATTCTGTCGCACCACCAGGAATAGCCGTCTTTTTCCATTCTGTTCCAGTCATAAAGGGGATTTCCCCAAAGCTGTCCGTCCTCCGAAAAATAATCGGGTGGAACTCCTGCGACACATTTTGGCACGTTATCCTCGTCAAGCAGGAACATTTCTTTGTTTGCCCATACATCACTGCTGTCGTATGCAACATAAATGGGAATATCTCCGACGATCTTTATGCCTTTTTTGTTGGCATATTTTTTGATTTCATCCCATTGGGTGAAAAATTCGTACTGTATGAATTTCCAGGTGAAAAGGACATTGTTGTCATATTTTTTACTTTTGTCCCATTTTGTCCACTCTTTCATGCTGTTTGCGGTCTTGTAAGCCATAAACTCGCAAAACTGATGAAGATATTTGTCGCCGTCGATGAAATCTTCGATTTTTTTGCGGTCTTTTTCCGGCACTCTTTCGGAAGCTCTTGCAAGCAAAGGAAGTCTTGTGTGATAGAGCTTTGTGTATTCACAGCTGTAGGGTGTCTGCTGGCGGTACAGCTCAAGCTCGAGTTTTGTCACAAGACCTTTTTCGTGGAGTATTTCAAGGTCTACAAAATATGGATTTCCGCCGAAAGCCGAATAGGATTTGTAAGGGGAGTTGCATTTGTCCACCATGCAGAAGGGGAGCACCTGCCAATAGGAAAAGCCGCAGTCAGAGAGAAAATCCACAAAATATTTTGCGCTCTTTCCAAAGCTTCCGACCGAATATTCTCCGTCAAGGCAGGAAATGGGCATGAGAACGCCGCCTGATCTTTTTATCATTGTCATGATCCTTTCTGTATTTCATGTTTATATTTTACACTTAAATCGGTGTAATTTCAATAGTGCATTTGCGGTTTTTCTCTGTCTTATTAAATTTCACAAATACCGCTATAAAAAAGCGCGATTTTGTGTTAAAATAAAAAAGATATCAAAAAAGGAGGACAAACAATGTCCATCGTATATAAATGCCCCGTCTGCGGGAAAGAACTTTTGCTATGTGATAAGAGCTTTGTCTGCGAAAACAGGCACACCTTTGATATTGCAAAGGAGGGCTATGTAAATTTTGCCCTCGGAAAAAGTGACAGCGGTGACAGTGCAGATATGTGCGCCTGCCGCAGAAGATTTTTGTCAAAGGGATATTATGACGGTTTTGCAAAGCTGATTTGTGATACTGTCAAGAAATATACTCTTCCCACAGCCATACTTGATGCAGGCTGCGGCGAGGGACATTATCTCAGGACGATCAGAGAGAAATTCCCCGACGCAGAGCTTTTCGGTATCGACCTTGCAAAGGAAGCGGTGAAGCTTGCGGCAAAAAGCGAAAAGCAGCGAGCAGGAACAAAGAATCTCTATTCGGTCTGTGGTATCTTTTCGCTCCCCTTTTTTGATAGTACCTTCGACGGAATTATATCTGTTTTTGCCCCCGTAGGGGATTCCGAAAATCTGAGAGTGCTGAAAAAAGGCGGCTTTATGTTTGTGGCAGGTCCCGGCAAAACTCACCTTTCAGGGCTGAAGAGTGCAGTTTATGAAAAACCGTATGAGAACGAGGAAAAGCATAGGGAATATGACGGATTTTGTTTTGTCGGTAAAGAGGAGTGTGAATATGCCATCACTGTTGCGAAAGAAGATATTCTCGATCTTTTTACCATGACACCCTATTATTGGAAAACCTCTAAATGTGATTTTGAGAAGCTTTCAAAGCTTTCAAAACTTGAAACAGAGCTGTCTTTTGAGGTATCGGTATATGAGTCGAAAAAACGGTAAGTCGTGCCTTTTAACATACTGATTTGTATTGACAAGATATATTTTTTGTTGTATAATTAATATGTATTTTCATAAAAAAGGGAGGTTTTTTGTGATGTTTGCAAAAAACACATACATGTATCGTATCACAGCCATTATAATTGCGGCAATACTTGTCCTTTCGGGACTTTGCTTTGTGCCGACGGTTCGTGCTTATGAAACAAGCGACGCCATCTATTATGTAAGCCCCGATGGTAACGACAGCAACAGCGGTTCGAGGACTGCTCCTTTTGAGACCCTTGCCAAGGCGTTTGCTGCCATCAACACCACGGGCGGCGGAACTGTTGTCATCATGGGCGATATTGAAAGCGACGATACAAAATTGTGGCCAAACGCGATCAACAGCCTGAATACTCACAAAAAGCTGCTCACGATCACAGGCAAGGATCCCGTGACCGGAACAGTATACGAAGACGCCGTGCTGAGATATGACGGCACAGGCATAAAGGGCCCCACAAAGCTTGAACACATCTTGATGGCTCCTTGCCGCACCAGCTGTTTTATCAACACCAAGGGTAATGCTTTTATTATCGGCGAGGAAGTTATTTATAACAGCAATAAGTTTGTTATCCATGACGGTATCGGAGAATACATAAAAGAAACCGTCGCGTCAACAAATACCACGATCGACGGAGGAAGCGTCCACCAGTTCTATATGGGAGGCGGATATCCCACCTCCACAACTCACGGTATTACGGGTGACTGTCACTTCACCATTAACAGCGGTGTTGTCAGCGCACTGACCATCGGATTTGACAAATATGAGCCCAAGCACACCACAGGCCGTATCGACGGAAATGTTGTCATAACCGTAAACGGCGGAGAAATCGGAGTTATCAAAGCAAGTAATATCAACGACGATAACACCATAGGCGGTTTTGTGTCGCTGGTTTTCAACAACGGAACTCTGACGGGATATGAGGATCTTCCTGATGCAAACGAAGGCAGATTTATCATCCGTTCCGGCTATCACGGAAAGGTAAGCTCCACCGATGAGGCAGGAGTATACTCCTATGAAGCAGATCGCGGCTATGACTGCTATGTGGACGGTGTTCTTGTGGAGGGCAACACCTTTACAGTTGAACCGGGTGTTCATATGGTAAACTATCGTCGCCAGGAAATGATAGATTTTGCAGAGCAGACCGAAGCGTATGTAAACGGCTTTGAGGACGGAAGCTTCCGCCCCGACGAAAAGCTCACCCGCGCTCAGGCGATAGAGCTTGTCGTTAACGCCACCACAGACAAAAGCCTTATAAAGGGAAAGCACACTTCGGCTTTTTCCGACATCTCAAAGAGCGACTGGTATTATGATTCTGTTGCATATCTCGAAATGCTTTGTGTTCTTCCCTCCGAATGGCAAGGCGAGCTTTGCCCCAACGATACCATAACAAGAGCTGAGTTTGTGGCTATCGCGAACAGCCTTCTTGAAAGGTATTCCGAATCGGCGAAGCTTCTGGATTTTATCGATGTAACCTCTGACAACCCCTATTACATTCATATTATGAGTGCTTTCAGAGCCGGCGCCATAACCGGCTACGGTGACGGGCAGTTCTGCCCCGACAACCCTCTTTCGAGAGCTGAATCTGTAACTATTATAAACCGTTATCTTTCGAGAGTTCCGAACGCCGAGGTTACGGCTATCTTTGAGGACACTGCCGGACATTGGGCGATGGGACAGATTACCGCCGCCGCGACAGGTGTTGAAGAAAACACTTGGTTTTATGAAGAAAGCGGCGCTGGTGCAAGCTTTGTAATGCCTGCGGGAGCTACGGGTGCCGAGGATTATGTCAAGGCGCTTTATGCCCAGTCGCAATACCTTTCGGGCAAGGCGATCCGCGACGCGGTCGATGTCATCTCCGAGCAGATGAAGAAGGATATTCTTTATACTCCCAACACCGAAGAGATCTATGGCGACAAGATAAAAGAAGCTTATTATATTTCCGAAAAGAACGGCAAGGATACGAACAGATCTATTGAGGATGACTATATTTACAAAACTCCATACAAGACCTATGCGGGTCTTATTGCAAACAAGACGCTGAAGTCAGGCGATGCCGTTCTTTTTGAACGCGGCGGAATCTATCGTCAGGGAAATGTCATCGACTCAGTCAACGGAGTTATCTATGGCTCCTATGGCGAGGGTAACAAGCCCCTTCTGATGCGGTCCAAGCAGGATTATGCCGATGCTAAACTCTGGGTGAAAACCGAATGGGAAAATGTGTGGAAATGTACTGATTCGCTTTACAATGTCGGAATTATCGGCTATGACCACGACCTGTTTGATTACACTGAAGATTCCTACAGTGAGCTTTACGGCGATATCTACAACATGAATACTTTCGACTTCACAGGTCCCGGCGATATGGACAAGGATCTTGCATTCTATTCGGTGCTTTCAAGTGATGTGGCGCTTTATGAAGCTCACCATCCCGACGGACCCGCAATTGCCGCAAATGAACTGTATGTTTACAGCACGCAGGGCAATCCGGGAAGCAGATTTTCTTCCATGGAGATCGGTGAAGGATACAACATTTTCACCACCGGAAACAATGTTATAATCGACAATCTTGCCATGAAGTTCACCGGTGCGCACGCAGTTGGATTTGGCGACTGTGAAAATCTTACCGTTACAAACTGTGTATTCTCATGGCTCGGCGGCTCAGTTCTGAGAGCAGCGACCGAAACATCAGCTGCGGTAAACTACGGCAACGCTGTTGAGATCTACGGCTCGTGCAACGGCTACTATGTGGAAAATAACTGGACATATCAGATTTATGACACGGGTGTTACCCATCAGTCTTCTGACGGAGCGTCGAATATTATCCAGGAGGATGTTCATTATACAGGAAATCTCATAGAATATGTCCACTGGGGTATTGAGTTCTATAACGCGGCCAAAGAAAATGAAGATGAGTCGAATGACTCTGTCGACTATACCCGCGACATTTATGACTATTACAACGTCTGTCGTATGGGCGGATACGGCTGGGGCTCACTCACAAGAAACCGCACCAAGAGCGCACAGCTTTATTGCGGAGCATCCCTTTCGGCAAACTATGACCAGTTTACCGAATATAACATTTTCGACCGTTGTGCGGGATATCTTATAAGTTTGCCGGAAAACTCTACCGAGACAGACAACAAAAATATATATATCCAGGATATCGGATGCACGCTCGGACGTCTCAAGGGTACAACACGGACTTGCTCATACAACGCATATTCGGCAATCAATAAGTATCTTGGTGACGAAAACGCGGTGGTAGTTGTTATTGATAAATAATACTGTTTTTATTAAAATTTTATAATAAAAGGAGACGAAACATGAAAAAGGCAAGAATTCTTTCTCTTGTGCTGTCTGTCATCCTCGTGCTCTGCATGGTACCCTTCACGGTATCGGCAGCAGATCCTGTGGTTGAAATGATAGACGGAGAAAAGACAGTTTTCGTAAGCTCATTCGGAAGAATGAACTATGAAGGCAAAACAAAGACCTGTTACAGATCCTTCAACGAAGCTTTGAATGCTCTTGGCAAGGATGGTGGTGTCATCATCTTCTCGGGTACTTCAACCTTTACTGAATTCAACGATATCGAAGGCAGAGGACCTGTCAAGGTTATCGGTACAGGTACAAATAACACAGGAAACATCCTCGATTTCTCGGGAATGGGCGATGTGGAGCTCAAGGGCGACATCACTCTCAATTTCCTTGTTATCAAGATGGCTCCCGGTGCTTTCCTCTTTACAAACGGACATCAGTTCAGAACCGAAAACGGCTTTGATACATACAACAAAGAAGTTTATGTAAGAGACGGCGACAACCTTATTCAGTATCCCGATCCTCCATCGGTCGCTCCCGGTTCTACCGCATCGGGAACTGCAGGTGTTGAACTGAACGCAGGTGTTTACACAACTCTTGCGGCAGGCTCTGCCAACGGCAAGACTGTAAACAGCAATACATATGTAAAGCTTGACGGCGGAAAGATCGAAAATGTTGTCGGCGGAAACTGGGGCGACGGTGTTATGACCGGAAACGCAAAGCTTGTTATCGGACGCGGTGAGATCACAAATCTTGTTGCGGGCTCTGCAGGCGGTACAGTCAACGGTAATGTAACCGTTGAGATTGGCGGCGGCTCGATTCAGAACGCAACCATCGGCGCGGCTGAGGGTGCAACCATTAACGGCAATGTTATTGTTGCTCTCAAGGGAGGCGACTTTGCAAGCGCTATCACCGCCGGCAAGGGCAAGGTTACAGGAAAGAAGATAGTTATCGTTTCTGATACTGCCACAGCAAGCATCGACAAGAATGCTGCAGATTATGTCATCAAAATGACAGGCGGTCATTGCGAGCCTCAGCTTGATGGCTCCAACCTCGGCGGTTTCCTTCTTACCGACCCCTACGGAATTCCCGCAAAGACAGCTGTTATCAACGGCAAAAATGTGTCCTCCGATAACGGTATATATCAGCTTTCGACAGGCGAAAGCACAATTTCTGTTTCCACAAACGTTGTGGTCAAGGTCAACAAGAACGCAAAGTATGTGGCAGGTTATGAGGACGGCACATTCCTTCCTCAGAACAATATGACAAGAGCTGAAGCTATCACTCTTCTCACAAGAGTTGTCACAGATGAAGCTAACATCAAGGGCAATGTCAAGGCTGATTTCGATGACGTTGCGGCAGGCGCATGGTATGAATCCTACATAGGCTTCTTCCAGCAGCTCGGCTTCCTTGATACTATTGCCACTGATTACGGATCAAACATTTCTCCCTCTCAGAATATCACAAGAGGCGAATTTGCAGAGCTTCTCTTCAATATTTCGGCTCTCGGAGAATCGATGGATTCCATGAAGCTCAAGTACTTCACAGATGTACCGGGTGATCACGATTATGCGCAGGCAGTCAACTATGCCGTAGCGGCAGGTATCGTAAACGGCTATGAGGACGGCACATTCAGACCTGAAAACAATATCACTCGCGCTGAAGTTGTCACCATGGTCAACAGAATGCTCGGCAGAACTCCCAACGGTGCTGAAGGTACAACATCGTTCTCGGACATCGGCGCACACTGGGCAAAGGGTCAGATCCTTGCCGCTTGCAACGATGAAAACGTTACATGGACAGCAACAAACACCGACGGCAGCAAGTATGTCCTTTCGGGTACAAGTGCCGAGGACTATATCAAGGGTCTTTACGAACAGTCGGCAACTCTTTCGGGTACAGCCATTCGTGAGGGTGTTGATGTAATTGGCGAGCAGATGAAGAAGGATATTCTTAACACTCCCAACACCGAAGTGATCTATGCTGACAAGATCACAGGTCAGAAATGGTATATCTCTGAAAAGAACGGTGATGATAATAACGACGGTAAGACTCCCGAAACCGCCTGTAAGACACTTGCGGGACTTATGAATAAGCTCAGATTCCCCAAAGCAGGCACCGCAATCCTCTTTGAGCGCGGCGGTGTTTACCGCGGTACCTTCTTGGTAATGAAGGGAATTATTTACGGTTCTTACGGCGAAGGCAATAAGCCTATCCTTATGCAGTCCAAAAAGAACTATGCAGATCCTGCACTCTGGAAAGAGACTGAATGGGAAAACGTATGGGTATGTACTGACAAGCTTGTAAATGTCGGAGTTATCGGCTTTGACCACGATCTTCAGGACTATTCCGAAAACACCTATAACGAAACCTACGGAATCACCATGAACAAGAATATGTTCGGATTCCAGGATCCCTCTCAGCTTTGCGGCGATCTCCAGTTCTATTCCGAGCTTTACGGTAATGTAAACGGCGCCGGTGAGCTTTACCTTTACAGCAAAAACGGCAACCCCGGCGAAAGATTTGAATCGATTGAGATCGGTGAAAAATACAACATCGTCAGCGGTGCCGCAGACGACGTTATCATTGACAACCTTTCCTTTAAGTTTGTCGGTGGTCACGGCATCGGTTTCGGCACAACCTCGAACGTAACCGTTACAAACTGCGTATTCTCGTGGCTCGGCGGCTCTGTTCTTTCGCTTGACTTCCACGGCAACGGCAATCCTGTCAACTATGGTAACGCAGTTGAAATTTACGGCGGCTGTAACGGATATTACGTTTACAACAACTGGATGTATCAGATCTATGATACAGCTGTAACTCATCAGAGATCCTCCTCCACAGGTGACTGTATCCAGGAAAACATCCACTATTCCAAGAACCTTATGGAATATGTCTTCTGGGCTATCGAATCGTACAACGCTCCTCCCGGTGCAGACGATCTTGCCCCCGGTCAGAAGGATATATGGACAAGAATCACAAGAAATTATCTTGCAGATTACAACCTCATGCGCCTTGGCGGTTACGGTTGGGGTTCTATCGTAAGACACAGAACCTGCCAGCTCTACTGGTGTAATGTCATTTCCGAAAACTATGACTGCTATTCCAACTACAACATTCTTGACAGAGCTTACGGTTATCTTGTGGGCTATCCCGCAAATCACAACGAAGTTCCTGACAAGAATATCTACATCAATCATGTCGGACAGCCTCTCCGCCTCAAGGGTGCTTCGGTTGCCTATGGCTATGATACTGCGGCTAATATCTCCGAAGCGTGGGGAGACAAGAACGCAGTCGTCGTTGTTATCGATCCCGAAAAGGATCCTATCGTCCGCAACTTCCCCGAAGGTTGGATCGAACCCAACGCACTTATAAATTAAGTTTTAATCCAAGGGAGAGGCTTTGCCTCTCCTCAGACCACTGACAAACCCTATTTCAGAAGTGCACATTGACATATTGCACAAAAAGGCTCCCTCGCAAGTGTGCAGACAAAAGCGGTTTGTCGGAGGGAGAGACAAATCACATATGAGAACGCAGGGGGGCGAATCTCTCCCTGTAGGGGACGATGCCTACATCGTCCCGTTCAGAAATACATTTATAACTTGTTTTG